>JAPHTA010000219.1 GCA_026196475.1 Sedimenticola sp.
CCGGCAAGGCGCCAGTTCAGCACCGCTTCCGCACCCTGGATTTCGGCCCTGGAGACATTCCCGTACAGCATCTCCGAACGCCAGCCGATGTTGTTGCCGGTCAACTCGGCCTCGATCAGGTTGTCGATCTTAGAGTCGTGCAGTGACAACTCCACCCGCCCACGCTCGAACGCGTAGGCCACCCCCGCCTCGAAGGACTTCGACTCCTCCGGCTGCAGATCCGGGTTGCCGCGGATAACGTAGGGCCCGCGCACCATATCGGTCATGTAGAGATTGAGCAGGGTCGGGGCCTTGAATCCCTGGCCATAGCCGAAGCGGAAGGTCCAGGCACTGGGCCGCCAGGAGAGCATGAAGCGTGGATTGAAAGTGCTGCCGAAGTCGCTGTAGCGATCATAGCGACCGCCCAGGGTCAGGTTCACACTATCGGTGATATCCCACTGGTCCTGCAGGAACAGGTCGTAAACCTCGCGCTCCGCCCGGCTCGACAGCGTACTGATCTCCGCGTCATCCAGCCGGTAGCCGAGCCCGGCATTGACCATGTGCCGGGGAGTCATCTGGATCGCGTAGGTGGCCTCCACCTGGCGCTGGTTGAACACGGTGGTCTCGTCCAGCGTGGTGCCACGATTGACCCGGGCATCACTGGAGCCGTACCCGCCCTGAAGATCCAGCACCCCCTCGCCCACCAGGCCGGAGTACTTGAGCGCCAGGAAGTAACGCTCCTCCTCTTCCACCCGCTCGTAGTAGGAGGTGCCGAAGGCGAGTCCCGAGTCATCCTGCTCCAGGTACTCGGCGGTCAGGGAGAGCTGATCACTGTCGTTCAGGTTGAGCGTCCCCTCGTAGGTGAGGAAGGTACGCTGCTCCTCGTTGAGATCGGTCACCGGGCTGCTCTCGTCCTCGCGGAACGGTCGTCGCCGTTTCAGTTCGACACCGATACGGTTGCCCATCAGCTCGCTGCCCCACTCGGTGGTGCCGTGCAGGAGGAAGCTCTCACGCTGTCCGCCCTCGGCCTGGCCGAAGGTGGTTTTTACCGAACTGCGCACCTCGCCGGTCGGCTTGCGGGTGATGATATTGATCACCCCGCCCAGCGCCTCGGAGCCATAGAGCGCCGACATCGGGCCACGCACGATCTCGATCCGCTCCACGTTCTCCAGGGAGATATTGTTGATATTGCTGCCGGCGTACTTCTCGGTGCGCCGCAGCCCGTCCACCAGCAGCAGCGTGTGGCCGTAATCGAAGCCCCGGATCGAGATACTGGAACTGCTGCCCAGGTCCCGCACCACGGTGCCGGTGGCAAACTGCAGCACCTCGGATAGGCTGCGCCCGGAGTAGGCCTCGAGCTGCTCGGCATCGATCACCTGGACCGAGGCGTTCACATCCGCCACCGCCTGCTCGGTGCGGGACGCGGTGACCATGATCTGGTGTCCCGTATCCTCCGCCACCGCCACCTGCGGCAGAGAGAGTGGCAGCAGAGCGACCAGAACCCCTGTCTTCAAACTTGTACCTGAAATTCTCTTGTTCATCGTGTGCTCACTGTTGTTTTTATTACGTGCGCCCTCCCTGGCCTCCGGCGCGAGAGACTCTCCCTGGCCCCCCCAACCGCGTGCGATATTACATATTGGGAAGCCTTGCGCTAATTACCTGGAACAAGTGGGGTTAAAAAGGAGAAAACAGGGGCAATAAAGCATCAGCAAGCGGTGATTTCGCACATCAACTCGGGGATCTGGCACAAATCGATTCGCATCCCGTCCGCTCGCTCGACGGTCCAGATGCCACCTCGTCGTGACCGGGATTGCGAAGGGGACACGAGTGGCACGATTCCGGGGAACCCGGTTCATGCCCTCCCCTCGCGCAGAGCCATGAGGCGATGACCCAGATCACCCGGCGCCTGAATACCAGTGCACTCCCGACCGGATTGATCTACTACTATAAGTAGGGATGTAGAAGAAGAAGAGGGGTTATTACACAAATAAAGGGAGGTACAAGATGAAAAAAGCAATCGCTTCATTCGCCTTTGTCGTCGCCAGCCTGGCTGTTTTTCCGGGCTATGCCGAGGAAGCCGTTGTTGGACAACTTGAATTTCAAAACAGCTGCGCGGCCTGCCACGGGATGGACGGAAAGGGAAATGGCCCGTTCCTCGATTTTCTGAAACAGGCGCCTGCTGATCTGACCCAGATCGCCAGCAGGAACAATGGCAGATTCCCGTTCCAGCAGATCTACAAGGTGATCGAGGATCCATCTGCAAGCCGTGCCCACGGCGACCGGGACATGCCGGTCTGGGGCCGGCAGTTTTCCCAGGAGGAGATAGACAAGTACGGTCCCTACGACACCATGCACCCAGGACTGGTCGAAGCACGCATTCTCAAGCTGGTGTTCTACCTGGCAACCATTCAAAAATAGGCCAATCATCCCCTTCGCGAAAGCGAGAGGACAGAAAGCCAAAAAGAGAAAAGCCCGGGGTTGGCACCCGGGCTTCGTTTGCTATTGGTGGGCCATGAAGGATGACTCGGCGGCTGCGCCGCCTCTTGCAGCTCCGCTTCGCTACGCTGTCGAACCAGGCTTGTTAGAAGTCGAAGGTTCGAATGCGCTCTCTGAAAACGAAAAACCCGGACACTGGGTCCGGGCTTCGTTACCGATTGGTGGGCCATGAAGGATTCGAACCTTCGACCAATGGATTAAGAGTCCACTGCTCTACCAGCTGAGCTAATGGCCCGATTTATGGGGTGGACGATGGGGCTCGAACCCACGACAACCGGAATCACAATCCGGGACTCTACCAACTGAGCTACGCCCACCATAAACTGTAAAGAAC
>JAPHTA010000014.1 GCA_026196475.1 Sedimenticola sp.
AACTGCTCACCTTCTTCTGGGACATCGGCCTCGAGGTCGGCCACAGCGTGCGCACGATCGGCGAATGCGTGCGCGAGGCGGAACAGGACATCACGGTCGCCACCAACATCCTGGAGTCCCGGCTGCTGATCGGCCAGGAAAGCCTGTACCAGCAGATGAAGGAGGCAACGGGTCCGGACCGGATCTGGCCCAGCGAGCGCTTTTTCACCGCCAAATGGGAAGAGCAGAAGCAGCGCTACCTGCGCTACGAGGAGACCATCAGCAACCTGGAACCGAACATCAAGGAGAGCCCGGGCGGGCTGCGCGACATCCAGATGGTGGGCTGGGTGGTGAAGCGCCACTACGGGGCCCAGACCATGCATGACCTGGTGGTGCACGGTTTCCTCACCGAGGAGGAGTACCTGGACCTGATGGACAGTCAGGACCACCTGTGGCGAATCCGCTTCGCCCTGCATCTCCTCAACGGCCGGCGCGAGGACCGCATCCTGTTCGACTACCAGAGAACCCTGGCCAAGCAGTTCGGCTACGAGGACGACGAGCACCAGCTGGGAGTCGAGAAGTTCATGCAGCAGTACTACCGCACCGCGCTGCGCCTGCGGCGCATGAACGAGATGCTGCTGCAGCTGTTCCAGGAGGTGATCCTGCTCAAGTGTCACCTGGACGAGCCAAAACCGATCAACCGCCGCTTCCAGTCGCGAAGCGGGTTCCTGGAGGTGGTGGACGAGGAGGTCTTTTCGCGCAACCCGCTGGCCCTGCTGGAGCTGTTTCTGGTCATGGAGCAGCACCAGGAGCTGAACGGTGTCAGGGCCAGTACCATCCGCCTGATCCGCCGTTACCGGCACCTGATCGACGACCGTTTCCGGGCCGATATCCGGGCCCGCAGCCTGTTCATGGAGATCCTGCGCCAGCCTGAAGGGATCACCCACGAACTGCGGCGCATGAACCGTTACGGCATTCTCTCCCGCTACGTGCCCGCGTTTGCCAATATCGTGGGTCGCATGCAGTACGACCTGTTCCACGTGTTCACGGTGGACAAGCACACCCTGTTCGTAATTCGCAACCTGAGACGGCTCACCGTCCCCGAGTACCGCCACGAGTACCCGCTGTGCAGCGACATCATGGAGAAGCTGCCCAAGCACGAGCTGATCTACCTGGCCGCCCTGTTCCACGATATCGCCAAGGGGCGCGGCGGCGACCACTCCGAGCTGGGGGCCAAGGAGGCGTGGGATTTCTGCAAGCTGCACGACCTGAACGACTACGACAGCCGCCTGGTCTCCTGGCTGGTGGAGAACCACCTGCTGATGTCGATCACCGCCCAGCGCAAGGACACCAGCGATCCCGACGTGATCCAGCATTTTGCCCGCATCGTGAAGAACCCGGTGCAGCTGGACTACCTCTACCTGCTGACCATGGCCGACATCCGCGCCACCGACCCGGCCAAGTGGAACAGCTGGAAGAACTCGCTGCTGCGGGATCTCTACATCGCCACCAAGCAGGCCCTGCTGCGCGGACTGCACAACCCCCAGGAGCGGGAGGAGATCATCAGCAACAAGCAGGCCGGCGCCCTGCACATGCTGAAATCGGAGGGCATGGACCCGGCCAGCACGGAGGGCCACTGGGCCACCCTCAGCCCGGACTACTTCCTCTACCACACCTGGGAGGAGATCGCCTGGCAGACCCGCATGATCCTCACCTGCGAGCCGGAACAGCTGCCACTGGTACTGCTGCGCAAGTCCAGTACCCGGGGCGGCACCGAGGTATTCCTGTACGGCCCGGACCGGGATGACCTGTTTGCCATCATCACCAGCCAGCTGGACCAGCTGGGCCTGAATATCGTCAGCGCACGGATCGAGACCCTGGATAACGGCCTGGCCCTGAACAGCTTCCTGGTGCTGGAGAAGGATGGCAGCCCGGTGGAGGAGATAGGACGGCGGGAGGAGATCTGCGACCTGCTGCGGGAGGCGCTGACCAACCCGGAACCGTCAAACTGGGAGGTATCACGCCGTATCCCGCGTCAGCTCAAGCACTTCTCGACCCCGACCCGGATCGACTTCGTGCAGGATCACGGCAACCAGCGCACCATCATGAAGCTGGTCACCGATGACCGCCCGGGACTCCTGTCCCAGGTCGGATTCGCCTTCGCCAGCTGCAATATCAAGCTGATCAGCGCCAAGATCGCCACCATCGGCGCCGAGGCGGAAGACACCTTCTTCATCACCGGTACCGACGACAGGCCGCTCAGCCACCGGGAGCAGTTCGAGGCCCTGGAGCAAGCGATCCAGGAGCGGGTCAACTGAGACCCATCCTGAAGACCCGTCAGGTGGCCGGCAGGGTCGAGGCCAACAGGGTGAAGAGCCCGGCTCCAAGAACGGAAACCAGCATCAGCAGGCCAACAAACAAGCGCTCCATATGGCCTGCGATAGAGGCCTCCATGCCCTGGTTGTTATTGCACTCCTCGGCACACTTGGCCTGTGCCTGCAGGGCGCCGGTTTCCGGATAGAGGTTGATGCCGAACGATTTCAGGTAGATTTCCCGAATTGCCTTGTGAACGATACGCAGGCGCAGATCCTCGCCCCCCAGGTAGATCTTACTGCGCCAGATCAGGACAAGATTCAACCCGCATAACGCCCAGGAGAGCCAGGTCAGAAGGGATACCATCGTCGGGTGCCCTCCATCCATATAACCGTACCCCTTGAGAAAGTGATAGATCACGTAGGGCAGAGAAACGATCACCAGGTGGTAGAAAAAGAGCTTGTAATAGGTACTCCAGTAGAAGCGATGCCGGTGCTTGAATATATCGCTCAGGTCCTTGACCACTTCAACTGCGGTGGACTCCTGCATGAGCTCCTCTCCTGGTTCAGCCATCAATCCTCTCCAGCATGCGATTAAGCAATCGGCTCACTTCAACTGCGTCGTCCCACTCCAGCAGCGGGGAGGTGTCCTGCGCCAGGCCGGCAGCAACAACTGCCCGGTAGTCAACCCGGTCAGAGAGATCAAAGCGCCGCCTTGTTCCATCCTGCAACTCCATCTCAACCTCCTTGCTCTCTTCTCCCCGCTGGCCCAGGGCCAGAATGACCTGCTTCCCACCCCAGGCAAAAGATAACTGCAGTGCCCGCTCCGCCGCGCCGGGATGGTCGAAATACTCGACATCACTGAGAGCAATATCGGTGACGTTCGCCAGGCTCTGAAAATCTCCTGCCATTAACCCCAGCAGGGAGACCAGGTGGTGTCCCAGGTCAAGAATCACCCCGCCATGCCCGGCTCGAGTCCACATCCAGGGACGCTTTTCCCGTCTGAGTTCACACAGCGAGAGGGATATCACCTTTATCCGGCCGGCATTCAACCGATAATAGTCCACGCAGTCTGCCACTTGCGTCTTGAACAGGTAGTGGTCTATCACCCTCGCCCGTTGCGGATCATGCAGATCTGGTATCACGGGCAGTGGTTTTTCACATAACACCCGTGGTACGCCGGCATCCGTCAGCCGCCGCAGGTAACCGGCATGGCTTACCGGAGGGGTCAGTATCAGCGCCATATCCAGAAGCGCCAGGTTCGCCTCCAGTTCAGCCTGGTTGTGCTGGTCAATCAGAAGCAGCTGGTAGTGTTGCAGGAGTTGCGCCTGCACCCGCCGACCCAGTTCACCGCCGGCACCAATCAGGGCGATCACAAGCCGCCCACCCGCCGCGTCGCCATCAATCGCTCCTGCCGTAGCGGTCTTCAAAACGGACGATATCATCCTCGCCAAGGTAGCTGCCGGTCTGCACCTCCACCATCTCCAGCGGGATCACCCCCGGATTCTCCAGGCTATGGGTGGTGCCTATCGGGATGTAGGTGGACTGGTTTTCGGACAGTAGCAGCACCTCTTCGCCGCGGGTCACGCTGGCGGTACCCTTCACCACGATCCAGTGTTCCGCCCGGTGGTGGTGCATCTGCAGCGACAGCTTGGCGCCCGGATTGACCACGATGCGCTTGGCCTGGTGCCGCTCACCCAGGTCAATCGAGTCGTAGAAGCCCCAGGGACGGTAGACCTTGCGGTGCAACTCGCTCTCGCTGCGCCCGGCGGCCTTCAGCTGTTCAACTATCTGTTTTACCTCCTGCACCCGGGATTTCGGTGCCACCATCACCGCGTCGTCGGTCTCAACCACTACCATATCGCTCAGCCCCACCGCCGCCACCAGCTTATTCTCCGACTGGATGTAGCAGTCCCGGGTGTCCACGCTCAGCACGTCCCCCTTCAGGGAGTTACCCCGGCCATCCTTGTCTGCCACCTCCCACAGGGCGGACCAGGAGCCGACATCGCTCCAGCCGGCATCCAGCGGCACCACCACTGCCTGGTCTGTCTTCTCCATCACCGCGTAGTCGATGGAGTCCGCAGGACAGTCGATGAAGGCCTGGCGCTGCATGCGGACGAAATCCGGTGAGACCTGGGCGCCCTGGTGCGCTTCGCGGCAGGCTTCGAGGATATCCGGACGGTAACGCTCCAGCTCCTGCAGATAACGTCCGGCACTGAACACGAACATGCCACTGTTCCAGTAGTAGTCCTTGCCATCCAGGTAACCTTTGGCCGTCTCCAGGTCCGGTTTTTCGACGAAGGCATCCACCTCGAAGCAGCCGTCCTGATCGGCGTTCCGCCCACGCCGGATGTAGCCGTACCCGGTTTCGGGGGATACGGGCACGATACCGAAGGTGACCAGCCGCCCCCGGCCCGCGGCGGATGCCGCCTGCGCGATCGCCCGGTGGAACGCGCTGATATCGGAAATGACGTGATCCGCGGCCAGCACCAGCAACAGCTCATCCTCCGACCCTGCGGCCAGGGCCGCCATGGCGACCGCCGGGGCGGTATTGCGCCCGACCGGTTCCAGCAGGATGGCCTGCGCCCTGATTCCCTGCTCGCGCAACTGCTCAGCCACCATGAAGCGGTGATCCTCGTTGCAGACCACGATTGGCGACTGGAGGTCCGGCAGCCCCTCCAGCCTGGCCACCGTCTCCTGCAGCATGGTGTTATCGGTTACCAGGGGAAGGAACTGCTTGGGATACTGACTGCGGGAGAGCGGCCATAACCTTGTACCCGAACCGCCTGACAGAATTACCGGAATCATTTCATCTCCCCTCGATCTCATATCCCTGAAGACCGGACCAGACAGCCGCCGCGCGAACCGTTGCATCCAGGCCATGTTGTTGTACCAGCCGCTCTACCCGCCTGTTGCCGGGTCTCCCGACGGCATTCGCTCTAAGTCTATAGTATTTTCCGCCACCTTGACGACCGTACGCCGCTTGCACACCGTTATGACCCTGTCACATTCTCCTGCTTAACTGGCACATGAATTCCATCCTGCAAAGCGGTATGATTCCGGCCACTTTGCGTCACGGAACAACGGGAGTACCGGGATCATGATCGGCAGGATGGATGCAACAGGGACCGTTTCAGCAACGACGACTGTAACCGGGGATCGACGAATGATATGGGACCGACGTATCCCGCAGGGCGGGCAAGTCCGGGGAACAGACAACCGGCATGGATAGCCTGCAGATACTGATTCTTGCCCTGGTTCAGGGTCTGACCGAGTTTCTGCCAATCTCCAGTTCGGCGCACCTGATTCTTACCCCCATGCTGCTGGGCTACCACGACCAGGGACTGGCGTTCGATGTCGCGGTTCACCTCGGCTCGCTGCTGGCAGTCACCACCTACTTCCGTCACGAACTGGTGCACATGGCGGGGGATTTTTTCCGCTCCCTGCCCAGGGGCGGGAAGAAGACCGGGAACTCACGCATGGTGTGGATGATCATCATCGCCACCCTGCCCATCATGCTGGCGGGAGAGTTGTTCATCACCGTGGTGGAACACGACCTGCGCTCGGTCGGGGTGATCGCCACCACCACCATTCTTTTCGGCCTGCTGCTGCTCTGGTATGACCGCCGCGGCGCCCAGAACCGGGATGAATACACCACCCGCTGGAAGGACGCCCTGATCATCGGGCTGTTCCAGGTGCTGGCACTGATTCCGGGGACCTCCCGCTCCGGTATCACCATGACTGCGGGCATGATGCTGGGATTGACCCGGGAGGCCGCCTCCCGCTTCTCATTCCTACTCTCGATTCCCACCATTCTGATGTCCGGCAGCATGGTCACGCTGGAGCTGGTACTCAATCCGACCCCGGTCAACTGGCTGGCGATGGCCTCCGGCGCGCTGCTGTCGTTCGCCTCGGCCTACCTCTGCATCCACTACTTCCTGCAACTGATCAGCCGTATCGGCATGCTGCCCTTCGTCATCTACCGGATGCTGCTGGGCGGGGTACTGGTCTGGATCTGGATGGCCCACTGAACGCCCGGCAGACCCCGCATGCGGGGCTTAGTCCGCCGGCGTGTAGAGGTCCGCCTCGTAATCCAGGGTGGCGAACAGATCCTCCAGGGTCTCCTCGCGCCGGATCAGCTCCACCGAACCATCGCTGCGCAACAACAGCTCCTTGGGGCGTGCCTTTCCGTTGTAGTTGAAGCCCATGGCGTGGCCGTGAGCCCCGGTATCGTGGATACACAACAGATCACCATCGCTGACTTTCGGCAGCGTGCGCTGGATGGCGAACTTGTCGTTGTTCTCACACAGGGAGCCGGCCACGTCCACCACCTCGTCCGACCCGGAGTGGCCGGGTACCGTGATGTGGTGATAGGCGCCGTACATGCCGGGTCGCATCAGGGCGGACATGCAGGCATCGACCCCGACATAGGTGCGGTAGATCTCCTTGCGATTGATCGCCCGGGTCACCAGGACACCGTGCGGGCCGGTGATGTAGCGCCCGCTCTCCACGTAGAGTTTCGGGGTATAGCCATGTTTCTGCCCGAATACCTGGAACAGCTCGGTGATCTCCCGCGCCATGGCGTCGATATCCAGGGCTGTCTCCTCGGGACGGTAGGGTATGCCAAGGCCGCCACCGATGTTGATAAAATCGAAACGGATGTCCAGCTCTTGGGAAATCCACTCCACACGCTCCAGCAGCATCCGTGCCGTCTCCACCATGTAGGTGTAGTTCAACTCGTTGGAGGCGAGCATGGTGTGCAGGCCAAACCGTTTCGCACCTCGCGCCTTGGCCCGCCGGTAGGCGTCCAGCAGCTGGTCGTGGGCGACACCGTACTTGGCCTCCACCGGGGTGCCGATGATGCTGTTACCGGTGCGCCGCTCTCCGGGGTTGTAACGGAAGCAGATCAGCTCCGGCATCTCCGGCACCTTGTCGACAAGCGAGATATCGTCCAGGTTGAGGACACATCCCCCTTCTGCCGCTGCCCCCTCGAAGTCGGTCTGGCTGGTGTTATTCGAGGTGAACATGATCTCCTCGCCGCGGGCACCGAGGTCCCGGCACAGGCGCAGCTCCGCCACCGAGCTGCAGTCGAAGCCGAAGCCGAGGGACTGCATGATCTGCAGGATGCGCGGATTGGGCAGCGCCTTAACCGCGTAGTACTCGCGAAAACCCTCTATCCCCGAGAACACCCGGTTCAGGTGTTCACCGGTATCGCGGATGCCCTGCTCGTCGTAGATGTGGAACGGGGTGCCGTAGTGGTCGGCAATACCCTGCAGAAGCGGGTTGAGGCGCTGTTCGAAATCGGCTGACATCGGCATGATCTGTTTTTTCCGTCTATGTCATGGGGGCCGCCCGGACCGGGTCGTCCGTTCCGGGTGGACCGTTCTGTAAGTGGAGAATCGGCTACTTCAGAGGTGCTGGCTGATCCGGTCCATGGCGGTCTTGACGTTCTCGAAGCTGTTGAAGGCACTGATCCGGATATACCCCTCTCCGCACTTGCCGAAACCGGCGCCCGGAGTACAAACCACCGCCGCCTGGTTCAGCAGCTTGTCGAAAAAGGCCCAGGAGTCTCCCTTGCCGTCGATCCAGATATAAGGAGAGTTCTCACCGCCGATGCACTCGTACCCGAGCGCCTCCATCTTCTCCCGGATGTAGCGGGCGTTATTGAGATAGTAGGCCACCAGCTCCTTCACCTGCTTCTGGCCAGCCTCGCTGTAGACCGCCTCGGCGGCACGCTGAACCGGGTAGGAGACGCTGTTGAACTTGGTGGTATGGCGACGGTTCCAGAGGCTGTGCACCGACACCGCCTCGCCGCCCTCGGTATAGGCCATGCACTCTTTCGGCACCACGGTGAAGGCGCAGCGGGTTCCGGTGAAACCGGCGGTCTTGGAGAAGCTGCGGAACTCGATCGCCACCTCCTTTGCACCCTCCACCTCGTAGATCGAGTGCGGCAGGGTCTCGTCCTGCACGAACGCCTCGTAGGCGGCATCGAACAGGATCAAAGCCTTGTTCGCCCGGGCGTAGTCGACCCACTCCTTGAGCTGGGCTCTGGTGGCGGTGGAGCCGGTCGGGTTGTTCGGGAAGCAGAGGTAGATCAGGTCCACCGGCTCTTCCGGCAGGGCCGGAATGAAGCCGTTCTCCCGGTTGCCGTCCAGGTAGACCAGGCCATCGTAACGGCCGGTCTCGCTGTTCCAGTCGCCACTGCGACCCGCCATCACGTTGGTATCCACGTAGACCGGGTAGACCGGATCGGTGATAGCCACCTTGATGTCAGTGGAGAAGATCTCCTGGAAGTTGCCACTGTCGCACTTGGCACCATCACTGACGAACACCTCGTCGGCCTGGATATCCGCGCCCCGGGCCTGAAAATCGTTCCTGGCGATCGCTTCGCGCAGGAAGTCGTAGCCCTGCTCCGGACCGTAGCCATGGAAAGTGGCATCGCTGGCCATCTCGTCAACCGCCGCATGGAAGGCGCTGACACAGGCCTCCGGCAGGGCCCGGGTGACATCACCGATACCCAGCTTGATCAGCGCCTTGTCCGGGTTCGCCTGCTGAAAGGCGGCCACCCGCTTGGCGATATTGGAGAAGAGGTACGAGGCCTGGAGTTTCTGGTAGTGCTGGTTGATCTTGATCATCTGGTGGATACCCCGGTTGCTGCGCTTAACACCTTGTTCAAGCTGTCCTGTAAGGTGATTCGGACCGGAGGAGTGCCGGAATGAGGTCGCCCCGGTGGCCGAATCTGACTCTGTCTGAAAGCGGCGTAGTATAGGGTATCCGCGCCGTGCAGACCATATCGGCCGACATGTCCGGTCGTCTTCAAGGCCCCGGAGCAGGGGATAAATAACCTGGGCTCAAGAGGGGAATATAACGCTTGCCGACGTTCGATTCGATCCGCGGCCGACCAGCTACCGCGTTGCCGTATTCTTACCCACCAGGTCGCTATAGGCATGCCAGCTGGCGTGTCCTACCAGAGGCATGAACAGAATCAGGCCAAGAAAGAAGGTTACCAGACCCAGGCCCACGAACATCACTATCAGGGCCGCCCATAGCATTAACGGACGTGGATTGTGACGCACGCAACGCACGCTGGTGTACACGGCACCCATCACGTCCGCATTGCGGTCGATTATCATCGGGACCGAGACAACGCTGATACAGAACACGCCAAGGGCGAGCAAACCCCCAACCAGCAAACCGCTGGCCATGAAAGCGGGACTGTCGCCGGAGAAAAAGAGTACCGTGAGGGCGTTCTCCAAATCGGGCGTCACGCCAGTGAAAGTGATCGCGAACACCAGGTTCGACAACAGCACCCAGATCAGAAATCCGATCAACAGCACCAGCCCCATTGCCAGCAAGTTGAAGGTGGCACGCCGCCACACCATCAGCGTGCCGCCGAGGGTCGGTTCACCATCCGACGCAAGCACCCGACTCACCTCGTAAAGCCCCATCGCCAGCAAGGGTGAAAGAAGAAAGAAACCCGCCGCCAGTGCCGGAATGAAAAAAAACATACCGAGCGACACAAACAGTCCGGTCAACAGGAAACTGGCAAGCACGAACAGCAGACCATAAGAGAGGCTGAGCAGCGGTACCCGTTTCATATCCTGCCATCCGGCGGCGATCCAGCGCCAGGGATCATCCATCGTAATGTTGTTGACCTCGGGAACCTGAACCGGCAGATCGCCGTGGAGAAGGGAGTCGTTGCCTGTACTCATTTGCACTATCCTGCTGTCTGCGTTCGGGAGAGAGACGCCGCGCGTTATCCCCTTATATCAGTACAGCAGTATGCTTCAAGCCCAAATATTTCGGGGTAATAGAGTATTCAACGACTGCATTCCTGCGGGAACGAAGCACCAGCCGAATCCTGCCATGTTGCCTTTTCAAGAGCTTGGTCCATACTGAATTCAATGCGTTTTGATCCTGATGGATGCTTAAGGCAATCGCAGGCAGAACACGTGGTAAGCGGAATTTTCAATCATGATGGTCTACGTGCGCGGGTTTCCATGATTCCCGTGGGGTTGCGAACGGGACCTGCAGACAGGATACTGAATCGCAACACAAAGAATAATTCAGGCCAGACCTGAAGCCGGTCCACCCGTTAGATTCATATCAAACGATACTTTATATGGTGGCGCCAGGTTCCGGATTACCGACCCGGTTCGGTGGCCCCGGATTCAACATTTGACATACCAAGCGAAAACAACAGCCGTAAGGGGTAAGCAGTCGACTAGATATGCAGCTTGATATCTGACCCGTATTTTTCACTTCGTGACAACAGGGGAAGAGCAGTATGTGCAGCAGATTAACCGGCATGGCAATGCTAATGATCTTCGGGTTAACCGGTACGCAACCGGCCCGGGCGGAATACGGCATCAACTTCCCCCCCCCCGCCGCGGATGTCGCGCAGGAGATCTACGACATCCACATGCTGACCATGCAGATCTCCACATTTCTCCTGCTGGTCGTCTTCTCCATCGTCATCTACTCGATCTACTTTCACCGCAAGAGCCGGGGCTACAAGGCCGACCAGCACTTTCACAACACCTGGTTTGGTAACTGGTCCTGGGTCATCGTGCCGGCCCTGGTGCTGGGAGTCGACCTCACCATCGCCCACAACGCCGATGCGGTCCTGAAGAAGATCTGGGACGTCCCAAAGGGCGAAAAACTGATGGATGTGAAGGTTACCGGCCACCAGTGGTGGTGGGAGTTCGACTACCTGGATCACGGCATCAAGGTGGAGAGCCGGTATATACCGAAAGAGCAGTCGGGTGATCTCTACCTGCGCGAAGTGGATAACCGGCTGGTCCTGCCCACCAACACCAAGATCCGTTTCCTGCATACCTCCGCCGACGTACTGCACGCCTTCTGGGTGCCTGAACTGGCCTTCAAGAAGGACGCAATCCCGGGTTACGTTACCGAGACCTGGTCGGAGCTGAACCGCGAGGGCGTGTTCCGCGGGCAGTGCGCCGAACTGTGCGGTACCTGGCACTCGCGCATGCCCATCGTGGTCGAATCGGTATCACCGGAGAAGTTCCAGGCCTGGGTTGAAAAGCAGCAGGCCCTGAAAGTCGCCGCAGCCGAAGAGGCCTCCGCCGACAGGACCTGGAGCAGGAACGAGCTGATCAGCAAGGGCAAGGAGCTGTACAACACCAAGTGTGGCGCCTGCCACCAGGCCAACGGCATGGGCCTGCCCCCCGCCTTCCCGCCGCTCAACGGATCACCCCTCGTTAGCGGCCCGATAGAGGCACATCTGGATATCGTGATCAACGGCAAGCCGGGCACCGCGATGCAGGCCTGGAGCAGTCTCAACGACCTGGAGATCGCATCCATCGTCACCTACGAGCGCAACGCCTGGGACAACAACACCGGCGATGTGGTTCAACCCGCTGATGTCAAGAAGGCGCGCTGAGGAGCAGATGAGCATGAGCTATACCACCACCGTCAATGACCCGGCTCACCACGACCACACACCGACCGGCTGGCGTCGCTGGCTGCTGAGCACCAATCACAAGGATATCGGAACTCTCTACCTGCTGTTCGCCCTGGCCATGCTGTTCATGGGAGGGGCCAGCGCCATGCTGATCCGCGCCGAGCTGTTCCAGCCCGGCATCCAGCTTCTGGATCCTGATCTCTACAACAACCTGGTCACCAACCACGCCCTGCTGATGATCTTCGGCGCCGTGATGCCGGCCGCAGCGGGACTCGCCAACTGGATGATCCCGCTGATGATCGGCGCCCCGGACATGGCGCTGCCGCGCATGAACAATCTCAGCTTCTGGATTCTGCCGGCCGCTGGCACCATGCTGATCCTCTCATTCGTGGTCCCCTTCTTCCCCGGTGGCGGGACCCAGATCAATACCGGCTGGACGCTCTATCCTCCGCTTTCGGTGCAGGTCGGCATGTCGATGGATTTCCTGATCTTTGCCATCCACCTGCTGGGCATCTCCTCGGTGCTCGCATCGATCAACATCATCGTTACCCTGCTCAACATGCGGGCGCCGGGCATGACCATAATGAAGATGCCGATCTTCTGCTGGACCTGGCTGGTCACCGCCTTCCTGCTGATCCTGGTAGTCCCGGTACTGGCCGGTGGCGTGACCATGCTGCTGTTTGATCGTCATTTCGGCACCAGCTTCTTCGACGCCGCCGGCGGTGGCGACCCGGTGCTGTTCCAGCACCTGTTCTGGTTCTTCGGACATCCCGAGGTCTACGTTCTGCTGCTGCCCTCGATCGGCGTGCTTTCGCACGTGATACCCACCTTCGCACGCAAGCCACTGTTCGGTTACAAGTCCATGGTTGGTGCCATGATCGCGGTCGGCACCATCGGCATGGTGGTGTGGGCCCATCACCAGTACACCATCGGTATGTCTCTTGGCGCGGTGACTTACTTCATGGTAGGCACCATCATCATCTCGATTCCGGTCGGACTGATGATCTTCAACTTCATCGCCACCATGTGGCGTGGCGCCATGACCTTCGAGACACCCATGCTGTTCGCGGTAGCGATCATCCTGATGTTCACCTTCGGCGGGCTCAGTGGCGTGATGCTGGCCGTGGTGCCCGCCGACATGCAGTACCACGACAGCATGTTCGTAGTGGCCCACTTCCACTACGTGCTGATGCCGGGCGCGGTGTTCGGCCTGTTCGCCGGGGTCTTCTACTGGCTGCCGAAGTGGACCGGACACATGTACGACGAGCGACTGGCCAAAATCTTTTTCTGGATCAACGTGATTGGCTTTAACCTCACCTTCTTCCCGCAGCACTTCCTGGGGCTTGCCGGGATGCCACGCAGGATTATCGACTACAACGTGATGTTTACCGAGTTCAACGCAATCTCCAGCATCGGTGCCATGATCTTCGGTTTCAGTCACCTGCTGTTCCTTTACATCATCATCAAGACTATTCGCGGTGGCGAACCGGCAACCAGCCGGGTGTGGGAGGGAGCGAAGGGCCTGGAGTGGGAGGTTGCATCGCCACCTCCGTTCCACACCTGGGAGAGCCCGCCGAAGATCGGCAAGGAGGTCGCATGAACCGGCAACAGGATGACCTGAAACGAAGGAACATCCGGCTTGCACTGCTGTTTGGTGGATTCGCCCTGCTGGTGTTCGCCACCTCGTTCCCGTTCTGGCAGAACATTTTCAAGGTTCTCGGGAGCGCGACCCGGTGAACAGCGAGAGCAACCCGCTGGCCCGAAAGAAGCAACGTACCGTATGGCTGCTATCGCTGCTGGTACTGGGAATGTTCGGTTTCGGCTTCGCCCTGGTGCCGCTCTACGACCTGCTTTGCCAGGTCACCGGCATCCAGTCGGTGAACGTGAGAAACGCCACCATAAACCGGGCCGAGGTGTCACAGGCAGATAAACCGCAAGGGATTCAAAGCCGCACGATCACCATCAAGTTTGACACCTCGGTACATCCCAGCCTGCCGTGGGAGTTCGAGCCGATGCAGCGCAACCTGAAGGTTCACCCGGGACAGCTCTACCAGGTCAACTTCAGTGCCCGTAACCGTAGCAGCGAATCGATCACCGGGCAGGCCATCCCCAGTGTAGCTCCTTGGCAGGCAACACCGTTTCTCAACAAGCTGGAGTGTTTCTGCTTCAACCAGCAGACGCTTGCGGGCGGCGAATCGGTTGAAATGCCACTCAAGTTCATGATCTCGAACGACCTGCCCGACGAGGTCCGTTCGCTGACCCTTTCCTACAGCCTGATGAAGCTGGTGCAGCCTGCCGGGAACGCAAGCAGCGGCAGGAAAGGCTGACCGGTCGCCCAACCAGAGGAATCACGACCCATGTCGACACCACAACAACAAGACGCCTACTTCATACCGGAACCGAGCCCGTGGCCGATAATCGGCATGCTATCACTGCTGACCACGTTGATAGGTGCGGTGCTCGCAATGAATGGCGTGATGGTCGGCAAGTTTCTGGTGATCGGCGGCCTGCTTCTGTTCGCCTATTTGCTCTATGGCTGGTTCCGTGACGTGGTTTCGGAAAACCTGGCCGACCGCTACAACCGCCAGGTGGACCGCTCCTTCCGCATGGGGATGTTCTGGTTCATCGCCTCCGAGGTGTTCTTCTTCCTTGCCTTCTTCGGCGCCCTTTTCTACATCCGCAATGTGGCACTGCCCTGGCTGGGCGGCGAAGGCTACCTTGGGGTGACCCGGGAGATCCTTTACAGCCAGTTCGACCCGATGTGGCCAAGCCATGGACCGGGCGAGCTGGGCGGCCAGTTCCAACCGATGGGGGCCTGGGGAATCCCGGCTATCAATACCCTGCTGCTGCTCTCCAGTGGTGCGACCATCACCTGGGCTCACTGGGGACTGAAAAAGGATGATAACCGGACCCTGGTGAGAGGACTGGTCGCAACCATCACTCTGGGCCTGCTGTTTGTCGGTTTCCAGGCCTACGAGTACATCCACGCCTACGGCGATCTCAACCTGACCCTGCAGTCCGGGGTCTACGGCTCCACCTTCTACATGCTGACCGGGTTCCACGGCTTTCACGTGACCATGGGAGCGATCATGCTGATGGCGATCCTGGGGCGTAGTATGAAGGGGCACTTCAGTGCCCATAACCACTTCGCCTTCGAGGCCGTGGCCTGGTACTGGCATTTTGTGGACGTGGTATGGCTGGGCCTGTTTATCTTCGTCTACTGGTTTTAGGGCCTAGAGCCCATGCGGCTGCAACATGCCGCTGAAGTAGCCGAGTATCAGCAGGGAAAAGAGCACGAACGAGAGGACAATACGAACGGTTAGCGCCCTGACCACCCGGGTGCGGTCGTTTTTTCCATCGTCCTTGTTCAGGTAGTACATACCCTGGAACAGGGATGCAACAATAAATATGAGTAGCAGTATGACTGGCAGCTTGAAGAACAGATCCATGACATTCCCTCCCTTCTCGGGAAGTGTAACGGGGCCCATCAGCCGGACGCGCCCATGAGGGAACTATAGACCGTGATCAATCTCTCCACATTCCAGTTTCAGCCGACCCTGATCAACAGCCTGTTGATCCTCGGCATCATGCTGCCACTGTTCCTGAGTCTCGGTTTCTGGCAGATCGACCGGGCTCAGCAGAAACGGACACTGGCCAACACCATGGAGAGCCGGCGTAAACTGCCCCCGGCAGTCCTGGACCGGCCGCTCTCTGCCGGGGAAGCGGCTTTTCGTTCCTTTATTGCACAGGGTGAATTCATTGCCGATGGCCAGGTTCTGATTGCCAACCGCAAGCATCTTGGTAAAAACGGGTTTCATGTCATTACCCCGTTGCGTATCGACAACAGCAACCGGATCCTGCTGGTCAACCGGGGCTGGGTGGCGGCGGAGAGAAACCGCCCCCCTGTCGTGGAGACACCTACCGGCCGCGTCACCCTGACTGGCGAGGCCACGACCCCTTCGCCGCCGGCTATCGAGCTGGAGTTCGATACTCACCAGTCTAACATCTGGCCCTACCTGACCCTGCCCAACTACCGCGCCTGGTCGGGCCGGGAGACGCTGCCGTTTATCCTGCTCCTCTCACCCGACTCGGCGCACGGATTCGTGCGTGCCTGGGAACAGGCGCGACCGGGGCCCGGCATGCATCTTGGATATGCGGTACAGTGGTTTGCCTTTGCCTTTGTCTCTCTTATGTTCTGGCTGCGGCTGTCGCTGCGACGGCGGGACAGCAACGCGGAGGTGGGGTCATGAACCGGTCTCCGGACAGACGACGTGGGCAATTCACCCTGGTCCTGCTGGTCCTGCTGTTCGGACTGCCACCCCTGGCAGGCTGGCTCTTTTATGTTAATCCGCAATGGCTGCCGGACGGGCGCAAAAACCATGGCGTACTGATCTCGCCACCACGCCCCCTGACCTCCCTGCCGTTGCAGGAAAATGACAACACCCCGTTCGACTGGAACTCCCTGAAGGGACACTGGACGCTGGTCTACCACAACCGGGGAACCTGCGACGCCCCCTGCCAGGCCCAGCTGCAGCGCCTGCAGCAGATCCGGCGGGCAGTCGGTGGCGAACGCTTTCGAATTCAACGCCTGTTGATACAGGAAGGCCCGACTCTCAGCAGTAACAGCACGGCCGAAGTACAACAAGGCACCGGCACCCGGGTGCTTTATCTCGATCCCTCACAGCACACGGCGTTCGAACAACTGTTCACCATTCCCGGAAGAGACGCGGAACCCGCCACCTACCTGGTGGATCCGAACGGGATGCTGATGATGGCGCACGGCCACGAACAGCCGGCGAAAGAGATTCTGCAGGACCTTGAGTTTCTGCTCAAGGCATCACGAAACTGGATATAAGGAGTCGACTATGGCTACAGGTGAACTCTCGATCAGAAACCAGGAAGGTATCACCTGGCGGCACTACTACGAGATGACCAAGCCGAAGATCATCCTGCTGATCGCCTTCACGGCGTTGGTTGGCATGCTGCTCTCGACACCCGGGATAGTACCCTGGCAACCGTTACTGTTCGGTCTGGCGGGTATCTCTCTGGCAGCGGCCTGCGGCGCGGTAGTAAACCATATCATCGACCAGCGTATCGACGCCCTGATGGAGCGCACCAGTCGACGACCGTTTCCCAGTGGTGAGATGGACACCCCGCACGCGGTCAGCTTCGCCCTGCTGCTGGGCGTCGCCTCGATGCTGCTGCTGGGTGTGCTGGTCAACCTGCTGACTGCGGCACTCACCTTTCTCGCCCTGATCGGCTACGCCTTCATCTACACCCTCTACCTGAAGAGGAACACACCGCAGAACATCGTCTGGGGCGGCCTGGCAGGTGCGGCGCCTCCCCTGCTCGGCTGGTGTGCGATCACCAACAGCGTACCGATGGAGGCTTTTCTGCTGCTACTGATCATCTTCGTCTGGACACCGCCCCACTTCTGGCCCCTGGCCATTCACCGCCGCGACGAGTATGCCCGGGCCAATGTCCCCATGCTCCCGGTAACCCACGGTATTCGCTTTACCAAGCAGCAGATCCTGCTCTACAGCCTGATGCTGCTGGCAGTCTCCCTGATGCCGTTCATGATCCGCATGAGTGGCTATATCTACCTGGCAGGGGCCCTGCTACTGGGTGGAGGGTTTGTCTACCACGCCTTCGTACTGTGGCGGGGGGAAGGCAGACAGCACGCCATGAAGACCTTCGGCTACTCCATCTTCTACCTCAGCATGCTGTTCGCCCTGCTACTGACCGATCACTACCTGGTACTGTTTTTTCCGGTACTGGGCGCCTGATCGGCCACAGGCCGACGCCCCCGGTAAAACGCAAGTAGCATGATCCAGACAAAAAGGATGCCCCCGAGCACCGCCAGCAGACCACCGATGCCCATGATCCCCATGGCCAGCTTGGCCGGGATCGATTCCAACCCCTGGGCGGCACCGGCGGTCTTGCGTTGAATACCCATGAAACCGGAGAGCGCCAGGCCGCCGATATGCAGCAGCTGACCGCTGCCGTAGAGGATCGGCTGCAGCGTGGCCAGGCGGCCCTCTACTGCCTCGTAACCCAGCGCCGGCAGCAGCAGGTAGGCGAGCCCCATGAGGGCCAGCGTGACGCCCACGATCGAGCCGTGGTAATGGGCCGGGATCACCGTATTGACACCGGAGATCAGTATCGCCAGGATTCCGCCGGCTCCGAACAGCAACAGGGAGAACCAGAGCGCCATGCGCAGGGGTCGCTGCTCCGCGCCGCCCTGCAGAGCTGGACCCCGAAACAGCGCGTAGAGCACCAGCAATCCCACGGGCACGGCGGGGATGCCGCCGCCAAACTGCATCAGCCGGGTGAAGGCAACACGCATTTCGGCCGACACCGGGTCGTACTGCGCATAGATCACCAGCGCCCAGAGTACGGGCAGCAGACCGAGCAGCAGCAGGCCGTTGATGAGCCTGGGAGAGAACGGGATCTCCGTGCCGCTACCGCGCAACAGCATCAGCCAGGCCAGCAGCAGCATCTGGGTATAGGCGAACTGCAGCAGGTGACCGCCACCCCAGAACAGGTACTCGTAGAAGGCGGTGCCATCCAGCCCCGGCGGCATCCCGATCCAGGTATGGATAATCGCCAGCAGGGCACCGAACACCGCCACCGCGACGGTGAAAGCCACCACCTGGCGCTCACCGCTGACCGGACTGAACCAGGCCGCCGGGCGCAGGCGTGGCAACAACAGGACCAGGCGCAGCACCACGCCCATACCCACCAGGGCCAGGGCAACAAAGAACAGCGGACGCTGCAGCACCGGTATGTAGTTGTTCATCAAAGGAGCACCCTCACCGACAAAGGCTGCGCCGGCAATACCCAGGGTGCCGGCCAGGCTGAGCCAGAAGGCGATATCACCAAACAGGCGTCCGCTGGCAGCGGTGAGGGAACAGATCACACCGGCCATGGCCAGGAACCAGATCAGCACCGACTGATCCACGTGTACCACCAGGGCGGTGCGAAAGAAATCGATCCAGGGGAACCAGTCGCCGGTGACCGGTGCCCGGGAGAGGACCAGCAGGATCGCGAACAGGCCGGCCAGGGCCAGCGCAAAGACGCCCAACAGCAGCCAGCGGACCACTTCACGCCGTTGCGGTCCGTTCAGGTACTCAATCACTTGTATCCCGCTCCCGTCAGCTATATAACCGGGATACCTATAACAACAAACAGGTACAGACCACAACTTCGGATATGTTGAACGGCTCCCTGAGACAAGCCCGCTACGCCCTGCTGGTCACCCTGCTCAGCCTGTCGGTGATCCTGCTGGGTGCCTATGTACGCCTGTCCGATGCCGGGCTTGGCTGTCCCGACTGGCCCGGCTGCTACGGACAACTGACGGCACCGGACAGCGAGGCGGAGATTGCCTCCGCCAACAGCGCCTACCCGCATCGCCCCGTGGAGTCGCACAAGGCCTGGAAAGAGATGGCGCACCGTTACCTTGCTGGCACTCTCGGTCTGGCCATCCTGCTGCTGGCAATCAGCACCTGGCGCAACCGGCATCTCGCGCAACAACCGTTGCTGCTGGCCTGGCTGTTGCTCCTGGTGGTCCTGTTCCAGGCCGCACTCGGCATGTGGACCGTCGCCCTGCTGGTCAAGCCGGCCATCGTCACCGCCCACCTTCTGGGCGGGTTTGCCACCCTGGCCCTGCTCTGGATGGTAACCCTTCGCCTGTATGCCCCCCACTGCGACCGCCACGTCATCAACCAGCCTGCACACCTGCTCTGGTTGAGCAGGATAGGCCTGCTGATCCTGCTGCTGCAGATCACCCTGGGCGGCTGGACCAGCACCAACCATGCCGCCATCGGCTGCACCGAATTTCCCACCTGTCACTCCGGGCTCTGGTGGCCGGAGATGGCGTTCCGGGAAGCCTTCACCCTGTGGCACGGTATTGGTATCAACTACGAGTACGGCATTCTCAGCGCCGGGGCGCGCAGCGCCATCCATACGGTGCATCGAATCGGTGCCCTGCTGACCGTTCTCTACCTGCTGTGGCTGGGCCGTCAACTCTACCGGCGGGGCCGTACAGCGGTGACCCAGCAACTGGCGATCGCCATCTTACTGCTGCTGATGCTGCAAGTGGTCCTGGGCATAAGCAATGTGCTGGCCAATTTGCCGCTGGCGGTCGCGGTGGCCCACAACGGTGTTGCTGCACTATTGATGCTGGCCCTGCTGACCGCCACCTGGCAGTTAAAGCGCGCCTACCGAACCCTCTAGAGATCATCCCGACATGCGAATTCAACCGACACAATGGACAAGCCGATGAGTGCCGGCCAGGAGAACAGAATAAACAAGGTCTGGGTGCTGCCCTTAACACTTCTGGCGCTGTTGCTCGGCATTACCGCCTATCTTCTTCTGTTGCCGGGTGAAAAGACGTCACCCGATAGACTGACAACCGTATCACTTGAAAGTGGAACCCTGATTCCCCGGACCCGTCCAATGACGCCCTTCGCCCTCACCGACCACCGGGGTCGTCCTTTCACCCAGTCCTCGGTACAGGGACACTGGCGGCTGCTGTCGTTCGGCTACACCCACTGCCCGGACATCTGTCCCACCACCCTGGCGATGCTGGCGCGGCTGGATGACCAGCTACGGCAACAGGCTCCGGAAATCGATATCCGTACGGCCTTTGTCAGCATAGACCCGGAACGGGATACAGAGGAGGTTCTGGCCGACTACGTGCCCTACTTCAACCCCGATTTTATCGGCGTCACCGGTAGCCCGCCGGAAATCGAAAAGCTCACCGGGCAACTGGGGATACTGTTTCAACGGGTGGACGGCGAGAACAGCGAAATGGGCTACCTGATGGATCACTCGGCCAGCATCATCCTTCTTAATCCGCAGGGAGAGTTCCAGGCAGTGTTTGGTGCCCCACACCAGGTAAATGCAATGGCGCGGGACCTGCAGACCCTGGTTCAGCAGCACCCCTGATACTCTGGTATCCTCTGCCCACCATGGAACTCCTGCTACCCTATTTAAGCGCCTTTGTCGTCGGCCTGCTCGGCGGCGTCCACTGTATCGGCATGTGTGGTGGCATTGTCAGCGCGCTCACCTTCGGGCTGCCCGAGGAGCGCCGCACCTCGTTCGGCGCCCAGCTCCCGTTTCAGCTCGCCTACAACCTGGGCCGCATCCTCAGCTACGTGGTGGCTGGTGCCATCATGGGGGGACTGGGCCTGCTGTTGGCCCAGCTGATGCCGGTGCAGGTGGCCCAGCAGGTGCTGCTGGCAGTGGCCGGTATCTTCATGATCCTGCTCGGCCTCTACCTGGCGGGCTGGTGGATGGTACTCAACCGGGTGGAGCAGGCGGGTGGCCTGTTGTGGCGAAGGATTGAACCCCTGGGCAGGCGCCTTCTGCCGGTACATAGCCCGCTGCGCGCACTGACCATCGGCCTGGTCTGGGGCTGGATTCCCTGCGGCTTGGTCTACACCATGCTGATCAACGCGGTCTCTTCAGGCGGGGCACTGCAGGGGGCCGGCCTGATGCTGGCCTTCGGTCTTGGCACCCTGCCAAACCTGCTGGCCATCGGCCTGCTGGCGGGCGCCGCGGCCCACCTGGCCCGCTCGCAAACCGCCCGCAGGGTGGCTGGTTTAACGGTAATGGCATTCGGCATCTACACCCTCTGGAGCGCGACGCGGTTGATGTGACGTTGGGTGAGTCACGGGCCGGGATGAGTTCATGTACCGGCTCCATGGGCGATTCCATAGCGCTTTCACGGCTGAAGCCTTTCCTACTCCTCCAGCACACGGATATCCGGGTTAGGATAACGTTCGATCATCCGCTTGGGCAGCTTGTGCAGTGCCGCCTGGTGCAGGGCATCCGACTCCATCAGGATCAGCACCAGCACGGTGACCATCACCGGCAACACCCCGGCACCACCGATCATCGCCATCACCGCCACCTCTTTCAGACCGAAGTAGGTGAAACCGATCCAGCCGAGAAGCGCGATAGAACCGAGTACGGTCAACATCAGGATAAACACCCGGCTGCGCGCGGCACAGATCTGCCAGTGACACATCACGTACCAGGAATCGCGTTTTTTTGATTGGCGGGCCCGCCACAGGGTATAGCCGAGAATCAGGATCGACACCACCGGCACCAGCGCCAGCGGCTGCCAGTAGGACCGCACCAGTCCCAGCGAGGCGATAAACCAGAGGATATGGTTACCCACCAGGTTGGTGAGGAATATCTCGTGTGGCACTTTCGCCTTTTTACTTTCCCGTTCAGAGACCTCAAACTTCATAACTGCTCCTGTTCTTCAGCGTCACAAAAGTAGCATTAAATCGGTACGGAATACATTCCTGTCACGCCAAACATCAGTGTGCTTAAGGGTACAGTTCACACGTAAGTTGCGTGGCAGCTCCAACACACTCATCACAGTACCTGAATACTTTTGTTCCCGGAACTCCCGGTCAAGTAGTCTCTGGCCTGGCCTTTATATAGGGCAACATGGATTTGACCATCAAACATAATTTGCAATGAACATTCATTCTATGCTAATTAACAAGGCGTACATGTCCTTTTTTCTTATATGGTAATGGGATATTCCGAATGAGACCCGGCACGAACAAAGCTCACGGTGGTCTGGTTACATCAGCCGTCCGAGGAACGAACGCAACTCCCATCACTGATTGCATCGTCCAATCCTGGAGACGCTGCCTGGACGAGTATGATCTTGATCCTGAACGACTTCCTGAACCCATCCTGATCGATCGCTCCGACCTGAAAGAGCGACAGGAGAAATCCTGCCGTCTGGTGGAAATCGCCCGCTCTGAGATGACCAATCTCTATCAACAGGTCACCGGTTCAGGACATTCAATCCTGTTGACCGATATTGACGGTGTTGTTCTGAATTACGTGGGTGATCCCATGTTTACCAGTACTGCCGTCAAGACAGCGCTGCAAACCGGCGCGGTCTGGAGTGAAAAGGCCCAGGGCACTAACGGCATGGGAACCTGCCTTGTGGAAAAGCGCCCGCTGATCATTCACCAGGACGAACACTTTTTTTCCAAGAACACACGCCTTACCTGCTCAGCCGCACCTATATTTGACCCCACCGGTCAACTGATAGCCGTACTGGATGCCTCGGGTGAATCGAGTCAGGCGCAGCAACACACCATGGTGCTGGTCAACATGTCCGCGCAACTGATTGAGAACCGGCTATTCCTCTGCAAGATGCGCGAAAACTACATTCTTCGTTTCCATAGCCGTCCGGAGTTTATCAGCACCCTGGGTGAAGGGGTTATTGCCTTCGACGAAACGGGCCAGGTTCAGGCAGCCAATCGCAGCGCGCTGTTTCAACTGGATATGAAAGACATCATTGGTCGCCCCGTTGAAGAACTGTTTAATCTGCGCACCAACAATGCGCTTGGGAATGCACACAACCAGGCCATGGTGCCGCTACCGCTGCGGGATGCGAACCAGGGGAGACGTTTCTACGCAAGTTTCCAACCACCTAATCCTGAAAATGCCGCCAAACAGAAGCCCGGCCGGTCAACACGGGTCTTCGTACCGGAAGCAGTGAACAATTCACCGACTCTCGAAGGACTTGAGTTTGGTGACAACCGCATGCGTCACAACATTGAACGGGCGAAAAAGCTTCTCGAACTTGATATACCCTTCATATTGCTTGGAGAGACAGGTACCGGAAAGGATGTCTTCGCCAACGCCGTGCATAAAACGAGTAGCCGGGCAAACAAACCATTTATCGCAGTCAACTGCGCATCTTTGCCGGAGACACTGATAGAGAGCGAGCTGTTTGGATATCGGCCTGGAGCCTTTACCGGTGCGAGCAAAGAAGGATCCAGGGGGAAAATTGCACAAGCCCACGGTGGGACATTATTTCTTGACGAAATCGGTGACATGCCGCTGCATCTCCAGGCACGCCTACTACGGGTACTGGAAGAGAGGGAAGTCATACCGCTGGGTAGTGAAACACCCATCAAGGTGGATATACGCCTGATCAGCGCGACTCACCGGAATCTTCAGCTGCAGATCGAGGACGGAAGTTTCCGGGAAGACCTTTTTTACCGGCTGAACGGTATCAGCCTGCAGATGCCCCCACTCCGGGACCGGGAAGACCGACGCTCGCTGATTCAACACATCATGAAGCTGGAGTCAGCGGGTCAAGACAATATCGCTATTCAAGACCAGGCACTGGATGCACTGGAACAGTATGAATGGCCGGGTAATATGCGACAGCTGCGCAATATCATGCGCACCCTGATTGGCCTATGCGACAACAACCACATTGGTCTGGACGATTTGCCGGAGGAGATATTCAGTGATTGTGGTGACGATACCGGTGAACCAAGACAACGCGCCCGGCCCAGCAACCCCCTGGACATAGCCGAGCGTGATGCAATCATCCGTGAGTTGGAGGCCGCGCACTGGAATGTTACGAGGGTTGCCACGAAATTGAACATCAGTCGCAACACTATGTACCGGAAAATGAAACGTTACGATATCAAGCCACCGCGCTAGACTCTCCACCACAACAACACCCCGGTTGGCCCGGGCCTTGCAATAGAAGGCTATAGAGTCAACACGCAGGATGCCGAGAATGAATCGTTTTGCCGTGCGCGTTCACCCGGGTGAACTCCATTTTAACGCAGCGCACTTTATCACCTTCAATCGGAGCTGTGAAAACTTACATGGACATAACTTCCATCTGAGCGTGGAGGCTTGGGGAGAAAAGACCCCGGATGCCTTCGTCATCGATTTTGTTCTGTTGAACAAGCTTGCCGCCAACATCTGCGAAGAGCTCCATGACGGTGTACTGGTACCAACGGAAAGCGAAGAGATTACACTCTCCGAACTGGAAAATGACATGCTTGAGATTCGCAGCTATGACAAACGTTTTATCCTGAGTCGAGCCAGCTGTATTCTTTTACCGATAACAAATACCACTGCAGAGATGCTCGCGTCCCATATCAGCAACCGTCTTATCGAAAGACTGCGGGCAGATCGGGGAATTGGCAATCTGCAGACACTGAAAGTCTCTGTAGAAGAAGCGGATCACCAGTGGGGAATCTGTCTGCGGGAGATCACCCATGACCAATACTGATCGGGTCGCCTGGGCGATTACTGGCTCCGGACACTACCTGAAAGAGTGTATACAGCTGGCCGAACAGCTTCCGGCAGTCGATCTTTTTCTCAGTAAAGCAGCCACCGAGGTGCTCCAGGCCTATGGCATTCCCGTCAAGCATCTGAAACAGCATTTTCGTATTTTTCATGACAATACCGCCAGTGCGACACCCGTGGGCCTTTTCTATGAGGGAGTCTACAAGCAGTTGATTGTCGCACCCGCTACATCCAATAGCGTGGCGAAGATGGTTTACGGTATCTCAGACTCACTGGTCACCAACGTTTATGCACAGGCAGGAAAATGCCGGATCCCCAGTATTGTATTTGCCTGCGACGTCTCACCAACCATGGAGACCGAAGCACCCGGCGGTACCGTCACCGTGTACCCTCGCCGTATTGACCTTGAAAACACGAAACGCCTGATGGATTTCGAATACACCCGGGTGGTAACCGATCTGCCATCGCTTGAGGCTGCTCTCGACATACCTGCACCATGTCTGAACATCTCCTCTTTCTGACCGGATCACTGGCCGAAAACAGCCTTCGCCAGGTGCTGCACGAAATGGCGCCGGCGCCGGTCTCCTGGGAAGTGCAACCGCTCAAGGTCAAGGTGGCGGCGTTGTTGACCGGCGAGATGATAAAACGCCAGTTAGCGGATACCGGAAGCGCCAGCCGCGTGGTGATTCCCGGTCGCTGCCGCGGTAACCTGGTAGGATTGAGCGAGCACTATGGCACACCGTTTCAGCGGGGGCCGGATGAACTTCGGGACCTTCCGGAATGGCTGGGGCGGTCAGGACAACCGCCCGATCTGGGTCAGCACAGTGTGTTGATCTTTGCCGAGATCGTGGATGCCCCCAACCTGACTCCGGCCGCCATCCTGCTCCAGGCCGAACGATTTCGTCAGGATGGTGCTGATATCATTGATCTGGGTTGCCTGCCCGATCAGCCATTCACGCACCTGGAAGAGAGCGTCCGGCTTCTCAAGTCAGAGGGGTTCAAGGTCAGTATCGATTCTCACCGGGAGGAAGAGCTGCTTGCCGGGGGCAAGTCAGGTGCCGATTATCTACTCAGCCTGACTGAAGAGACGTTGTGGATTGCCGATGAAGTAGAGGCCACACCCATTATAATTCCTCATACGGCAGGCGACCTGGAGAGCTTGCAGCGCGCATGGGAAAGGCTCCGCTCCAGAGGACGCAGCGGCTTCATAGATCCCATTCTTGACCCTATCCATTTCGGTTTTACAGATTCCATTGTCCGCTACCACGAAGTGCGAAAACGTCTCCCGGACGCTCCCATGATGATGGGCGTTGGAAATCTGACCGAACTCACAGAGGCGGATACCAGTGGCATCAACGCCTTGCTGTTTGGAATAATATCGGAGTTGCAGGTCGGTGCCGTGCTGACCACCTCGGTCAGCCCTCATTGCAGGTCCGCGGTGCGGGAGGCTGATCTATCAAGGCGCATCATGTTTCGCGCCAGAACCGACAGCAGCTTGCCGAAACACCTGCATGGCGGACTCAGTAGCCGCCATGAACGCCACCCTTTTCCTTATGATTCGACGGATATCAGAAAGGCGGCAAACCAGGTTAAAGACCGCAACTATCGTATACAGGTCAACCAGGAAGGCATCCATGTTTACAATCGCGATGCCCTGCACCAGGCGGAAGACCCATTTGAACTGTTTCCTCATCTTGACGTGGAAGAAGATGGCAGTCATGCCTTTTATCTCGGCGTAGAGCTGGCTCGCGCCCAGATCGCTCTGCAACTGGGTAAACGCTATACCCAGGACCAGTTACTCGACTGGGGTATCGCCACTCGGCCAAAGATAGAGAATCTGCTTGAATACGCCAAACCCGCAAGTACCAAAAAAGGTCGAAAACCTGAATCCAGGAGGAGACGCTGAATGAGGTTGGCCCGGGTTTTGCTCCCTCTATTCCACTATGAGTAGACAAAGCAAGCTGAACACTCCGGCATTTATTAGCTGCCCTTTCTGTGCCATGGTCTGTGACGATCTGTCACTGCCAGCACACAGCGAACCCACGCGCTCACCAGAAATATCCTGCGAGAAAGCCCGCTCCGGTTTTTCCGATGCATTACGGGCCACGCGCAAAACCCCACTTATCCACGGCAAAGAGGCTACCTGGGAACAGGCGCTGAAACAGGCTGCTAGAATGCTGGCAAATGCCAGCCACCCGCTGATTGATGGTTTGATTGGCGACTTGCTGGATTGCAAGGCGGCTGCCAGATTGGCGGAAAACTTTGGCGGCACGATCGATCATCTGCATGGTAACGCCATTGCCCGAAACCTGCGCATCTACCAGCAAGGTGGTTGGCTAATCAGCAGCATGGGCGAGGTCCGCAATCGCGCTGACCTGGTTATTCTGGTAGGTGAAGAACTGGAAGCAACACACCCGCGATTGCAGGAGAAACTGTTCGAATCCCCGGAAAGGTTACACGCCAGTGCCCCACCAGCCATCCATCAGCTTGGTCACGACTGCCTCGACCTTCTGTCGGTAGTGCGCGCCCGCCTTGCCGACAAGCCGGTACAATCCGATATCACTGGAAGTGATGAATTGATCACGCAACTGTCCGCATCTGTCTACCCCGTTTTTGTCATCGGCTGCCTGCCGGAACAGAGTGCGGAGTTGATTATTCGAACCTGCATCGGGCTGGTGCGTGATATCAATGAGACCCGGCGTGCCGCCCTACTCATTCTGGGATCGGGTGAGGGCGACACGACCGCACAACTGGGTACCACCTGGAATAACGGTTTCGGCATTCGCACCTCGCATGCCAGGGGTTTCCCGGAACAGGATCTGGAGATGCATGCAGGAAGCCGTCTGTTGGAATCCGGGGAGGCCGATCTCCTGGTCTGGATCAGTAGTTTAAGCACGTCACCACCTCCTCAAGTCCGCCAAAGCACGCTGGTTTTCGGACACCCGGCGATGGTATTCACGCACGGGCCACCGGACATATTTCTGCCGGTTGGCGTGCCCGGTATCCAGCGTGCCGGTTATCTTCATCGGGCTGATGGGCTTCGAATGGTGCCACTTCACAAGCTTGTCGACAGCACTCTGCCCGGCAGCATCACACTTTGTGAGCACCTGATCTCACAGGAACCCAGAACATGTTGACACGATTGAAAGGGGCCAGTATCTACGATCCGGTCAATAATCTGAACGGTGTGTGTGGAGATATATGGATCAGGGACGAATATATCTGCGAGGCGCCAGACAGCCCGGAAAAGGCGGATGTAACGGTGGACCTGGAAGGCAGAATCCTGATGGCCGGGGCGATTGATATTCACAGTCACATTGCCGGCGGGAATGTAAACAATGCCCGTCTGTTGCTCCCTGAGCAGCATATGGCTGAGCGCGGGGCATTTTCCACACTTCCCTTCTCAGCCGCAAAGTGGTCAGCCCATGATACCGGGTACCGGTATGCGGAGATGGGCTTTACGACGGTGGTTGAACCTGCTGTCTTACCTATCAATGCCGCCCAGGCGCATGCGGAATTTGCCGATATACCGATCATCGACACGGCCGGCCTGGCGATTGTCGGCAACGATGACTTTTTGCTTCGCATGTTGCGCCAAAGGGAGGAACAATCCCGAATCAATGACTATCTCGCCTGGACACTTCATGCCACACAATGCCTCGGAGTCAAGGTGATCAATGCAGGTGGTGCCACCGCTTTCAAATTCAACCAGAGGCAACTTCTTCTGGATGATGAAGTACCCATGTATGGTATGACATCACGCCAGATTCTTAACGCCGTACAGCGCGCTGTTGTTCAACTGGGTATCCGGCACCCGGTACATGTTCACTGCAATAATCTGGGCATCCCGGGCAACGTAAATACGGCTCTTGACACCATCGAGGCGGCTGATGGTCTGCCCATGCACCTCGCTCATGTGCAGTTCTATGGTTATGGAAACGACGGAGCGTCTGGCTTTTCATCCGGCGCCAGGGCACTCGCCGATGCCATTATGAAAAACTCCAATATCACGGTTGATATTGGGCAAGTGCTATTTGGTCAAACCGTTACCATTTCCGGCGATGTGATGCGTCAGTTCGACGCCCGCCATATCGCGAGCCCCAATAAATGGGTCGTTTGGGAAGGCGAAGACGGTGGCGGTGGCATTGTACCGTTCCGATATCGACCCAAAAACTTTGTCAATGCCCTGCAGTGGGCGATCGGCCTGGAGCTTTTTCTGCTGATAGATGATCCCTGGCGGGTCTTTTTTACCACCGACCATCCCAACGGCGCTCCGTTCACCGCGTATCCTGAACTATTCAGATTGCTGATGGACCGGGATTACAGAAACCAGTGGCTGGATCGAATCAACGCCAAATCGGCAGATATCAGCCTGCTTCCTCACCTGGATCGGGAATATGACTTGAACGAGATCGCGATTATGACCCGGGCCGCACCCGCCAGGTTGCTGGGTCTCGATGACCGGGGTCATCTTGCCGCCGGTGCCATTGCCGACATAGCCGTCTATCGGCCGCAAGCTGACAAGGCCGCCATGTTTGGCAAGGCTGAGTTGGTATTCAAAAACGGCGCCCTGGTCGTTGAAGAGGGGAAGGTCATTCGCTCCGTCCAGGGGAAAACCCATGCCGTCTCACCTGAATTCGACAGGCGTATTGAAACCACCATTGGCGACTATTTTGATCGCTATCACCTGATGAAAATGGATCACTACAAACTGGACCCGCAGCATCTTCTCGAGACTCTTGGTAGTGAGCTTGTATTCCATTGAGGTCTTCATGAGCGAACGGATACATGAAGTTATCGTAGTTACCTGCAATCCTGATGGATCACCGCATATTGCACCCATGGGCATCCGGCAGCGAGGCAGTCAATTACTGATCGCTCCCTTTCGTCCCTCGAAAACGCTGGACAACCTGCTACGGGAGGGGAACGCCAGTATCAACACCACCGATGATGTTCGTGTTTACGCCGGCTGCCTGACCCAACACTTTCAGTGGCCCCTTGTGAAGTGCGAGAGAATCGAGGGACTTCGCCTGCGAGATGCGCTGAGCCATGAGGAGATCAGCGTTTATCGGATAAAAGATGATGTCGAGCGACCTGAGCTTGTCTGCGAGCGGATTCATCATGCCAATCATCGTCCATTCAACGGTTACAACCGTGCACAGGCAGCCGTAATTGAGCTGGCCATACTGGTCAGTCGCTTTCATCTACTCACGCCTGAAAAACTGGAGAACGAAATCACGTACCTGAAAATCGCCATTGACAAGACAGCAGGTCGTAAAGAGCATGAGGCCTGGGACTGGCTGATGAAGAAGGTTCACTCCTATAGGAAGAGGAATTGTGCATGACCGGTCTGTTGGCCAGCATCTGTTCGACCGAAGAAGCGGCGATAGCTTTGAATGCGTACGCTGACATTATCGATTGTAAAGATCCCTCGCGAGGCGCACTGGGCGCACTCGACCCCGGCAAGATCAGGGAAATCGTCAACGCCGTAGATGGGAAACGGCCAGTCAGCGCCACCCTGGGGGACCTTCCCCCCGACCCCGAGCGGATAAGAATCGCCATCCGGAAAACAGCTCACTGTGGCGTCGACTACATCAAACTCGGGCTGTTCGATGAAGCCACCGCAGCCGGCTGCATTGAGGCACTGGAAGAGGTATGCGGACAACATAAACTGATCGCCGTCTGCTTTGCCGACCGATTCGACCCCTCTTCACTCGTCCCGCTACTCGCCCTGTACGGTTTTTACGGGGTGATGATTGATACTGCGGAAAAGCTATCGGGCCGCCTGACCGATCTCTGGACCCTGGATCGCCTCTCCCACTTTGTCGACCAGGCTCGACGATATGGACTGGTCTGTGGAGTGGCCGGTCGCCTGACGATTGACGACATTCCCTCTCTGTTGTCGATCAAGGCTGATTACCTGGGGTTTCGCAGTGCACTCTGTATCTCTGATCGGACGAGTCGAATTGAACATGAGGCGGTAGTGAAGGCAAGAAATGCCCTGTCGCGTCGCCAGGACGCGGCTGCAGTCAGCACACCTCTTCCGTCTGTGCGCTAATGACAATCTGCCCGCAGATCCGAAGACAGCGCGCCATAATCGAGGGGCTGCATGGTTTGGAGACGATCACCGATCAGATTGTCAGGCAGGTACTGCAGGCGATGACAAACACACTCGGTATGAAACCGATTGCGGAAACGGTGATCTTCTCTCCGGATCATGTCAGTGAATTGCATCATGGCATAGGCGGTTTTCAGGCATGGGCGGAATCCGGTTGTTCACTCTACACCTGGCGTGATTACAGGCTTTTCACTCTGGACCTTTACTCGTGCAAACCCTTCGCAGTATCCGATTGTATCCAGAAGCTTGAGGTTATCTTGCTCCCGGAGGCTATTGAGTGGCGTGACATTCGTTCCAGGTAGAAAAAAATGGGCTACGGAGTAGTAACCCTGCGGCCCCAAGCGGAGGTCAGGTAGTCGACGTGTTTTCTACGCCGTAATGGGGGCCGGCCAGTCACTGTACCCATCCCGATGGACCAGCCTGACTTCACCATTCCATAGCCGACGATACCCTTCAAATGCGGAATCCAGAAGATCCGGTCCTGGCATTGTTACCGAAGCTGATTTTACCAGCAATACACCTTCCGCTCTGACTCCCATCGCAAGCCACAACGCCAGGCTATCAGAAGTCACCCCCCAACTGCGATCAACATCAGGGTCTTCCGCCGCAGGGAGCCAAATCGCGCTGTGACCGCTGGCAACCATTTTTTTCAGCTGACCCGGTTCGGCGGCTGTTTTCAGGCGTGCTTGAATACCCGCCATCAAAAGGCCGTACTGATCCATAGCACAAAGCGCCATACTGTGGGCTGTCGTATCACCAAAATGCCACCGCTGTTGTGCCGCGCGCACCTGATCCGCAAACGGCCCGCCTCCGGGGACCAGTATCACGGGATGACCGCCGTTCGCCACTACATTGAGCCAGGCGGCCAGGCTGGGGCTGCCAAACAGACTGCCCCCAATCTTAACTACCCACATGGGACCACCGTCTCTGCTTGATCAAACGCAGCATGGCTGAAGCCTTGTCAAAGGTTTCCTGATATTCCGCATCCGCCTCAGAGGCATGTACAATTCCCCCACCTGCCCAACATCGAATCTCGCCCTCGTTATAGACCAGCGTACGTATCGTGATATTGCTGTCCATCCGGCCATCGAAACCTATGTAGGCAATCGATCCACAATAGAGGCCGCGTCGATCGGGCTCCAGCTCTGCAATGATCTCCATCGCACGTATCTTGGGTGCGCCGGTAATGGATCCTCCGGGAAAACAGGATCGCATCAGTCCAACCGCATCCTGATTATCCTTGAGTTCCCCCGTTACCGTACTGACCAGGTGATGCACAGTAGCAAAACTCTCGACAGAGAAGATTTCCGGGACCTTGATTGTTCCAGGCCTGCAGACGTGTCCCAGATCATTGCGCAACAGGTCTACTATCATCAGATTCTCGGATCTGTCTTTGTCGCTACACGCCAATTCCCGAGCCATGGCGGAATCGCTTTCCGGTGTACTCCCCCGAGGTCGTGTACCTTTAATGGGCCTGGTTTCAACCTGTTTACCCCTGAGCATCAGGAAGCGCTCCGGTGAAGAGCAGAGAATCTCGGCTTGCGGCGTTTTCAGGTAGGCCGAGTAGGGAGCAGGATTCGTTTTTCTCAGTGCTTTGTAGGCGCTCCAACCGTCCCCCCTTGCAGACGCGGAAAATCGCTGCGCGATATTCACCTGATAACAGTCACCCTCCTGGATGTAGTGCTTGACTCGCTTGAAAGCAGCCCTATAGGTGGCCCTGTCCATGTTGCATTTGACCGGGCCGGTAATCTCGAACGGTCGCTCGTCTGGTGGATCGGCAGGGGTGCAGAAGCGTCGGATCAGCGACCACCATTTCCCACGGGTACGCGGATCCCTGCCTTGGGTAACCAACCAACTGCGGCGCCGTTCATGATCAACAACAACCGCCCAGTCAAACAATCCGATGACCATCTCCGGAAGATGTTCACGATTCCCTGCCTGTTCCGGCAACCGTTCCAAACGCCATGCGAGATCATAGGAGAACCAGCCGATGGCGCCGCCACAAAACGGTAAGCCAGAACTGTTTTCCGTAACCGCTCCCAACGCATCGCGAAGGAGCTCGAAAGGATCATCCGGACTCAGGCGGATACCCTCATCGCTGCGTATCTCGGTAATATGCTCCCGCGTAACCAGAGTCAGATAGGGGTCTGCCGCCAGGATGTCATAGCGCCCGACGCTGGTTTTTGGATACCCACTATCCAGAAACACGGCCCAGGGCATCGCTGCCATGCGCGAGAATAGTTTTGCACTGTCATGCGAATACGGTATTTGTACACTCAGGCACATACATCACTCCGTCGCCGATCCAGGTGCAGCAATGCAACTGCCGGAGCACAATTTGCGGCAATTACTCCGTAGTCGGTATTTTCCGCTAGCAGCTTCTCCATATCGATATAGGAGTGCCCCAGGCGATCTGCCACCCGCTCTACCAGAAAACGGCCCACGCCAGCCCCTATCAACACTGTAGAGGGGTTTGGACTGAGACTTGACAGTCGCTGACATGCCAGGGAAAGCATATCCATTTGTCGATCGGCAAAAAAAGCTGCTAACCGGTACCAGTCAATGTCGCTTCCGTCAGCCCTATCGGCACCGATCATTCGGGCCAAGCGTCTCATGCTCCCGGGGACCGAGTGATCCTTGCCATCTGCCGACGGATAGAGGTCGGCATCTTCTGGCAGTTCGCCCAAAATGCGGTAGACATCGGCAGTCGTCGCGAAATGCTCGCTGGCAAGTGAAACCCATTCTCCTCTGAATGGTACCCTGCGGGTCACAGCCATCAACGGTGTACGCACAACTCCCGCGTAAATCATTTCACCGTATGAAAGGCGTTCACGATCGGTGAAACCCCTGTTTCGCAGGTGATGTTTCTCGAACGGTAGCAGATCACTCGTGGTACTGCCGACGTCAATTACTATGCCGGCTGAAACCGCTGAGGCCGCAAAAGAGGCTGTAGCCAACCAGTTTGCCGAGGCGATCTGATCAGCATGCGCACTCGCTTCCGCTGCCGGCACGAACCCTTTAGGGCCGGCATAAAAGAGCAAGGTATCTGAGGGTAACAGGGTTCGCAACTGACCAACCAGCTCACGAACACCCGACTGCCGGTCGTTAAACAGGTCAACAAGCTCTGCTGTCATGGTTACTCGGTGTTCACACTGTCCGACCGGAAGCTCTTTCGCAATCTCCCGTATCGCCTGACCCAATGACTCCAGACCTTGCCACAAAGGCGTGGCACGAATCTCTACATGACGTAGCACATCATGCCCGTCTTTCCATGCCATTTTCAGGTGGGCCCCGCCTACATCCCAGCCCATTGTTCCGCGATCAGGCAACACGACCCAACTCCAGGTCGATATGTACACATTCACCGGTGATCAGACCGGTTGGCAGTGCGTCCGGGGATTCCGCAAGTTGCATTATCATCTCTGCAAGATTTCTGCCCGTCGACTGGGTTAATCCAACATAGGCAGTAGTTAAGCGGGGATTAATCTCAAGAACAACGGGCCCCTGGTCGGTAAGAATAAGGTCGACACCGACATAACCCCAAAGACCCGGTATCGCCTCGCAGATTCGTTTCGAAATACCAAGTAATTCTGCCTGGTGGCTCTGGAGACCGTTGACAACGCAACCCAGCAAGTCAAAGCCGTCATTCATCTGTACTACCTGCTGAATATTGGTTCCGACAAGACAGACACGACAGTGACCGACCATGACAGACATGCTTATGGACTGCCCTGCCAGGTAGGGCTGAACCACCCACTCGATCAGCGGATCCCGACTCTCCACGTACGCCTGAAGCGCGTTGTCATTCGCAATGATGTGGATATCCCGGCATCCAACACCATGATCCGGCTTTACCACCAGCGGCTGGCTGGAAAAAATGGGATGACTTCCATATCGCCAGGTAGGTATCACTGGTACGCCCTGCATTGCCAGGCAATCGACGGTGGCCTTTTTGCTGGATGCTATCGCTACGGCCTCTGCACTGCTATTCAGTAACAGTTTTCCTGACGCCTCCACTGAGCGACACAGAGACTCCAGAACACCATGGGTTTCCGGCGCGATGGGTAACACGGCATCCGCTTCTTCCAGGCACAATAACCATGCGCTCCACCAATCGTTGTCTACCCAGTGGATACTGCTTGCCAGAGAAAGCGCATCGAGGCGAGCATCCCGACAAATCAACACCTCAATCGATTCAAGCTGGCTAAAGTCGCTGACGACCGCATCAAGCATCATGTCGCCTTCGGCCTTAAGGCTTGGTATCATCTCCTCGTTGACACAACCACCACCGGTTATGTACTCAAATACAAAGATCCGCATACAAACTCCTTGAATATCATCCCTGTCATAGATCTTTTACGAGGCTGCGTGGTTCACGCCGTTCAAGGACGTCGTGCCGCATACCGCGCGATCAACTCACCACTATGTCATCATGGGGAAGTCATTCCGTTGGTGACCCGGCTTTGCGATGACTTTGGCATACAACAGCTCTACGTAGCTGATCTGGACGCCATACAGGGGTATGGCGACAACGTTTCCACCCTGCAACTTGTTGCTCATACCTTTCCCCGCCTCGATCTTTGGATTGACGCGGGATTCTCCTCGCCTGCATCCCTTCAGGTACTGAAGGAAATGCTCGATTTCCGCCCGGTTATCGGTTCAGAAAGCTGGCGATATCTTCGCCGTTTTCCTTTCGGGGAGGCCATTCTTTCCATTGATTCCACAGACGAAATCCTGCTCGATCCGTCTGGCATCACTCGTGATAGTGACCGGCGTCCGAATACACTCATTCTGATGAATCTCTCGCGTGTCGGGTCGCTACAGGGTCCAGATATGAAAGGGCTTGAGTATTGGCGGTCTGCTGCGCCCGGCACCAATCTGTATATGGCTGGCGGAGTGCGAAACCGACTTGATATCGAAAAACTGCAGTCAGCAGGTGCCACGGGTGTGTTACTGGCAAGTGCGCTGCATAATGGCGCCTTGAATGCCGGGGATTTCAGGTGTTTCAGCTGACCGAACATGCTTTCATCCTTGATTTATCTGCCGGCTGAATCAAACGCTGCCTGAGGTCGGTAACCTGACTTGTGGAACGAAATGGATACAACACCGACTCGGCACCCTGTACCTGCAGTTCCGACAGCGACCTTCCCTGATAGTCACACCATGAGTGGGTCGTCTCGTACAGGCGCAATCCACTCAATCCAGGCAGGTAGTCAATCAGCCTCTCCCAGATATAGACACACAGCATTTCGGTGCTGGAACGCCAGGCCAACGCTTCCGCTGTGTAATTCAGGTGGTGATGGTCAAAGCGATCGATAACTTGCCGGTTCACCACGCGTTTAAGATACCCGTAATCCACCACGCACCCGGTTAACGGATCAATACGCCCGGTTACTTCCACCTGTAGAACATACCTCCCCCCATGCAGATTGGAGCATTTGGCCGGGTGATCGGTAATAAAATGTGCGGAATCAAATACCAGTTCCTTGGTTACTTTCGCAGCTGGACCCGTCGCCTGAAATCTCTCCCAGGCCGTAGGCATGTTCATCAGGCGTGCACGCAGTATCTGAAGCAGTTTCTCACCATCTGTGTGCGTCAACGTGCGTAATATCAGTGAATCATCGGAATTTGATACATCCAGCACCCGACAACGGATTTGATGGTGACAGGCCAGGTACTCCCTTACTTCATGGGCATAACTGGCCTGGTTGAATTCCATAAACAGATAATCCGCATGCCACTCCGCTCGGAAAGCAATATACACGGCCAGGGCATCCAGAAAGGAGGGAGGAGGTTCGGGCAACGCGCCGACATGAACCAGGTTTCTAAGCGGCGCTCGCAACAGGTTTCTTGCAACCACGCGATGGGTATCCGATCGGTATTCGTACAGCTGGCGGAACTGAAAACCATAATCCGCCAGACGATCAAGTGTCCACAACAGCAGGTCAAGGCGCCGGATTTCACCGGGTACCTCGACGAAACCGGCATTCTCCTGTAATAGTCCTGCCCACCGTAGCCCCAGTAGCGCCTGTCGTGCTGCCTCGGTTGGTCTGCTCGTGGAACGGGCGTAGTTTTTCACTTGATCAGGTTGATTAATCTGATCGCCATGAAGCAGCATGTCCAGCGGCAGGTGGTGACGTATCGCGTATTCCTGAAGCGTCAAGCTGCTACATACCAGCAAATGCTCATTATCCAGTTGAGATACGCTTTCCCCACATTCCAAACAGTGCATAACCGACTCCTGATCCGGAGAAAAAGTGTGGGGTCCTGTGGGACCCCACAACGATCATTTAGGCATGTGCAGCAAACGGGTGTTCGTTGGTGGATTTACCCGCTACCACATCTGCCGGAGTGGGTGTGCCTGCGATAGCTCGCTTGATCGACTGCTTGGTCGCCTCGTAGTTGTAGTCCTGGATCTTGGCATCGTCGGCCGCCTCCCAGTGAATAAATACCCCGACACAGATGAATACGTCATCCGCTTCATCGGCAGGAATGGTACCGTCCTCAAGACAATCGGCAACGGCCATGGCCACACCACGCTGTGCCGGGCCAAACATCTGGACAGCCTGTGTGGCGCCCTTGATGGTCACCTTGTTGAACATCATTGTATGGGGCTTGCAGGCCAGGTTTGGCGCCACAACAGCCAGCAACGATGTAAACCCATCCTTGTTGTTGACCAGGCCATTGCAGAACGCCGTCTCCGCGGCCGAGCCGCGTGGCCCCATAATCAGATCAATGTGGGCCACCTCATTGCCGTCACCGACCAGTGATTCACCTACCAAAGTCTTGTTAATAACTGCCATAACGGATCTCCTCAGATTGTTGGCTTAGGGTGTTTGCGGTATTTAGGCCTGTATTGGCCTTGTTGTCCGCGGATAGTTCCGGGTAACCCCGGTGATGTTGATCGCCTGCTTTTTGCAAACGATGGATCAATACGCCAGCAACACAAAAGTCTGCCGTCGTACCTGGATTTATGCCTTTTTGCTTGAGCAGACGATCCATTTCGGTCAGCAATCCATGACGAACGTCCTCATCAGCTGCATCGCGATACTGCTGATATACGTTTGCCGCCAACCGGGAGACTCTCATCGCACACTTGAGTCCATGTTTTCGTCGAATATGGCTGTCGTTATATCGGGTCAGGAGGTACAGGAACAGATCGGTAACAGCGGCCTCTTCATTACCGTATCGATCGACCGCAGCCGCCAGAAAAGGTAATGCAACGCTCCGCAACTCCCTGAATCCATTCGCATATTGCTGTGCAATCAAATCTCGTCCAGCCGCCACAGCCATCACCTCCACCAGCGATGTGGTTGCAGCACCCTTCACGTCATTGGAGTCTGATTCACCGAGACCGCCCGGGTTAGCAAGACAGATTGCTGAAAATACCCAATTGGTTTCATCTATCCCCACCCCGTGCAGAACCTTGATCAGCGCCCTGTCGATACGCTCCCCGGGATAGTCGATGACAGCCTGTAGAATCGGCGCGCAGAGGAGAACAATACCCAGGTTGGTATTGCATCCAACCGCCGTCATCGTGGCGTTGACTGCGTCATAGATTCGTTTTCCGAGCACAGCTCCGGGTTTGGCTATCACCTTTGCGCTGACCTGTGCGCTCTGTATAAACAGTTCGGCATCCATTCCATGGCCCGGCGAGTATCGTGATACATTTCCGGGTTTTAGTGCCGTCACATCCATGGCACAGGCTGCCAGGTAAGAAGCCTCGAGATATGATGTCGTCACCGGATTCATTGCATCGCCTCAGATGCCGGTGGCTTCTTACAACACTTGATCAGCACGTCCTCTGCCAGAATGGCGGCAATACTGCGCGCACTAACCCGTTGAAGACCTCGCCAGGCGGGAATGCTGTTTATCTCAATCACCCACCACCTTCCCTGGGCGTCGCGCATCATGTCCACCCCGGCATAGTCCATACCGACACAGGCAACCGCTTGCTCTGACAGGGTTTTTAACGCCCCCTCCGGTACCGCGGCATGGCAGGAACCGCCTTGGGCCACATTTGCCAACCAACCGGGGGCACTCCGGCGCATGGCGGCAACGGCCACCCCGGAAACCACCAGCACCCGCCAGTCACTGCACTGACTATCCGGCTGCTCAATAAATCTCTGCAGGTACCAAACATTGTGGATGGCATCGGTGTCGGGTAAGTCAAATCGTGTATTGACCAGTACTATCCCCTTGCCCTGTGATCCGAACAGCGGCTTGCTGATGAGTCGATGCCCGCGCGCTGCCTCCTGTTCGTGGATGGCTTCGGCCATCGAGCGATCGGCGCAGACCCAGGTAGCCGGTGTAGGAATTCCCGCTTGAGCCAGACATGCGGTAGTAAATGCCTTATCAACTGAACGCTCAATGGCGCGTCCACTGTTGTAGACGGGGACACCCTGTGCCTCCAGAACGTGAAGAATATTCAGGTGGAATACCACCTGTTGCAGGGTGCCACCCGGAATACCGCGAACGAACACCGCATCCGGATGAGCCGACTCAAAACCGGGTAGAACCACCTTTACCTGCCGGCCTGTCTGAATACACGCCTGTTTCAGCGAACTGAACTGACAGGCTACTCCCCTGGCCGCAAAGGCTGCCTGAAGCTGCTTTCCGTGCCAGCCGGGATCATCCGTCACCACTGCTATCTTCAGTGTCATTTGGAAACTCCGAAGGAGGTTCGCAACAACTCATGATCGATAAAGCCGTGGCTAAAACTGTTCCCAGACTCCAGATTGCTTACGGTGACGCGCGCCGGGCTGAACAGCAGCGGATCAATCTTGAAAAAATCATACCCACAGGCTTTGAACATGTCCGCAAAGGGCTGACCGTAGTCACCTGAGGTACTGCTAGGCAGCGCCCCTGAAAGGGCCTCGGTTGCGCTGTCCATACCGGTAACGAAAAGGTGAATCTGCCCCGCGAACAGGATGGCATCATTGGTTCGCCCCATTGCCTGCAAAAAGTCAGGAGTGGGCGGCGGCAGAGGTGCCGTCGCCACACCGTCCACGATATGTGACAGTTCGAAACCCAGTTCATGTGCCTTGTGCAACGCAACCTCAAGCACCCTGGCAACGATCTGCGTCGTACCGGCGAGACTCCGGGTCGGGGTCAATATCAGGCTCAATTGTTCCGGCTGTACACCGCATTCTGACGCTATACGATTGGTCAACTCGATCGGAGGCCGCTGATCCACTTCCAGCACCAGCGTGGCACAGTCTGCAATATCGTCAATTTCCAGGTGCTCATAGAGTTTTTCCTTTCGCGCCAGTATTCGGCCCGGACCGGAGCCCAATGCATGAAAGGCAGATTCTCCCTTACCATGGGACAGGCTCCAGCCGGCATACTGGCTTCCCAGGCAAGCCAGTACCGGCTGGTTACTGTGTACCGCGATATTGGCCGACCATCCAGGCACCGCTGCTGTGCTCTGCAGTGCGACATGCCCCTGCCCGCCCATACAGATCTCCGCAATCCGCCTGCCCGCTTCCAGTCCGCCAAGGCAATCAATACCAGCGTCAATCATCATGACACCGTTATCCAGCCGTTCCGGCCGTAGTCTGAGCGACGCCGAGTTCTGCACCAGGGAGTCAACCAGGGTTCGGGTGGAGCGGTTTAGCGATGGAATCTTGCTATGCTGTGTCATTTCAGGCCGCCTCCTGATTCGACAAAGCGAAGAGCGCACGAACCTTCAGGTATCTGTCCCGAAGACAGGCATCGACCTCTTTGCGGGTGCGGCCGTTGGCATGAACACCACACAGCGGCTCCCCCTTCTTGCATTGGTTACCGACCGGTGGTCGGTCACTGCACCATTCCGGCCATCTTATCCGGCCAACTACCCGATCCCTGTCTGAATAGAGAATACGATATGCCCGTACTCCGCTTTCCCGCGTCGGCTTGTCAAGCACACCGTGACAGGCAGCAATATGCGCCGTCACGCCACCTTTCGGAAGGTCGCGTTCGTAGAGTTCAAGTGTCGCTGGTGGACGGGCATTCAGCTCCAGCAGAACTGCCTGGTCACCCCGAATGACACAATCAATTCCATTCGCGCCCCGTAAACGAAGTGCAACGGTCAGCTTCCGAGCCATTTCAACCATCTGCTGTACGGGCTTCACTCCAGGATTGAATCCGGTGCATGCGCCGGCAAAGCGGAAGTCGCCCTGCGACGGATCAACTGCATGTATTTCATTGATTCCCAGTACTTCTATGTTTTTCCCGTTGGCCAGAAAAGTGAGCGAACATACAGGACCTGTAATCCGCCGTTGATAGTAGTGCTCGGTTGAAACGGGGGACTTCATGCCCGCAAAACGGACTCCCACACCTCCACAACTGCCCGCGGTTTTTCTTAGCCACCCCCGGGGATCGGGAGGTTGCTCGAATAACACCGCTGGATAACGGATCCCAAGCATATCGAGCAGTTGGAAAAATCTTTCCGGATTCGAAACAAACACCAGCGTCTCTGGCCGATTTCCCAGGCAGACACCCCGAGAGTTCAACTGATAAAGCAGTTCGGGCTGGGCCTCGAATCCCGCTGCAAATAGCCAACTCATGTTTGTCGCCTTCTCATAACCAAGGCAGGCATCAACCAGGCCCTGTGCGTCTTGTCGGACGGTGTCGATAACGGTACGACACGCGATCTTCGTATCGGCATCCGAGAACAGGTCCACTCCGGTCACGGCATATCCCCCCCGTGAAGCGGACTGCGACAGGTAGCGCACGCTATGACCGACAATAAAAAGTGACTGTTGCGGGTTCATATCAGGCCTTGCTCCTGGCCACAGTCAGTGCTTGCGTAAAATCAAGATAAACCGGCCCGTCGGTATCAATCATCTGCTGCAACATGGCCCGCTGGGTCTGGTACTTTACATTGCCAACCGCCAGCGCCCCGATCCCAAGTGCTCCAGTCGGTGTCGATGCCATCTCCTTTCCGTTATCCATAACCCCAAGGCCGGCTATACCCTCGGGCGGCACGGCATTGACATCGCAAAACACCTGAACCTCCAGTGCAGCCTTCAAGTGCTTTTCATTCAATACCTGCACGCCCGCTTTGGCCGCTCCGAAAACCACATTGGCGTTACTCAGCAGCTCGCATATCCCGTCATCACTGCTTCCCACTGCACCGGTGATAGATAGCTCGTACTTTTCACTGCATAAGAGCGCGGCCTTATCGGCCTTCTCCCTGTTCTCATGGCTGACAATGATTGGGTTTGCCCCGGCCCTGGCTGCAAGCATGGCGCAGGTCAATCCAACCGGACCGGTGCCCCCAAAGACAAGCACCTCTTTTCCCTGCAGCGAATCACCGGTTCGCTCCAGATAGGCTTTTTCGGCACTGGCTACCATTGCCGCAGCCGTGGTAAACGCACCACTGGGGTCCGCGAATACCGAGACTTCAAACGGCGGCACCATCGCCTTTCTGGCAGCATGCAGCATATCCATCGCATGATGGATATCCCGCCCGCCAATAAAGATTCCGGTACGTTTTGCACCCTTGGGACCACGGGAAAAAATGGCGTCCTGGGTAAAATCCGAGATTTGCTCCAACCTCAACGCGGTGTAGGGGATGCAGTGATTCCATCCTGCGTCAATCGCCATGTTGACATCAAATGGACTCAGGTTGGGCACTTCCGTGAACATGTGCAGAATGCTTTCGTAATCCATGGTCTAACGGGTTTCCTTCACGGCCTGACGGTCCGTTTCAACCGACACTCGACTTCCCTCGTTACACGCGGCGGTTATTTCAAAACGGAGTGGGGAGAGCTCACCCACGCGCTGACGCGCCTGGGCTCGCAGTTGGACGGCGGATGCGTGATCAGGTAACAATACAAAGCCGGTGGGACCCCAGGAACTTTGCCCGACCCCCGCGTATCCTTTTGATTCAACCCAGTTCAATAGATCGGCTACTGCTGTACTGGTGTACCTTCCCCCCTGGGCAGGGGCGAAATGGTCCCCGACACAGCGCTGCAGTTCAGCAATCCCGGAGGCTACAGGGTCCATCTGCTGCTCTCTGATACCCGGCAGTATCTGCATTAAGGTCAAATGGCATAGACGCGCAGCGTGCTCGGCTGGAAAAGGTGGTAAGTTGCGGAATGCCTGCACCTCCTGTCCGCCATGCAGGCCCTGACCACTGCTGTCCATCACCAGAAGTACACGCCAGGAATCCGGGTACGGCATTTGTACTGTCAGAGGTGGGGGACCCTCGCACTCACCAATCCCGCTATCGACCATGAATCCACCATGATCGAAACCGCCGATCCCAATCCCCGAGCGGCGCCCCCGCTCCATCTGGCGTGCCACCTGTGCGGTATTAGATGACAAACCAAACAACCGGTGTATCGCGTACCCTACTGCCAGCGCCATCTGAGTACCCGAGCCCAAACCGGCATGATCAGGAATGGCCTCATCAATACGGATTTGCACGCCTGCGTCGATACCCAGAAGATCAAGCATTCTTCGGGCATAGCCGGCAGCGCGATCGGCAGAGGGACCAGAGGCAGTGATCGTTGGCGCCGTCCACATTTGCAGCGTCGTTCTGAAAGCATCGATGCTGAGCCCGAGGCCGCCAAAACGCCGACCCAGAGCGCCACTGATATCGAGAAAGCCAAGGTGAAGTCTGGCCGACGCACTAACGGAGACACGCCGATGCTGCTGATGATATGACCACTGTTTCCTCATGCCGACATCAATTGCAAACCCCGTGCCTGTTTTCACGAGCCAATAAAACGGCGAGGTTTGTAGGGTCTTACATTCATGTGTGCGTCTACCATGTGTCAATGTGTCACGACCCTACGGCGCACCCATGACAATCCAGTACCTGTTTATCGGCTGTAGCCGGTCAGACGGGTGGCCTCTGCCACCATCAAGAAGACCGGCATAGCTTTTGCCTTACGAAGCCCAATCAGGGAAACAATACGGTTAACGTGATGCAGATAAATGGGGTGATAATCGACGACACGTTTGCTGAAGCGTTCGGCATGCGAGCGACCCGAATCATAGTAACCGCAATAAACCCGGGTTGGGCCCGTCAGGCAGGGCAGACCATGACCGGTTTTGCCACCTCGGTCATCGGCTGTGGCGTTGAGGCAGGTATCGAATCCAGTCTCGACAGTGACCAGACACCGGATGGTCGACCCGGAGTGAGCGTCCTGCTCTTTGGGATGTCAACAAAAGATCTGGCCAAGGCGCTGGAAGTGCGTACCGGCCAATGTATTCTCACTTGTCCGACCACTGCGGTTTACGCCGGGCTGGAGGGCAGCGACCGCCTGCCCCTGGGAAAGAACCTTCGCTACTTTGGTGATGGATATCAAATCAGTAAGTTACTGAATAACAAGCGATATTGGAGAATACCTGTAATGGATGGAGAATTCATCGCCGAGCAGGATACTGGATACTGCAAGGCCGTTGGTGGCGGCAACTTCCTGGTATTGGCCGATGACCTGCCCAGTGCGTTATCAGCCTGTGAGAAAGCAGTTATGGCAATGCGCGAGATCCCGAATATTGTCCTGCCATTTCCTGGCGGGATAGTACGTTCCGGCTCAAAGGTCGGCTCCAAGTACCCGCGTCTGGTCGCCTCCACCAACGACGCCTACTGCCCCACCCTGCGCGGCCTTGTCAAATCAAAGCTGGACAAACAGACCGGAGCAGTACTGGAGATTGTCGTCAATGGGCTTACAGCGGATGACATCGCCCGGGCGATGCGCACCGGCATCGATACTGTCTGCCGTCAGGGCCGCGACAAGGGGATAAGGCGCATATCGGCAGGCAACTATGGCGGCAAGCTCGGGCAGTTTCACTTCCCGTTACACGAGATGATGGCATGAGCATGATACTGAGCCAGACCAGGGAGCAGAGAGGACGTATAGATCTCCGTGGAATCATTCCAGAACGACTTTCTGAATTGGATTTGTCAGCAATCGAACAGTTGCCAATAACCGCCGACAACCAATCGGTTCCCCTATCGGAGTTCTTCAGTGTACGGGGCAATCCCTCGGATGATCTGACTATCGTCCCCGGCAACAATCGCTTGGACTATATTGGATGCCTCATGAAGACAGGAACGATAACCCTGTTGGGCGACGCGGGAAACCATGCCGGACTTGAGATGCAAGGGGGAAAACTGCTTATCAAAGGCAATAGTGGTGACTATACCGGCAGCGCTATACAGGGAGGTGAGATCATTGTACAGGGCGATGCTGGCGACTCTGTTGGTGCCCCGGGGGCAGGCATGATACGCGGACAGAATGGCGGCGCGATACACGTAAAAGGCAGAGCAGGACATCGTGCAGGTGAGTGCCAGCGGCGTGGCCTGCTGATTATTGAAGGCAATGTGGGCGATCTGGCAGGATACCGAATGATAGCCGGAACCCTCTATATCGGAGGAAGTACGGGCATACATACGGGACTTGGCATGCGCCGTGGCACGATTCTACTGCATCAGCACGCCAGCATACTTCCTGTTACCATGAACCATAGCGGATCATTACCACTTACCATGCTTTCCCTGGTCAATAATCTGCTTCGGTACTACCTGACAGACAACGCACCAACTATTTCTCCAGACCACCATGTAACGCGCTATGTAGGTGACCTGGCCTGCGGTGGCATGGGTGAAATCATTATTCTTCAATGACCACCCTGAAGTTTGCATCTCCCTCTGTATTCCTGCCTGACACGACGCCCATCAGGGAAAGAGTATTGTGACCGGTAATCACACCAGCCGGTAACACGCATCCAACTTGTGAATGAAACAGGCATCCCAGTTCAGCAATAAGTATCTCGTGTACCCCACTCATGCCGGGAACTGATGGTCACCCAGGCACTCACCTCTTTCTGTGCCGGTACAACCCGGATCATGACGAAAGCGGGTATCTGACGAATATCAATGACCGACAACGCCCGTGAACATCACACGTCTACCATTGCGTCGCCCCTGGGACACATAAACACGCTTTGCACAGCGCCTGTAACACCTCCCGGGTACCGGCCCAGCCAATATCTGCCCCTGGGAGTTGGCACTAAAGCTGCATTCAAACAGATAATCGGGAGGTTTTCATGCGTAAACTACTTAAATACCTGGCCTTAACGGCACTGGGATTGATCAACGTCGGCAATGCATCCGGAGCGGGTGGCAATTTCAGCCTGATCGCAGATAACGGCACACCCTACTCGCTCTCGGATTCCCGGGGAAATATTGTTGTACTTTCGTTTGGGTACACCTTTTGTCCGGATGTGTGTCCGACAGGACTGGCGACCATCAGCAGCGCCTTGAACAGCATCGGGGAAGCTGCACAACAAATCGATGCCCTGTTTATATCGGTGGACCCGGACCGTGACACCCCGGAAACCCTGGCAAAATACACCCGCTATTTCCATCCCAGACTGACCGGGCTAACCGGCCATGCTGAATCGATTGCTGATGTTGCCAGACGCTATTACGCGCGTTTTGAATTCGTTGGGAAAGGCGAAACACCCAATTACACCATTGATCACACGGCAAGCTTTTACATTATTGACAGGAATGGACAGTTGATAAACGTACTTCCTCATAGCGTTCCTCCAGACTCACTGGCAGAAAGTCTTCTTGTTGCTGTCAGGCAGCCAGTCAAATAGGTTTTCTGTTGCCAATGGCCTGCTGTCAAGGCAAGTAACGGGGTTCCGAAAACGTCCCAGGCAAAAACATGAGGATAGGTTGTTGAGCTCAGAAGAAAAACAAGGAAAAGCATCCAGACGAGGACGTTCAGCCGCACCTGAAGACCTGGCGGCAATTCGAACGTATCTTGACCAGGAACCCACTCGTCGCGATCTTCTCATTGAATACCTGCATCGTATCCAGGATGATCGGGGATACCTGGATCGCGGCATACTGACCGCATTAGCCGAGACGCTTCGCCTGTCAATCGCTGAAGTTTACGAAGTTGCCAGCTTTTACCACCACTTCAACCTGATCAGTGATGAAACGTCTCCACCTCCGGCGGTGACGGTCAGGGTATGTGATTCCATCAGTTGCGGCCTGGCAGGTGGCGAATCACTCCTGGGCGACTTACAGCATCGTCTGGGTGACAGCGTGCGTATCCAGAGAGTTCCCTGTGTCGGCCGATGTGACAGCGCTCCCGTTGCTGTCGTCGGCACCAGGTCGATTCCTTTTGCAACCACGGAAAGTGTTTGCCATACCATCGACCAGGATATCCTGCTTGAGCCGATTCCGTTAACGGCTGATACCTACGCCAGGTACCTGGAATCCGGGGGCTACGAGAGGCTTAAAGCACTGGTCAATGAAGGTAACGAGGAAACCAAAGAGGCCATCATACGGGTCTTGGAAAATGCCAATTTACGGGGACTTGGTGGTGCAGGTTTCCCGGCTGGCCGGAAATGGCGCATCGTACGGGGGTTTCCTGCTCCAAGAATGATGGCCGTTAATATCGACGAGGGAGAGCCTGGAACCTTCAAGGACCGATACTACCTGGAGCATAATCCCCATCGCTTTCTGGAGGGTATGCTGATTGCCGCTACTGTGGTGGATGTTGAAAAGATCTTTATCTACCTGCGTGATGAATACGCCGGTATTCGCGCGCTGCTGCAACAGGAACTGCAGTCGCTGGCGAAAAACCCGCCCTGCAGATTGCCTGAAATAGAACTGCGACGAGGGGCGGGTGCCTACATCTGTGGTGAAGAATCCGCCATGATCGAATCGATAGAGGGTAAGCGGGGAATTCCACGACTGCGGCCACCCTATATCGCAGAAAATGGCCTGTTTGGACGCCCCACGCTCGAGCACAATATGGAGACTCTTTACTGGATCTGCGATCTTCTGGACAAGGGGGCAGACTGGTTCAGTTCACACGGTCGTAACGGCCGAACCGGATTGCGTAGCTTCTCGGTCAGTGGGCGAGTAAATAATCCAGGAATGTATCTTGCTCCGGCCGGCATTTCTCTTGATGAACTGATAGAGGAATATTGTGGGGGCATGCTGCCTGGACACAAACTGAAAGCCTATTTTCCGGGTGGTGCTTCAGGCGGGATCCTGCCCGCTTCACTAAGCGATGTACCATTGGACTTCGACACGCTGAATGAATATGGCTGCTTTATCGGATCCGCGGCCATTATTGTACTTTCCGATCAGGATAGCGTGCGTGAACAGGCCTTGAACGCAATGCGTTTTTTTGCCCGGGAATCGTGTGGACAGTGCACACCATGCCGCGTGGGAACAACTAAAGCAGCCTCCCTCATGGCCCAATCGGATTGGGATCAATCCCTGCTACAGGAACTCTGCCAGGTGATGTCAGACGCATCCATCTGCGGTTTAGGCCAGGCCGCTCCCAACCCGCTCCTCTGCGTATTAAAATATTTTCCTGAGGAGTTCTCCTAAATGACAGATAATCCTGAACCCCTAAACATCGGGGTATCATTCATTCTCAATGGCGAAAACATAACCGCACGGGAAGGTGAAACCATCCTGCAAGTTGCCCAACGCCACAATGTTCAGATACCCCGCCTCTGCTATGCCGACACACTGCGAGCAGACGGCAATTGTCGATCCTGCGTGGTGGAAATCGCCGGTGAGCGCGTTCTGGCGCCATCCTGCTGCCGCTATCCAACCGAAGGCATGTCCGTTCAGAGCAACTCCCATCGAGCGACCACAGCGCAAAAAATGGTACTCGAGTTGCTGAAAGCCGACGCGCCAGATACCCATTTGTCAAAATCCAACAGCGAACTGGATTTCTGGTGCAAAAAAATGGAGGTTGCCAAGCCGCGTTTTGCGTCACGTCGGCAACCGCGTCAGGATACCTCTCATCCAGCCATCACCGTAAGCATGGCTGCCTGCATTCAATGTGGCCGATGTCTTCGTGCCTGTCGTGAAGAGCAGGCGAATGACGTTATTGGCCTTTCAGGCCGTGGAGGTCACTCACTTATCACATTTGATTTGAGTGATCCTCTGGGTGACTCCAGTTGCGTCGGTTGTGGGGAGTGTGTACAGGCCTGCCCCACCGGCGCCCTGATGCCGGCTGGCGGCACCGGCAATCAGTCAATCGACCGGATGGTCCACTCTATCTGCCCCTATTGTGGGGTAGGCTGTCAGCTGACCTACCATGTAAAAGATAACCGGATACAGTTTGTGGAGGGACGTGATGGCCCCGCAAACCGGGGCCGCCTGTGCGTCAAGGGACGCTATGGTTTTGACTATGTGACTCATCGCCAGCGACTGACCAGGCCCCTTATTCGTAAACCCGGCGCCTCCAAGCATGAAGAAATGGATATGGATTATGACAATCCATTGCGCGATTTTCGTGAGGCGAGCTGGGAAGAAGCATTGGAGTATGCCGCAGGGGGGCTGAAACAGATCCGTGACTCCAGGGGACCGGGAGCATTGGCAGGCTTTGGATCTGCCAAGGGATCCAATGAAGAGGCCTATCTATTTCAGAAACTTATCCGTACGGGCCTAAATACTAACAACGTCGATCACTGCACACGCCTGTGTCATGCATCATCGGTAGCGGCGTTGTTACAAATGATTGGATCGGGTGCAGTTTCCAACCCCGTATCCGATGTGGATTCGTGTGAAGTCATGGTTTTGATTGGATCGAATCCCACTGCTAATCATCCTGTAGCCGCCACCTTCTTCAAGAACGCCGTACGTGACGGAAAGACCCTTATTGTCATGGATCCTAGGATAACCGACATCGCGCGTTACGCGGACCACGTGCTGCAGTTCAATCCCGACACGGATGTTGCAATGCTCAACGCCATCATGCATGCCGTGATAAAGCTCGACTTGGTTGACAGCGATTTTGTTGAAAAACGTACAGAAGGATTCGAAGCACTAAGGCGGCATCTGGAAGACTACTCCCCGGAAAGAATGGCGCCAGTATGTGGTATACCCGCTGATACCCTCTACGAAACCGCGAGAGTCTATGCCAGTTCAAAAGGGTCGATGATATTCTGGGGTATGGGAGTATCACAACACGTACATGGTACCGACAATGCTCGTTGCCTGATTAACCTGGCGTTGATAAGCGGACAGATCGGCAAAGTAGGCAGTGGGCTGCACCCGCTAAGGGGCCAAAACAATGTCCAGGGTGCTTCCGATGTCGGCCTGATCCCGATGGTTTATCCGGATTATCAGCGGGTTGACGATATATCTGTACAAAAAAAGTTTGAGGCGCTATGGCAGACCAGGCTTGCGTCAGATCCAGGATTGACAGTGGTCGAGATCATGCACGCCATACACGATGGATCCATAAGCGGCATGTACATTATGGGGGAGAACCCGGCCATGTCGGATCCCAATCTTAATCATGCCAGGAAAGCTCTTGCCACCTTGGAACACCTTGTGGTCCAGGATATTTTCATGACCGAGACAGCACACTATGCGGATGTCATCCTGCCGGCTTCTGCCTTTCCTGAAAAAACCGGAACCTTCACCAATACGGACAGACGTGTACAGATGGGTCGACAAGCGATAAGTCCACCGGGGGAGGCACGCCAGGACCTCCAGATTATCGTGTCAATGGCCAGGAAACTTGGATTAAGTTGGAATTACAGAGAGCCGCGTGACGTTTTCAATGAAATGCGACTGGCCATGCCCAGCATTGCAGGCATTTCCTGGGAACGCCTTGATGCCGAGAGTGCTGTCACGTATCCCTGCACTCAGGAGGGTGACCCGGGCGAAGCGGTCATTTTTCAGAAAGTTTTTCCTCGCGATGGCGGAAAAGCAGCATTGATGCCGGCCACGTTCAACCGAGCCGATGAACTCCCTGATGTAGAGTATCCGAATATCCTGATTACCGGGAGGCAACTGGAGCACTGGCATACCGGTGCAATGACACGACGTGCAAGTATACTGAACCGTCTTGAGCCGACGCCGGTTGCCATGCTACACCCGGATCATTTGCAGAAAATTGGATTAAAACCCGGTCAATACGTCCTTTTGCAATCAAGACGAGGGGAAGTAGTCACTCAGACACGAAGCGATCGTGGTCTTAAGCCGGGGCAGATATTTCTACCCTTCTGCTACTACGAGGCGGCCGCTAATCTCTTGACTAACGAAGCATTGGACCCAGACGGAAAGATTCCAGAATTCAAATTCTGTGCCGTTCGCGTCGAGCCTGCGTGATAAGTAAAAGAATCGAGTCATGATCAAGGTAACCTGGAACAAAGCAGCCTGTACTCATGCGGGTGTATGCGTAAAAACCCTGCCCGATGTATTCAAGGTCGAACACGATCAACTTGTCATTCGTCCCAATGCCGACGATGAGAAGAAAATTGCAGGCGTTTGTTCCGCCTGCCCCTCAGGCGCACTCCATGTGGTGAGAGACTAGGCCTCTTTATCACCATGTATCCTCATGATTCGATAATCCGCATTGAAATTCCAACGATTTATCGAATATGCCGCCCCATGCTTTAGCCAATGGGCCTTATGACTGGAGAAACTGCATGAACAACCAAGCACTCATCCTGGAAGATATTCAGAATAGTGTTGATGAGCGCCAGATACCCATCAACAAGGTTGGTGTCAAGGGAATTCGTCACCCTGCCGTGGTCAAAGACAGAAGTGGTGGAGAACAACGTACAATTGCTGATTTCAGCCTTTACGTCAGCCTTCCGAAGCATTTCAAGGGTACGCATATGTCTCGTTTTATCGAGATTATCAACGAACACGAAAAGGAGATAACGGTACGCTCGTTTCACGAAATGCTATTCGAGATCAACAGTCGGCTGGAGGCAGAGACCAGCCTTGTGGAAATGCACTTCCCCTACTTCATTGAAAAATCTGCCCCGGTCACCGGCGTGAAGAGCCTCATGGACTATGACATCAGCTTTATTGGGGAACTGAACCGAAGCAACCTCAGTGTGAGCATTAGAGTTGCCGTGCCTGCTACCAGCCTTTGTCCCTGTTCGAAAGGCATCTCTGAATACGGCGCACACAATCAGCGATCTCTGATCACGGTCACCGCACGTATCGGTGGTTTCATCTGGATAGAAGAATTGATCGACCTGATCGAGGGAGAAGCCTCCTGCGACCTGTATTCCGTTCTTAAACGACCCGATGAAAAGTATGTAACCGAGAAGGCGTATGACAATCCCAAGTTCGTTGAGGATATTGTCCGGGATATTGCGAATCGTCTGAATGTGGACAAACGCGTAACCAGCTATAGCGTCGAGTCTGAAAACTTTGAATCGATACACAATCACTCCGCCTACGCACTGATAACCAGGGACAAGACCGGGTAATCTGTCTTTTGTTGACTATTACAATGCGTTACATAGACAACTGATAACAGGTCTTTTTCTATTCAATCTTCAATCATAGTTACGGGGGAATTATCATGTTGACAAACTATCCAGAAGATAGCGTCCTGAAACGACATGCCTTGTCGGCGGAATATTTCAAACGCGCAGAGGCCGTTAATATGATACCTACTGACTCAATACTGTTACGACACTATCTACAGCGAAACGCGGCCGGGACGATTACAACTGACACGGTAACAGCAGATCAGTTGGTGGATGCCGTAGCAACCATAGACCACTCACAACCGGGTTATCCGGATAAGCCAAAAAGGACCGGCCTACCAGGCTTTCTTGCACACCTTTTTGGCCTTTGATTAACCTCTAACATGGTATGCCTGCCTCCTCTCAGGGGATTCTATATGGACGAATATATTGTACTGGTAGACGCCAACGATCAACGGATTGGTATCGGTGAAAAGATTGCATCACATCGAAAGGGCCTCAGACATCGCGCTTTTTCTGTCATCTTGGTCAATGGCTCCAATATACTTCTTCAGCGGCGAAGCCCGAATAAATATCACTCCCCCGGTTTGTGGGCAAATGCCGCCTGTGGACACCCCCGCCCTGACGAACACCTGCCGGCCGCCGCACACCGGAGACTCGAGGAAGAGATGGGTATTCGCTGCGATCTGAGTTGGAAGGCGGTGACACATTACAAGGCCAAAGTCGGACAGGAAATGATCGAAAACGAGATAGTCCATCTCTTTTTTGGTCACTACTCTGGTCCTGCGAACCCCGATCCAGACGAAGCTGGCGACTGGGGCTGGTACAGGTTGGAGACTATTCGCGAGCAGATCCAGGCCTCTCACCGGTATAGCTACTGGCTGAAGGAGTATTTCAGGCAGAGACTTATTTAGGCCCAGCATACTCAAAACGATCACATTTCAACTATACGAGAAAACCATGAAGCAGAAGATTTTCAAGGAAAAGTACTCTCTGTACGAGATCCGATATGGGAAAGAAGAGATCCGGCACAACAGTGTTGATGAAATAATTGCCGCTCTGAGCCATATGATAAAGGATCATCCGGTCATTGCTTACATTGACATTTTTGATCAATACCAACACACGAAAAATCTGAACGGTGAAATCGCTCCAAATATCCAGGCAGCCAAGAATATCGTCTTCTGCTTCGGCATGGAACTCCCGACTCCCGAAGTATTGGCAGTTCGGCCACGCAGTATCGGTGTTTGTGATTTGGGTGACAGCTATGTCATTAACTTCATGGAAGCACCCAATGCCCAAGCCAACAGGACCATGGTTGAAATGATACAGTCACTCAAATCCTAGCAGTACAAGAGGCATCAGCTTCCGGCAGTTTCCAGAGGTGCTTCTCTACCCAGCCTGGACCAATCATCAGCCTGGGACGAATGGATCTGTTCCTCTTGAACGTTCCAACTATCCTGCTCCAGTGTCCTGGAAGAGTTCCACACCACCAGTATACTGCTGGAAGCCATCGCAAGTGCCGCGAACAACGGATTCAGCAGGCCTGACAACGCCAGGGGAATGGCTATTGCGTTGTACAGTAGTGCCCAGCCCATGTTCTGACGAACCCGCCTGCGCACGGTCTTCAGCAGATCGAGTGCAATGGAAATACGATCCAGCCTGTCTCCCGGGATAATCAGATCGGCGGCATCGGCCGCCAGAGACGTAGGCACTCCAAATGCGATGCCCAAATCCGCCGCCGCCAGCGCCGGTCCATCGTTGCTGCCGTCGCCTATCATGACAACCCCGCCCCGGCCCTGCTCGCGCAGCTGGCTGATTATGGCCGCCTTGGTCTCAGGGGGAACACCTGCATGGTGCATGTCTACAGCGACCTCGTAGCCTTCGGTCCGTTCCGCACCCGTTAGCATGACAACACGATACTTTTCGCGTAAACCGGCCACAAACGTCTTCCATGCCGGACGGGGTTGATCACCAGTCAAAATCGCACCAACCGCCTCGCCCGACCACCCGACATAGGATGTGACGCTACCCATCGGCTGACTTTTCACCTGGTCCAGCAACGATTTCGGTATCGTCCAGCCCAATAACCTGAATAGTGCCTGGCTGCCGACCACCACTCTTTTGCCTTCAACCCACGCCTCTGCCCCTTTTCCGGGATGGATAACCGGATTCATCGCCTCACACCTGGCATCCAGCCTGGCGATGGCGGTGGCTACAGGGTGGTGCGAAAATCGCTCTACTGCAGCAGCGTTCCACTCCACCTCGGGTGGACCGATGACTGCTGTCACCCGCATGACTCCTGTCGACAGGGTTCCGGTCTTGTCGAGAGCAATGGACTTGATATGCGCGGCCTTTTCATAGGCACCCGAGCGGCCGATTATGATGCCGTGTTTAAGTGCAGTACTGACGGCAGCCGCCGTTGTCAGCGGTACTGCCAACCCAAACGTGCAGGGGCAGGAGACAATCAGGGTGGCCAATCCAGCCAACAGGGCGGTCCCGGTCGGAGCACCGCTCAGCAATAAACCTGCTGTTACTGCGACTGCAAGAAATAGAACAAGGGGTACGAATATTCTGGCAAACCGGTCAGCCACTCCGAGTAAACCGTCCGATGTACTCTGCGCGCGCCATAGAATTCTGGCCAATGACTCCATCTGGCTCTCTACCGATTCACCTACCGTCACGGTCAGCTCCCCTTCTACCAGGGTTGTCCCTCCAAGTACCTCCTCTCCAGAGCTACGGGTAACTGGATGTGGCTCCCCTGTCATCAGCGACTCATCTAGCGCACCCATACCCTGGTAAATGGTTCCATTAACAGGCACGAATTCACCTTGCGAAACAACAAATCGATCCCCGGGAGTTAGCTCTTCCGTTCCAATTTCAACAAGCTTGTCGCCCTGAATCACCCTTGTCTTAGGATTCCAGGCTGAAATGATTCGGGAAAGTTCGGCGGTTGCAGCGAATTTCGCCTCTTTTTCAAAATATCGTCCGGCGGTTACTACCGTCACGATTACGGCAGCCACATCAAAATAGAGGTCGTGGGAACCGTGCAACATTTGGTAGGTACTGTAGCCATAGGCGGCAAGGATGGCGATGGCGAGCAGATTATCCATGTTCAGAGACCCAGCCCTGATCCCTATCCATGCACCACGAAGAATCGGAAAACCCACGTAAACGACCAGCAACGTCGTGAGAATAAACATCACGCGAGGTGCCGCATAGTAGGCCAGCCAATGCATCGAACTCAGATCATCCGCAGCTACCAGGCCCAGGTTCGTTGGGTAGAAGAAGGCCAGGTACAGCATCATGACAACAGCTGAAAGACTTACCCCCGTTAAAAGCCTGAGTAGCGGAAGGTTATCGCTGGACTGCTCGGCCATCCCGGACCTGAATCCGGCCTTGTAACCGGTACGAGTCAATATCCCGGGTAGTTCCGACTCGTCAATAATCTCGGGATCGTAGGTGACCCTGGCTGTGGAAGTCGCATAACAGGCTGTTACTTCCAGTACTCCTCTGGCCCGTTCTCCCAGTTTTTTGAGCATGAACTCACAGGAGGCACAATGCATTCCGTCTATACGCAGGTAAGCCTCTCTACCCTCTACAGGGGACGAAGGCGTTTCGTTCTTGACCCGCTTGTAGGAATCCAGTATCTGATCGCCAAAATTTTCATAGACCGTTTTACATCCGTAACAGCAAAAGCTATGGCCATCCTTCAGGACAGGCGGATTAGGAGTGGGCAAACCGCACAGTTTGCAGTTCATTCCTGGCCTTCACTTTCACCAAAGGAGCGTTCGCTCACGGTTTATCACACAAACAGCACATCGAGTACCGTTCCTATCAGTAGCAGGGAAAGCTGAAGCAGTGATGCAAAGAAGCTTGCCATGGCATTTCGCCTGCCAGGATCCCTAATCATCAACAGGTTTCGATAGAGGAAATAACAACCCCCGCTCACGGCACCCGTAAGATACAGCCAACCCATACCGTAAAAATAGGGCATTACAGAGATCGCCACCAAGATCAATGTGTTGCAAAGCACGACCTTGGCAGCGTATTCGTTACCTGCAATGGCTGGCAACATGGGCACACCGGCTGCAGCATAGTCCTTGTTCTGAGCAATCGCCAGACTCCAGAAATGGGACGGTGTCCAGAAGAAGAGCACCAGGGCCAGTTGTATTGGTACTGGCGAAAGCACCGGGTCCACGGTTGCGGCCCCCGCCAGTACGGCAAAGCTACCCGATGCCCCACCTATGACGATGTTCATCCAGGTACGCCGCTTCAGCCATACGGTGTACACTACCGCGTAAAAAAATGCGCCCAGGAAAATGTAGAGTGCCGCCATGCCATTCAGAACAGCAGCAGCTACCGCCACGCTGACTAAAAGCAACCCGTTGATAACAATCAGCCAGAAAGGTCCCTTCGTTAGAGCGCCTGTCACAAAGGGTCGGTTTTTGGTCCGTGTCATCAGTGCATCGAGATCCGCCTCATAATACTGATTGAACGCTCCCGCGCTGGCGGCCGCGACGAGAACGGCAATTGCCAGTACAGCAATTTCTGCAAGCGTCACCGATCGCCCTGGCGTAGCAGCCATTGCCACCAGCGCCGTTAACATCATGATAAAGCCTATTCGAAGCTTAAATAGATTAACCAATTGTTTAATCATGCAATCCCACCTCACGCTTCACATCCAACGCTTTCTGTCGGCTGTTGAATATACAGTGCTTTATGTCGAAGCGGGCAGGACAAAGGGAGGTATCTACCTGCCCGCTTGACAAGCGCAACACCCTATTATGCTGCGACCCTACAAAGGGTTAACACGACCATTTTCATGAGATTGCTCTCGATTTGAAGAAGCTCTGCATGTAGGTGAAAAATCCGGCTATCAGAAAGAGGCCAAATACCAGGATGGCCACACCAACACTCATCCATCCACCTGCGTCCCAATCTGCGAAACGCCTCGGCATACCCATGGCACCACCCGCAGCGAATGAATAAAGCAGGCCTACCGCACCAATGGTATAGAGCGTTACAAACCGGTTTCCGAGAACTTTATCGAGCTTTTTTCCTGTAATGACCGGATAGTGGTGGTAAAGCACACCCATCCACATCAGGGTCATGGCGATCAGAACCGACATCGCATGTCCACCCACCCAGAGGGTACCGTGGATCTGGTAGGAGACCGCCACATTGGCGGCAACCATGGCATTTACGCCATCCAGGATATAGACAACGAATCCAGCCAGGATCGCCATCAGGCCTGGCTCCGGCTTAATGCCGTGTTTCCAGATAGTCGCCAGAATCGTAAAGATCGAGAAAGCCGCACCAATACCAGTTCCCCAGCTCATGATGTTGCCATGATACGACAGCGCTGTGGGGAGGCCTGGGTTTGTCGTATAGAAGTGATGGAAAAAGGAGGTTACCGAAGTAACCAACAGTATCCAAAGTGCAAGATTGGCCAGTTTATCGCTATAAAGCTTGCGGGTTCCATCAGCCAGGTATAGTGGCAAGGTGGCGTAGACTGCACTGATGACCATGATGGCCATGGCTTCCATCAGATTGTGGGCGAAAATATAGAACACGTACTGGAAGACCACGGGTTCGGAAGCCCAGGTTACGGCTTCCAGTGGAACTATGCCGTACAGTGCGAGCAATAAGGCACCCGCCACAATCATCAGGGGTGTCCCCGTTACGAGCAGGATCATGATGGACATCACCATGCCGAGCATCCCGGGGTCCTTGAGTGAACGCGCTGAAAGAAGCAACTCTTCACGCTGTTCACCGAAAAATGACATACGGATGATCTGGAATGGATACAGGAATATCATGGACGTGAGTACCAGGGCAATTCCGGTAAACCCGAGCACCACCATATTCATGCTCCAGGCGCCCATCTGCGCACCCACCAACGGAAGGGGGTACATGACAGTGTAGGTGATCTTCAAACCACCCAGTACCGCCAGAGTCAGTAGCACCGCGCCTCCATTCATGCAGATATAGATCAGCGCGGTCAGTTTCCCGGATGCCGGTTTACCCATACATCCACCAGACCGGTGCAGACTGATGCCCATCATAAACTGGAACAGGAACGGAAAAGCCAACGCCGCTCCATGCAGTGTGATTGCGGTATAGAACAGATCCGAACCCATTTCTGCCATCTGTATGACCGGCATGCCGACGCCAAGCAGGATGGCGACGACCAACCAGACGAATGACGTCATGATCATCATCGCCGGCCAGGTGTTGATATCAGACAGCCCTGTACTCTCGTCGACCTCAAACATTTTCCCCAGGAGAGGGGTACGCCTTATTGTTGCAGCTAACATAGTCATTTCCTCTCGTGTACTTTAGCTGGACTTATCCGTCGCTTTTACAACCGTTAGTTCATCCTGCATGCCGTGATGTGCAATTCCGCAGTACTCCAGACAGCGCACCTTGTACTTACCCGGCTCGGTAAACGTATAAACAAGCGATGAAGCCTTCTCCAGTCCCGGAATCAACATCATGTTGAAAAGTATTTTTCCGTTAGGGTGATATACGGTAAAGCCATGCATCGTATCCACGCTCTTTACCGAGAAGCGAACAGGCTTGCCAACTTCAAACTCCCGATCGGAAATTTCGTAGCTCCAGGATCGAGCCGTCACATCCACATCCTGTATAGCCACCCCGGATGCCTCTGTCGCTGCTGTCTTCGACATCGGCATGTAGCTGATGCTGTATACGTTCGCGATCACGAAAAGCGCTACAGCGCTGAAAATCCAGACTGTTTCAATGCGCGTTAATTTTCCACGGCCTGTATTGCTCGGTGTTGGGTCAACAAAACACTTTCGATAGACAATGAACGGAAATACAAGCAGGAAAGGAAGTTGAAAAAGAAGCATCAAGGTAAACGCTCCCCAACCAGTTTGATATATAAAATCAAGCATATTCTGATATCCCTTTAGTGATTAGTGGATGACTGCATTGTAAAAAAGTGGCAATCAGGGCTAATTGCAGCACCTAAGGACAGTACAAAGCTAACAACTCGTTAGTTGGCGGGTTCAGTTGCAACATCAAACCTAGTGTCATGAAGTATCTCCTCCTCGCAGTGATTATTATTTATTTAAAACCGGCTTCATGGTCTGAATAATCGATAGATTACTCATCCTTCCGCTTCGCCCGGAATGCCGTCATCAAACGGCACCCCCGGCTGTGTTTTACGACAAGAGCCTACGCACTACCTGTAGGTAATCTCTTTATGACGGCATATGACGCAATTTGTATGCCGTCTTGTATCTCACAACGGATGTCGGTTCCGGAAAACGGTCGGAGGCATCAACCCGGAAACACTCAAACACCCTGAAATATATGGTTTTTTCTTTTTGTGGTAAACAGGAAGTAGATTAGCCTGGGATGTCAGTTTAACGAGGGAGTAAAACAGGGGATTTTGCAGGAGACAAATCCCATACCAATTCTGGCACAGGATGTAACACTATCTGTCGGTATACATTAAGAGTGCAGTGACCATACAAGCTATCAGGAACATCGCGTCAAGAATTACTGCATATACTTATACTCTTCATTTCCCGCCCTGCTGCGGGAATCGAGGGAAAAGAAAGAAAGGATCGTAATCCCGGGCGGGCGGGAGAGCAAAAGGCGGGGCTCATGTTGGTCGATCAGAACTCTTTTCCTTGTGACGAGAATAGAAATAGATCACCAGGTTCTTGGAACCGAACATCACCGCGACAAAAACGAGGCCGATCAGAAACCCGATCCAGGGCTGATCCTTCAGGAGATCGATAAACCAGAGTGTGCCACCCATCGCCGTTGCACCATATCCGTGATTGCTGTTGTCCTGTAGAATAGCGCCGTTTGCAGCGTCGACGACATGACAATTCACAACCGGCAACACCACTCCTGACACCCGCACCGGCGCAGGTACTTCCCCGATGGAACGAAAACTCTTTCTTGGCATTCTCTCCGTTACCCTGGTCGCACTGGCCATTGCCCTGTTGTTGCCGGGTGGGCGCACACCTGATCGCGAACCGAGACTCCCCTGGCTGATCGAGGTGAACGAACTGGGCGCCCTGAAGGTGTTCGGTATCACCCTGGGAGAGAGTACGCTGCAACAGGCCCGGGAGAACCTGCAGGACCAGGGAAAGGTGACCCTGTTCCAGTCGCCAGAGGGTCAATACCGCACCGAGGCATACTTCCAGCGCCTCTTTCTGAGCGGGCTGAAAGCAGACCTGGTGCTGACCCTGGCGGTAGGTGTAAACGAGGCGCAGGAAATGTTCGAACGAGGTGAGCGGATCAGCCAGATGGGCAGCGGCACCCGAAAGATCGAGCTATCCAGTCGTGACCTGGAGGCGCTGTCACAAGCGCCGGTCGCCTCCATCACCTTCATCCCGGCGGCGGACCTGGACGCCGATCTGCTGAGTGGTCGCTTTGGCGAACCGGCGCGGCGGGTGAAAGAGACAGGTTCAGAGATCGTCCACTGGCTGTACCCGGAGAGAGGTCTGGATATCGCGCTCAACCCGGATGGCAAGGAGGTGTTCCAGTACGTCAAGCCGGCTGATTTCGGGCAGCTCACCGAACCGCTTACCGGCCAGGAGTAGATCACCCGGTTCAGTCGTCCGTGGACGCCAACTCCTCCGCAATATAGCGCCGGATTAAACCGTAGGCGTTAAGGGTGCTGGCCAGCAGCCAGAGCAGAATCACGAGACCGACCAAAAGGATGGCAGCGCGGCTCTGTGGTAACAGCAGAACCAGGATGGCGACCAGAGACAACAGAACCAGTGCGCCGATCAAGGCCCGTTTCAGCATCCCTTTCAACAGCGCCTCGGCAGCCTCCCTGCGGTCGACACCGGACTCGAGCAGGGATTGGCGCAGGGACTGGTAGCTGTTCTCTTTTCGCCGCTCGACACGGCCGAAGGGATCGTTCAGTTTCAAGACCCCTTCCCCTGCGACGGCTCCCCTTCCTGCGTCTTCTCTTCAGGGTCTCCGGTCACCGCCGCGGCGGAGTCGGCAGACGCCTTCTGATCGCCCTGATCAGGGGTACTGCTCCCGTTTTCGTCCTTGCCGTGTGATTTCCGCTGGGACAGGTCATCATCCATCAGGATACGGTTCGCCTCCCCCTCCAGGTCCTCGAACTGGCCGCTCCTGGCGGCCCAGAAAAATACCGCCACGCCGACCAGTCCGAGGATCAGCATGCCGGGAATCAACCCGTAAATCACGTCCATTCAGCCACTCCTGCGTCTGATTCGTTCAACCACGCTGGAGACCCCGGAACAGTGTCCGGATACGCCCCGCGTTACCGATTACCAGCAGCGAGCTGATCGGCATCGAGACGGCCGCCACCAGAGGTGTGACAAAGGCCGCCATCGCCAACGGTACCATAATCAGATTATACGTGATCGAGATACCGATATTCTGGCGTATGGTGCGCAGGGTGCGGCGCGACAGCGCGGAGGCCAGACGCACCTTGTCCAGTTCACTGCTCATCAGCACGATATCGGCACTGGCGATCGAGACGTCGGTACCGGAGCCGAGGGCGATCCCCACGTCGGCACGCACCAGTGCCGGTGCGTCATTCACCCCGTCGCCGACCATCGCCACCCGGTGGCTGTGCTGCTGCAGCTGGTCGATCACCCGGTCCTTGTCCTCGGGCAACACCTCGGCAATCACCGTCATGCCGCCAAGACGGGCGGCGATCGCCTCCGCCGTGGCCTGCCGGTCGCCACTGAGCATGGTGATACGCATACCCGCCGCCTTCAGGTCCGCCACCAGGGCAGCGGCGTCCTCCCGCAGCGGGTCCTCGATACCGGCCACTGCCACCAGCCTGCCATCCACCGCGCAGAACAGGCTTCCGCTGCCGGCCTGGTCGAGCGCCTGCGCGGCCTGCTCCAGCCTGGAGTCCGAAACCACGCCGCTCTCCTCCATCCAGAGCCGGCTGCCAAGCACCACCGGCCTGCCATCAACCCGTCCCGAGACGCCGTATCCGGGCCGGTTCACAAAGCCGCTGACCCGTTTTCTGTCCGCCTTCAACCCGACGCCTTCGGCTGCCGTGATCAGGGCCCGGGCGATCGGATGCTCGGAGAACTGCTCCAGCTGCTGGAACTGGTCCAGCAACACCCTGATCCCCGGCTCCGCGGGGTCACCAGGTCGCCACTGCCGATCGGCCAGATCCAGGGAAGTCAACTGCATTCTCCCCTGGGTCAGGGTTCCGGTCTTGTCGAACACGAAATGGTCTATGGAAGAGAAACGCTCCAGCACATCACCATTGCGAACCAGGATACCGTGCCGGGCACCGAGGCCGGTGGCCACCGCGATGGACATCGGCGTGGCCAGGCCAAAGGCACAGGGACAGGTGATAATCAGCACCGCCGTTGCCGCCATCAGGGCCAGTTCGAAATCGGTATCCAACCACCAGAAGAAGGTCGCCGTGGCCAGTCCGATGGTAATGGCGACGAACCAGGGAACGATGCGATCGGCCACGCACTGTATCGGCGCCTTGCTCGCCTGTGCCTCCTCCACCAGGCGGATAATGCGCCCCAGGGCGCTGTCCCTGAGCAGGCCGGTCACCTCGATCTGCAGGGCACCGCTGCCGTTGATGGTGCCGGCTGAGACCCCATCCCCGGCCTGCTTGGCGATCGGTTGCGATTCGCCAGTGAGCATCGCCTCGTCGACCCGGCTCTCCCCCTCCTGCACGCAGCCATCCACCGGAATCCGTTCCCCCGGTCGCACCAGTACCCGGTCACCCGGCTTCACCGAGCGAATCGGCACCACCTTCTCGCCCTGTGGCAGCAGCAGCGTCGCCACCCTGGGCTGCAGGTCCAGCAGGCGCTGGGTGGAGGCCACCGCCTGGCGCTTGGAGATCGCCTCCAGGTAGCGGCCGACCAGGATCACGAAGATGAAGTTGACCACCGTATCGTAGTAGACCTCGGCATTGACCGAGCCACTGAGCATGACGTAGACGGAGTAGAGGTAGGTAATGGAGGCGCCGATGGCGATCGGCACATCCATCCCGAGATGCAGGTTGCGAATACCCGACCAGGCCCCCTTGAAGAAGGGGGACCCGGAGTAGATCAGGGTCGGAGTGGCGAGTGCGAAGCCGACCCACTGGAAGAGGGACCGAAACTCGCCCTTGTCCGCACCGCTGTAGAGCGCAATGGAGATCCAGAGCAGGTTCATCATGGTGAAACCGGCAAAGCCCATGCGATAGAGCAGGTGCCGGTTTTCACGTTTCAGACGGTCCTCAGCGGCATCAGGATCGTAGGGAACCGCGGCGTAGCCGATCTCCCCCAGTCGACGGATGATCTGCGACAGCTTTATCCGGCCGTTGTCCCAGGTCACGTGCAGCCGGCGACCGGACAGGTTGACCCGGGCGTTAACCACTCCGGCCATGCCGAGCAGGGTCTGTTCGATCAGCCAGACACAGGCGGCACAGTGGATTCCCTCCACCAGCAGATGGATCTCCCGGGTCTCTCCCAGGTTCTCAACAAACTCCTCCTGCACCTCGTCCAGGTCGTACAGGGCCAGCTCTTTCGGTAGTTCGGGAGGGGGTGCCAGTGGCGTGCCGTCGTACATCCGCTGGTAGAAACCCTCCAGCCCGGCGCTATAGATCGCCTCGCAGACCGAGCGGCAGCCGTTGCAGCAGAAGCTGCGCGGCTGCCCCTCGATCTCGGCAACAATCTCCTCGTTCACCGGCAGCGCGCAGTGAAAACAGTGTTTTTCGACCCGGGTATTCACCTGCGAATCGCCCCTCGCACCCCGTCTGCGGGGTACTGCCGGCGAAGCATACCGGAGAGCGCTGACCGTCGGCCAACCATCAGGTGGCTGCCGAGGGGCGTGGCATGGCGGGATCGTCAGTCAGTAAACGTGGCACTGTCGATTCAGTTCACCCCGGCACTGACCCGGTGCGGGAGGTGATACTCGTCCTCCCCGTGTCTGGCACTGATCAGGATGTCCCAGACACCGAGCAGGGGGAAGCTTACCTCAGCCCGATAGACGCCAGCGTCCCGCACGCTCATCGGGACCGAAAAATCCTGCCTGGCATCAGACGGCCTGTAGGCGTGGAAGGTAACCGAGTCCGGTGCCACCGCATTACCCTGCTTGTCCAGGATTCGCACACCGAAGTCGGCCGGCTCGGCAACGCCTACCGACCCGGGTGACAGCAGCTTCATCTCCCAGCCGGGATCCCGGGCCTGGCGCTTGAGCATGTTTTGCTCGAAATTCTGTCCCCGCTCGTAATAGTCATCCACCACCAGCCCCGGGTTGTTGGTCACCGCCAGGTAAACCATGATGAAGTTGGCGATCAGGAAGACCACCAGCAGCCCGATCCAGCCGAGCACCCAGGGGTTGGTCCAGGGGGATTGTTTCTCTGTCATCTCAGTCACGCTGACATCCTCGTACGGTGTTGCGCCAGGTTCCGCCCCGCGGTGGTTACCTGGGACCAATAAATACACTTTCCCGTTGCGCGGTGTACACATTTCCGCTGGCATCACGGGTCTCGGCATGGAAGGTTATGGGTATAGACTCCGCATCCAGGTTCCTCCTCGGCACCCTGACGAACACGGTGCGCGGGGTCACCATCCCCTTGCCGGCGTCAACCGGTTCATCGGCACCCACCACCACGAGACCTTCAATACCGCTGGCAGTGATCGTCACCGCCAGCGGTTCGGTCATCTTGTTGAGTACCTTGACGGTATACTTGTTCTGGATCGAACCATCACTCTGCAGTACAAACAGGGGCTGCCTGGCGTGGATCACCTTGATCTCGATCGCATCCAGGGTCGACATTCCGTAGCCGATGCCCGCCAGCGAGAAGAGCAGCACCAGGTTGTAGACCCAGACCCGCGGACGCTTCCAGAGAGGCCTGTCCTCCTTGCCGTTCAACACATCCAGCGATTCATAGCGAATCAATCCCTTGGGCCGGTTGACCTTCTCCATCACGGAATCACAGGCATCGATGCAGAGGGCACAGGTAATGCACCCCTCCTGCTGACCATGGCGGATATCCACCCCGGTGGGACAAACCGCGACACACTGGTTGCAGTCCACGCAGTCCCCGGTGCTGCGTTCGGCGTCCCTGGCTCCTTTCTTGACCCGTCCACGGGGCTCACCGCGGATGAAATCGTAGGTCGGAACCATGGTGGTATTGTCCACCATCACACCCTGGATACGGGCATAGGGACAGAGCCAGAAGCAGGTCTGTTCCCGTAGGTAGCCGGCCAGGCCGTAGGTACCACCGATAAACAGAAGAATGGTGACCAGGGCCGTGGCGCCAATCTCGAAGCTGAACAGATCAGCCCACAGATCATAGGCATCGTAGAACCAGGCAACGAAAGAGATACCGGTAAGGGCGGAGATCAGCAGCCACAACAGGTGCTTGACCGCCTTGGTGCGGATCCTGGTGAAATTGAGCGGCCCGTTGTCCAGCTTCTTTCGCTTCTGCGGCGGGCCCTCCAGCTTCTCCTCCAGCCAGGTGAAGATATCAGTCCAGACCGTCTGGAAGCAGAAAAAGCCGCACCACACCCGCCCGGCAAGTGCGGTGACCACCGCCAGGAGGATGGCGAAAAAGAGCAGCAGCAGGGAGAGCATCCAGAAATCCTGCGGCAGTATGGTTACCCCGAACAGGTGGAACTGGCGGCTGGGTATATCAAACAGTACCGCCTGTCGATCCCCCCAGCGCAGGTAGGGACCGAGAAAGAACGGTACCCAGACCAGCATTGCCAGCCACTTTACAACGCGCCACTTGCCGGGAACGCGCTTGGCGTGAATCTTCTCCTGCCCGGTATTCAGCTCCCAGTGCACCGCCTCGGCGTAAAGCTCGTCGACCATCGCGTCGTGCTTGGATTGTGAACTGTCATTCAATGAAATCACTCCTCTGAAACAGCGACGGCGGCACAGGGACCGGAAGGGTGTATGCGTCTATTCAATTCACTTTGGCGGGTAACAGTCTACTGAAAGGGCTTACTGATAAAAATGAGATTTATCAATTCAGGAACTGCA
>JAPHTA010000242.1 GCA_026196475.1 Sedimenticola sp.
CGCATCGACCGGGGCGAGGAGGTGATCGTCGGCGTCAACAAGTACCAGCGCGATGAAGAGCCGGAGATCGATGTGCTGGATATCGACAACAGCGCGGTTCGCGAGGCCCAGGTGGCACGGCTGCAGCGGATTCGCCAGCAGCGTGACCCCAAGGCACACCAGGCGGCGCTTGAGGCGCTGACCCGGGCAGCCGAGGAGGGTAGCGGCAACCTGCTGGCGCTGGCGGTGGACGCGGCCCGGGCCCGGGCCACCGTGGGCGAGATCTCGGATGCCCTGGAGACGGTTTATAATCGGCACAAGGCGATCACCCGATCCGTTTCCGGTGTCTACGGTGCCGCCTACGAGGGCGATGAGGGCTTTGACAAAATCAAGCGGGAGATCGACACCTTTGCCGAGGAGCAGGGACGGCGTCCACGCATGCTGGTGGTCAAGATGGGACAGGACGGCCACGACCGGGGTGCCAAGGTGATCGCCACTGCCTATGCCGATCTCGGTTTCGACGTGGATGTGGGGCCGATGTTCCAGACTCCCCAGGAGGCGGCCCGGCAGGCGGCGGAAAACGATGTGCATGTAATCGGCGTCTCCTCCCTGGCGGCGGGCCACAAGACCCTGGTTCCGGCCCTGTTGCAGGCGCTCAAGGACGAGGGTGCGGAGGATATCCTGGTGGTCTGCGGCGGGGTGATTCCGCCCCAGGACTACCCGGCCCTGCTGCAGATGGGAGTGGCCGCGGTGTACGGCCCCGGTACCAATATTCCCGCCTCGGCGGCGGAGCTGCTGGGACTGATTCGCCAGCGCCAGGGCGGCTGAGGATACCCGGGAGCGGGTATATTGGATGGCCGGTTCAGTCGCTACCAAGAAAAATTGTAGCCGCGAATGAACGCAAATGAACGCGAAGAACGTAACGGGCTATCGGGTGGGTTGAGTACGGTGTCCACCAACTGTTGTAAGGGTGCAGTGACAGAGGCAAAGCCCATCATTCACGATGGATGAATACCCAGGCATCGCCGACGGAGCTGCGGCAACGGGGCGTGAGCGGGTAACGATTAAGTTTTATGCATCATATTCACTATTTGCGTTTATTCGCGTTCATTCGCGGCTTTAATAAAATGCTATCTGACCATAGGAGAGATTCATGCAAGATTTGATTAGCCGGCTCGACGAGATGCGTGCGGCTGCGGTCAATGGTGGTGGACAGCGGCGTATCGACAGCCAGCACGGCAAGGGCAAACTGACCGCGCGGGAGCGCATAGAACTGTTCCTGGATCCCGGCTCGTTCGAGGAGTGGGACATGTTCGTGCAGCACGGCTGTACCGAGTTTGGCATGGAGGAGCACAAGGTGCCGGGTGACGGCGTGGTGACCGGCTACGGCACCGTCAGCGGTCGCCTGGTTTTCGTCTTCAGCCAGGACTTCACCGTCTTCGGTGGCTCGCTCTCCGGCGCCCATGCCCAGAAGATCTGCAAGGTGATGGATCATGCCATGAAGGTCGGTGCCCCGGTGATCGGGCTCAACGATTCCGGCGGTGCCCGTATCCAGGAGGGGGTGGAGTCCCTGGCCGGTTATGCGGACGTGTTCCAGCGCAACGTGCTCGCCTCCGGCGTGGTACCGCAGATCTCCATGATCATGGGGCCCTGTGCCGGTGGCGCGGTCTACTCACCGTCAATGACTGACTTCATCTTCATGGTCAAGGATACCTCCTACATGTTCGTCACCGGCCCGGACGTGGTGAAGACCGTGACCCACGAGACCGTGACTGCCGAGGAGCTGGGTGGCGCGGTAACCCATACCAGCAAGTCCGGTGTGGCCGACCTGGCGTTTGAAAACGACGTGGAGGCATTGCTGATGCTACGCCGCTTCGTCAACTTCCTGCCGGCCAACAACAAGGAGCTGCCTCCTGTCTGGCCCACCGACGATCCGGCGGATCGCAAGATCGCCTCCCTGGATACCCTGGTGCCGGCCGATCCCAACAAGCCCTATGACATGATGGAGCTGATCGGCAAGATCGTTGACGACAACGACTTCTTCGAGACCCAGCCGGACTACGCCGCCAACATCATTACCGGCTTCGGCCGCATGGAGGGCTCGACAGTCGGATTCGTGGCCAACCAGCCGATGGTCCTGGCCGGCTGCCTGGATATCGATTCATCCAAGAAGGCAGCGCGCTTCGTACGTTTCTGCGACGCCTTCAATATTCCGGTGGTGACCCTGGTGGATGTTCCGGGCTTCCTGCCGGGCACCAGCCAGGAGTTCGGTGGCATCATCAAGCACGGTGCCAAGCTGCTCTACGCCTACGCCGAGGCCACGGTGCCCAAGGTCACGGTGATCACCCGCAAGGCCTACGGTGGCGCTTACGACGTGATGGCTTCCAAGCACCTGCGCGGCGATGTCAACCTGGCCTGGCCCACTGCCGAGATCGCGGTAATGGGGCCCAAGGGCGCGGTGGAGATCATTTTCCGCCAGGACCTGGGGGACGAGAAAAAGATCGAGGCCCGCACCGAGGCCTATCGCGAGCGTTTCGCCAACCCCTTTGTCGCCGGCAGCAAGGGCTTCATCGATGACGTGATCATGCCGCACAGTACGCGCAAGCGGATCTGCCGCTCCCTGGCCATGCTCAAGGACAAGGAGCTGGAGAATCCCTGGCGCAAGCACGGCAACATCCCGCTGTAGGGGGCTAACTGAACAGAGGCTAAGGAGAGCCGCGAATGGACGCGAATACACGCGAATGGATTGATGGAAAAATCCGCCTGGTTGTCGGGGCGGCATTTGAAGTTTCCAATCAGCTTGGTTGTGGTTTTCTGGAGAAGGTGTATGAGAGAGCACTATGCCATGAGTTGAGTCGCAGAGGGATCGTTGTAAAGCAACAGGTAGGTTTCCCGGTATCGTACAAGGGCAAGCAGGTGGGGAATTTTGTTGCAGATCTTATGGTTGAGGAGCGAATACTGGTGGAACTGAAATGTGTTGACGCCTTGGGTGCCATTCATACGGCCCAATGCATTAACTATTTGAAGGCAAGCGAACTCAAAATATGCCTGCTGATTAATTTTCAGCATCCCAGGATCCAATGGAAAAAGCTGGTGAATAACCTTTAATTTATTCGCGTTCATTCGCGTTCATTCGCGGCTAACACCCAGAGACATAAAATATGTTTGAAAAAATACTAATAGCGAATCGTGGCGAGATCGCCTGCCGGGTCATCAAGTCGGCGCAGAAGATGGGTATCAAGACCGTGGCGGTCTACTCGGATGCGGACAAGGAGGCGCTGCATGTACAGATGGCGGATGAGGCGGTGCATATCGGCCCCGCGCCCTCTTCCGAGAGCTACCTGGTACAGGAACGGATTATCCAGGCGTGCAGGGATACCGGTGCCCAGGCGGTGCATCCGGGTTACGGTTTCCTGTCCGAGAACTCCACCTTCTGCGAGGCGTTGGAGAAGGCCGGCATCGCCTTTATCGGACCTGCCACCTTCGCCATCAACAGCATGGGTGACAAGATTACCTCCAAGAACCTGGCCGAGAAGGCGGGTGTCAACGTGATTCCAGGCTACACCGACGTGGTGCGGGATGCGGATCATGCGGTGGAGATCTCCAACGGTATCGGTTATCCGGTCATGCTCAAGGCCTCCGCCGGTGGCGGCGGCAAGGGGATGCGGGTTGCCTGGAACGAGGCCGAGTGCCGGGATGGCTTCGAACGTGCCACCAACGAGGCCCGCTCCAGCTTCGGTGACGAGCGGGTGTTCATCGAGAAGTTCATCGAGGAGCCGCGCCATATCGAGATCCAGGTGATTGCCGATACCCACGGTAACGTGGTCTACCTGGGCGAGCGCGAGTGCTCCATCCAGCGCCGCCACCAGAAGGTGATCGAGGAAGCTCCCTCCCCGTTCATCGACGAGGCAACGCGTAAGAAGATGGGTGAGCAGGCGGTGCAGCTGGCCCGGGCGGTGGATTACCGCTCTGCCGGCACGGTGGAGTTCATCGTCGATGCCCAGCGCAATTTCTACTTTCTGGAGATGAATACCCGGCTGCAGGTGGAGCATCCGGTGACCGAGCTGGTCACCGGTCAGGACCTGGTGGAGCTGATGATCCGGGTGGCCAACGGCGAGAAGCTGCCGATCACCCAGGAAGAGGTGAAGCTGAACGGCTGGGCCATGGAGTCCCGGGTCTATGCCGAGGATCCGTTCCGCAACTTCCTGCCCTCGATCGGCCGCCTGGTCAAGTACGAGCCGCCGGTGGGTGAGAACGTGCGGGTCGACACCGGGGTCTACGAGGGGGGCGAGGTCTCCATGTTCTACGACCCGATGATCGCCAAGCTGATCACCTACGGCAAGGACCGCAACGAGGCGATCACCCGCATGCAGGACGCCCTGGATGCCTACTGCATCCGCGGCGTGCAGCACAACATCAGCTTCCTCAACGCACTGATGGTTCATCCCCGTTTCATCGAGGGACGTCTCACCACCAATTTCATCGCCGAGGAGTACCCGGACGGATTCGACGCCTCCTGCGTGCCGCGGGAGGATCCGGCCAAGGCGGTTGCGATCGCGGCCATGATCCACCGCCAGTACATGGACCGGGCGGCGCGTCTGAGCGGCCAACTGCGGGGCCATGAGCGGCGGGTCAATGACGACTGGGTAGTGATCATCGACGGCGAGCACCACCCTGTCACCGCAACTCCCGCCAATGGCGGATTCCGGGTCGAGTAC
>JAPHTA010000145.1 GCA_026196475.1 Sedimenticola sp.
ATTGATGCGGGAATAGCTCAGCTGGTAGAGCACAACCTTGCCAAGGTTGGGGTCGCGAGTTCGAATCTCGTTTCCCGCTCCAAACATGAAAACCCGCTGCCGGTGGCAGCGGGTTTTTTTGTGCCGGCTTTCCGTGAAAAGGGTCGGAATCCATCGGCCCGGGGCGGGCCTCCTACGGGTCGCACCGGGTGTGGGGACGGCGCCCCCGCCGCGAATGCATCATGAAAAATCGGCCCCGGCTTGCGGGAATCTTTCGGCCCGGGGGCGGGCCTCCTACGGGTCGAATCGGGTGTGGGAGCGGCGCCCCACCGCGAACGCCTCTGAAAAACCCCTGTGGGAGCGGCGCCCTCGCCGCGAATGTGTTTAAAATACCCGTGTGGGAGCGGCCAACCGGGTACCGATAAGGCACTCACCCCGGGAAACCCGATCACCCCAGCATGCTGCTGAACTCCGACAGCGCGTCACTCTCCTCGGCAATCTTGTCCAGGTTGCGCACCAGATCCAGCCCCACCCGCCGACAAGCCAGGTTCTCCTCGATATCGACCCCGGCCCAGCGGCTCTCGCTACCCTGGTGACTGAGGATATTGGCCACCTGGATGATATCCACGTAATCCACCTCCTTGCCCTTCGGCACCCGGTCGATCTTGTCGTGCTGGGCCGCCACGTCGACCAGGGCGGAATCGAAATTCCAGCGCGACAGCATGAACTTGCCCACCGGCATGTGCAGCTTGTCGATCACCTTGTCCAGGTTGCTCTCCTTCTCCAGCAACACCGGGTACTCCTTCGCCTTGATCAGGATCGGGATGGTACCCACGTCGTGAATCAGTCCGGCCAGCATCGCCTCATCCTTGTTCAGGTGGGGAAAACGATCGGCCAGCAGGGTCGCCTTGGTCGCCACGTCGACACTGTGGGTCCACAACGCCTCCATGCGTGCCTGGATCGGCTTGAAGGCGGTGGTAAAGACATCCTTCATGGCCAGGCTCAAAATGGCATTCTTCACCGCATCGAAACCGATCCGGGTAATTGCCGCCTTGACCGAACTGACGGTGTTCACCCCCCGGTAGAGGGGACTGTTGGCGTACCGCACCAGGCGCGCCGCCATCGAGGTGTCCTTGGCAATGATCCTGGCCACATCCGCCATCGAGCTGCCCGCATCATTAACCACCAGCAGCGCCTCCAGCGAGATCGCGGGCAGGGTCGGCAGGCGGATGCGGTTCTTCTCGATATCCTCCACCAGGTCGTTGGCGAAGGCCTTCATATCGAATTTCTGTGGATCACTGTCGCTCATCTGGGAAAACCGGCAACGGGGTTTCAGGGTATCGGCGGATTATAACGACGGCATCAGCGGAAAACAGCCGGCTGGTCGAAATTTCGGACAGCCCGCCCGTTCCGCAGGGTCGTCAGCCTGGATTGGATTATTCGACCAGTATTGAAACACTCCTGCCGGTCCAGTTCTCGCCACCAAAGGCGGGCCGGTCCAGGTCGTTCCAGAGACTGGCGATCTGGTTGTAGGAGATCGAATTGCTCAGCAGGTCGGCGGCATCACGCCGCAGTGCGGCAATATAGGCCTCTTTACCGATCAGCTGGGCCAGACCCTTGATATCGATCTCCACGCTGTGGTCGCTCATCAGCAGATCGATCACATCCTCCAGCCCGTGCCCCTGGTTCTCCAGCAGGTCAATGGCTATCGCCTTGATATCGGGCCCTTCCGCGGGCGTTTTGCTGGCTTCGGTATGGTCGAAAAGCACGCTCTCCTTGAGGTTTCTCCAGGACTCCACGCTCTGGCGGGTGGAATCACTGGCCAGATCGGTGAACTGGCTGTTCAGCTCCTCCAGCCTGTCGGCACAGGCATCCACGGATTCAAACAGTTTGCGCATCTTGTCCATCAAAGCGTCTCCGGGGACTATTCGAATGACTCCCGGATGTTGTCGGCTGTCCGGGTACATTCTTTAGTGAACCACTGGGAAGTCCAGCCCAAACCTAGCAACATCCCGAACCACTGCTGCCGGTAACAGAGGCTGTCTGCTCCCGGTCAAATGGCAACGACGTGCCGCAGCCATCGAAGATCCCGTAGTGGGTAGAGCGGTCACCGTGGAAGCTGAAGTAGCGTGCCAGGCGACTCTCATTCAGCATCCGGTAGGTATTGCCACAAACCGGGAACATCTTTCCCTTCTCCATCGAATGGTGCTTGTCCAGTGGAAAACCCTGCTCATGCCCGGATATTCCACCCAGGTAGACCACCGCCTGGCCGTAATCCTCGCAGTGGCTCTCCAGCCCCTCCAGCTTGAACAGCCGGTAGGTGGCGGAGTAGAAGTCGATGTGGCCGATCTTGTGATGTATTTCGTCATTGCCGATGGCGATCGGGTGATCCTCCACCAGGCGGGGGTCCGTGAAACCCGCCTGCTTGGCCAGGTTGAGGAAATCGTTCCAGTACAGGGCGCCACTGAGGCATTCGCCGTAGAGTACCGGGTCCTCCAGCAGCTCCGCCGGCACCCGGCGGTCGGCGTAGACATCGGAGAAGTAGAGTTCGCCACCCGGCTTCAGCAGGCGATAAGCCTCCCGCAGCACCGCCGGTTTATCCGGGGAGAGGTTGATCACGCAGTTGGAGACGATGATGTCGAAGCTGTTCTCCTCCAGCCCCAGCTCGTCCAGCTGCTCGATGTAGCCCTTGCGAAACTCCACGTTGGAACGGGCGTAGCCGAATCGCTCCCGGTGCCACTCGATATGCCGGTTGGCCACTGCCAGCTGCTCTTCGGTCATGTCGACCCCCAGCACGTAGCCCTCCTCACCCACCAGCTGTGCCAGCAGGTAGCAGTCGCGCCCGGAACCACTGCCCAGGTCGAGGATACGCATCCCTTCCAGGACTTCGGGACGCACCAGCCCGCAGCCGTAGTAGCGGGCCGCCACCTCGTCGTGGATATTGGCCATCGCCTGCTTCAGAAAATCGGGCGTGGCCCCGTCTGCGGTGCAACAGGCGTTGGTCTGCAGGTCGTTCGAGTGCTGCAGGATCTTGCCGTAATACTCCTTGACCGACTCTTTCATGGTTGCCTCTAACTCCCGGTTTTCGCCGTTTTCTGCATCCGGTGCAGCTGGATGTTAAACATGCGCATGGTGGCATTGATGGCGGCGAATACCTGGTTCGAATGCACGCCCCGGGTGTTGTAACTGCGCCGTTCCACCTCCCAGGCGATGGTACACTCGGTGAGGGCGTTGGTCTTGCCGCCACGGGGAATGCGCACCTCAAAATCGACCAGCTTCGGCATCGGCACTTCATGCTTCTTGAGCACCTTGGCGATGGCATTCATGAAGGCGTCGAAGCCGCCGTTACCGATGCCGGCAGCGCGGACCTCCTCGTCCAGGATCATCACCCGGATACTGGCGGTGGACTCCAGGTCCAGGCCGGAGGTAATGGAGCAGTTGAGCAGTTTAATATGGTGGTAATCCTTGCTCTCCAGCACCTCGGCGATGATGAACGGCAGATCATCCGAAGTGATGGTCTTCTTCTGGTCACCCAGTTCCACCACCCGCTTCAGCACCTTCTCCAGGTTCTCCGGCGAGAGTGAGATATCCATCTTCTCCAGGTTTTTCTGCAGCGACGCCTTACCGCTCATCTTGCCCAGTGCATAGCTGCGCCGGCGGGAGAAGCGCTCCGGGGTCAGCTTGGTCTGGTACAGCCCCCCTTTCCTGTCACCGTCGGCATGAATACCGCTGGTCTGGGTGAAGACGTCGGCGCCGATGATCGGGGCGTTATCCGCCACCCGTTTGCCGGAGAAGTTCTCCACCATCTGGCTCAGCAGCACCAGGTGGTTCTCGTCGATCGACAGCCGCATCCCGAGCTGATCTTTCAGGTTGACCGCCACCTCGGCCAGCGACGCGTTACCGGCCCGCTCGCCCAGGCAGTTCAGGGTGGTGTGAATCGATGAGATGCCCGCCTTCACCGCCATCACCGCGTTGGCGGTGCCCAGGCCGTAGTCGTTGTGGGGATGGAAATCGAAATCACACTCTGGAAAGCGTTCGATCATATCCGAGAGGTCGTTGTAGACCTCGTCCGGGGTCAGCACGCCCAGGGTATCCGGCAACATGAAGTGCTCGATGCCCATCCCCTGCAGGCGGCCCATCAACTCGTAAACGTAGTGCGGATTGTCCCGGTAGCCGTTGGACCAGTCCTCCAGGTAGACATTCACCTTGAGCCCCTGCTTGTGGGCGTAGTTGATGGTCTTGCGGATATCGCCCACGTGCTGGGACAGGGTCTTCTTGAGCTGGTTCACACAGTGGTTCTCGCTGCCCTTGGCCAGCAGGTTGATCACCCGTCCCCCGGTCTCCCGGATCCAGTCCACGCTGCGCTTGAAATCGACAAAGCCCAGCACCTCGACCCGGTCCGCCAGACCCACGCTGTCGGCCCACTTGATGATCTCCGCCACCGCCGCCTTCTCCCCTTCGGAGATGCGGGCCGAGGCCACCTCGATGCGGTCCACCTTGAGCAGCTCCAGCAGCGCCTTGGCGATATTCAGCTTCTCCTCGGGAGAGAAGGAGACCCCCTGGGTCTGCTCACCGTCACGCAGGGTGGTATCGAGTATCTTGATCTTTCTGGACGCTTTTGCCATGTCTGTTCGCTTTTCCGTCTATTGTCTGTTTCCCCGGGCCGGCCGGGTGCCGTGGGGTGGCATAGCGCCCCATCGGCTCATCACCTCTCGCGGGGTTCACCCTAGCGGGCGAGGGTCGACTTGATGTAGGCCTTCACCGCTGCTGCGTCAGCCTCCAGTTCCTCGCAACGACTCTCCTTCTCCATCAGGCCCTGCAGCGAGGGAGGAGGCTCCGACTCCACGCCGATCGCCTCTTTGACGGCGGCGCCGAACTTGGCCGGGTGGGCGGTAGCCAGGCAGACGCTGCCCGGATACTTGCGCGCCGCGTAGACCCCCACCGCGGTGTGCGGATCCAGGATGTATCCGCACGCCTGGTAGGTCTCCTGGATCTGCTGGCGGGTCTGATCCTCGTCCACCGCGCTGGCCACGAACAGGCGTTGCACCTCGGCCTGCTTCTCCAGCGGCACCTCCAGCTTGCCCTCGCTGGCCATCTGCTCCATCAGCTGGCACACCCGGTTCGGATCTTCGTCCATCAGGAAGTAGAGATAGCGTTCGAAGTTGGAGGAGATCTGGATATCCATGGACGGGCTGATGGTGGGATACACCTCGCCGGCCTGGTAGACGCCGGTGTTGACGAAGCGGCTGAGAATATCGTTGCGGTTGGTGGCCAGGATCAGCCGCTCCACCGGCAGACCCATGCGCAGCGCCACGTAGCCGGCAAAGATATCGCCGAAGTTGCCGGTGGGTACCGAGAAGGTGGCCTTCTGTTCCGTGTCACCACCGCTGATGCGGCCCCAGGCGTAGAAGTAGTAGACCACCTGGGCCAGGATCCGCGCCCAGTTGATGGAGTTGACCGCGCCCAGTCTGTAGTCCTTCTTGAAGGCCAGGTCGCTGAACAGCGTCTTCACAATGCGCTGGCCGTCATCGAAGGTGCCCTTGATGGCGATGTTGTGAACGTTCTCATCCAGCACCGTGGTCATCTGCCGCTCCTGGATCGGCGACACGCGCCCCTTGGGATGCAGGATGAAGATATCGATCCGCTCCTGGCCGCGCACGCCGTAGATGGCGGCGGAGCCGGTATCGCCCGAGGTGGCGCCGATGATGTTCAGGCGTCCCCCGCTGCGTTCCAGCAGCAGCTCGAACAGGTTGCCGAGAAACTGCAGCGCCACATCCTTGAAAGCAGCGGTGGGCCCGTGAAACAGCTCCAGGATATGCTGGTCGCACGCCTCCACCACCGGTGTCACCTCCGGGTGACTGAAGGTGGCGTAGGAGCGCTCCACCAGGTCGGTGAGCTCGTCCCTGGAGAGATCCTCGCCCACGAACGGCAGCATCACCTCCACTGCCAGCTCCTTGAACGGCAGGCCGGCCCAACGCTTCAGGGTCTCGTCATCAACTTGCGGGAATCGCTCCGGCAGCAGCAGTCCACCGTCGGTGGCCAGCCCCATCATCACGGCCTGGGAAAAGGTGACCGGCTCGATACCACCGCGGGTACTCACATAGCGCATCTTTGATCGTCCTCGATCCAGCTGATCGGAAAAGTAGTTTAAACAGCCGCCAAGTATACCAGTCTTGACCCGTATTCGGATGGCCAGAAGAAAAACCCGGGGAACAGCTGCAAATATTTTACGAGCTTGTTGCCAAGCTGATTTTTATACCATAACATCCTGTTTGATATATATTTTTATGCAAGTATATTTGCAAATGTTGATATTCGACAGGTATCCGCGAGATGACCAAGCTAACCAATCTGGGGAGTCGTATCCGAAAACTCCGTGACCATCGGGGACTGACCCAGGCCGCCCTGGCGGAGAAGATGGCCATCTCCCCCAGCTACCTGAACCAGATCGAGAACGACGCCCGGCCGCTCAACCGGCGTATCCTGACCAAGCTGGAGCTGGCCCTCAATATCGACTTCACCGACTGGGCCGAGGACGAGGACCGGCGCGCCAACCAGCTGCGGGAGTCGCTTAACGACCCCCTGTTCCGGGGCACCGATATCCCGATCCACGAGCTGCGGGAGGTGGTCTCCACCTCGCCCCGCCTGGCGGATCGCTTCCTGCAACTGTTCCGCGCCTACCAGCGGCTGCAGGTGGACCACCAGACCCTGGCCGAGTCGATCGCCGGAGAGGAGCGGATCAAGGCGCTGCACGGTACCCAGTTCCCCTACGAGGAGGTGCGCGACTTCTTCTACCGCCGCAACAACCACATCGAGTCGCTGGATCGCGCTGCCGAGCAGCTGTTCGAAGCACAGGCCTTCTCCATCGACGACCTGGAGCCGGGCCTGACCGAGTACCTGAGGCAGCAGCACGACATCCAGGTAAAGCTGAGCAGCTTCGAGGAGCGGCGCTCCCTGCAGAAACACTACGACGCGGCAAGCCGCACGCTCTACCTGACCAAACCGTCTTCGCCGGCCCGGCGCGCCTTCCATATCGCGCACCAGATCGCCCTTCTGGTCTATCCCGACCTGATCCAGCAGGAGCTGGAGGACGCGGAGCTGGTCAGCAGCCAGGCCCAGGCGATCTGCCGGGTTGGCCTGGCCAACTACTTCGCCGGCGCCCTGCTGATGCCCTACAGCCAGTTCCTCAACAACGCCAAACGCCTGCGCTACGATATCGGTTGCCTGAGCGGCCTCTACGGCACCAGCTTCGAGCAGGTGTGCCACCGGCTCAGCACCATGCAGCGCCCGGGCGACAAGGGGGTGCCGTTCTATTTTGTACGGGTCGACATGGCCGGTAACATCTCCAAACGGCAGAGCGCCACCAGCTTCCACTTCGCCCGTCTGGGCGGTGTCTGCCCGCTGTGGAACGTGCACGAGGCGTTCTCTTCACCCGGTACCATCCTGCGCCAGCTGGCCCGGATGCCGGACGGCAAGACCTACCTCTGCCTGGCCCGCACCGTGCACGAACACGGCACCAGCTACCTGCAGCCACAGCGCAAGTTCGCCATCGGACTGGGCTGCGAGATCAGTCACGCGCACAAGCTGATCTACTCCACCGGCCTCAACCTGGAGGATCCGGAGGCGGTGGAACCGATCGGTGTCAGCTGCCGGGTGTGCGAACGCAAGGACTGTCCGCAGCGCGCCTTCCCGCCGCTCTCCCGACGCCTTAGTATTGACGAGAACTCGCGCAGCGCCTACCCCTACTCCTTCGAGGGTGCGGATAGCGGCGAGGAGTGACCAGGAAATGTAAACCGGCTGGTCAGAACCCGGAAAAACGACAACAGTCACGGCAACCCACTGCCAGCAAACGAGAAGACCATGACCCACGACGACCGTAAAGCCCATTGGGAGAATATCTACCAGACCCGTTCCGACCGGGAGGTGAGCTGGTTTCAACCCACCCCCGCCCTCTCCATGGAGCTGATCCGGCAGAGCGGACTGGCCCCGGACGAGGGTATCATTGACGTGGGGGGCGGCGCCTCCCTGCTGGTGGACAACCTGCTGCAGGCGGGCTACGACTCGATCACGGTGCTGGATATCGCCGCCGCCGCACTGGAGGTGGCGAAAAACCGCCTCGGTGAACAGGCCGACCGGGTGGACTGGCTGGAGGCGGATGCCACCGATTTCGAACTGCCGCACAAGGTACACCTGTGGCACGACCGGGCGGTGTACCACTTCCTGATCCAGGCCGACGACCGCCACGCCTACCTCGCCAACCTGAAACGCACCCTGCTCCCCGGCGGCCACCTGATACTGGCCGCCTTCGCGCCGGAAGGCCCGAAACAGTGCAGCGGGCTGGATATCGTGCAGTATGACGACCGGAAGCTGATGGCGGAGCTGGGACACGCCTTCGAGCTGCTGCAGAGCCGGCAGGAGTTTCACACCACGCCGAGCGGGGCGGAGCAGGCGTTCAACTATTTCCTGCTGAGATACACACCGGCGCTTTGATCGCAGCCACCTGTAGGAGGCCCGCACCCGGGCCGATGGAATCCGGCACCATTGCCGATACGGCGTAACCATCATCTCCGGTACCGGTCGATGGGTTGCGCTTCGCTTCACCCATCCTACGCATCAGCTTGTTCGCGGCGAGGGCGCCGCTCCTACAGTTCACTGCGCACGCTGACATCAAGGTTTGCAATGCCTGTAGGAGGCCCGCCCCCGGGCCGATGGAATCGGCACTATTTCCGAACCCACATGTAGGATGGGTGGAGCCGATAC
>JAPHTA010000168.1 GCA_026196475.1 Sedimenticola sp.
CCTGATCCCCCGCCTCCAGGCCCAGCGCCGGTTCCCGGTGGTACTCGTCCGGCAGCTGCAAGAACTCGTCACGGCTGACATAGGGGGGGTTGCTGACAATGACATCGTAGTGTCTGCCCCGCAACTGGTCGAAAAGATCGGAGCGGATCGCCTCCACCCGGTCCTCCAGGCCATGCCGCTCGATATTGATCGCAGCCACCTCCAGTGCGGGAGAGGAGATATCGACCGCATCCACGTCTGCATCGGGAAATGCATAGGCGCAGCCGATCGCGATACAACCGCTGCCGGTACAGAGATCCAGCACCCGACCCACCGTTTCAGGCTCGACCCAGGGGTGAAATCCTGCCTCGATCAGTTCTGCGATGGGTGAGCGGGGCACCAGCACATGTTCATTGATAAAAAAATCGAGCCCGGCGAAGGTCGCTTCGTGGGTCAGGTAAGCCGCGGGCACCCGCCGCACAATGCGCTCCTGAAACAGGGCCAGCACATCGTCCTGCTCCTGCGGGGTCAGCCTGGCGTCCAGGTAGGCCGAGGGCAGATCCTGCGGCAGATGCAGCACATGCAGAATCAGCCTGATCGCCTCGTCGAAAGCGTTGTCGGTACCGTGCCCGAAGTAGAGTCCAGCCTCGTTAAACCGACTGGCCCCCCAACGGATGAAGTCCCTCAGGGTATTCAGATTTTCGGTCGATTCACTCATCTCGGGGCCACCAGGAAGCAAGCGGGAATGATAGCCTATTTGACCGGACAGCTAAACGTCCAATCAGCCCGGCTGAAGGCGCCTTCCATATCGGCACCCCATGCGTGGCCACCCCCCTCCCCCGACCTGCTGCCGGCCTTGCCCAAACTGGCCGCCGGCGACTGAATGAAGAAGCCCCTTTTATAAGCCGTTTCACTCCTATACTCTCTCTGTAGCTTTCCCGGCCAGGACTCCAGGAGTGTTCCATCGCATCATGAAACTGCTCAAGATGCTGAAAACCCAGATCGCCGCCGCCCTGGTGCTCATCATGCTGCTGTTCGGGTCGACGCTCTACCTCAGCATGAGGGCGCTGGATGAGCAGCAGAGCTACAACCTCCTGCTGAACATCACCTCCCGTCTCGAACAGACCGCCCAGAACCTGGTCACCCTGGGCCTCAACTACTCCATGAACGTGCCGCTGGACAGCGCCAGCTATGAACGGGACGTCAGGCTCTATTACCGCGCCCTGACAGGGCAGATCGAGATGCTGGACACCATCACCAACAGCTTCATGACGGAGGAGTTCTCTCCTGACCTGGTCGAGACGGGAGATCCGTTTCATCCACAGCTGTCAGAGGATACGCAGCAGACCGTGCTGGCCGTGGAGGAGCTTTGGCTGAACCTGCGCCAGGGGATCTTTCAGGCGCTGGGAAACGACAGCGAAATGCCCCGCCTGGGAGAGGCAGCCGACTATATCGCCCGTTACCATTCTCCCCTGGTCGCCTCCATTGACATTCTGTTAACAAAGATTCAGCAGCAGACCGGGCAACGCCTGAAACAGGTCTACCAGCTCCACATTATCCTGCTTTTCAGTGCTGTTCTGATCACCTTCGGCGTCTTCGGCTGGTTCTTCCTGGCCGTGTTGAAACCGCTGAAAAGTGCGGTCAACGGCTTCCAGAAGGTGGCCCAGGGGGATTTTGGACATCAATTGCCCATCATCAGCGGGAATGAGCTGGGAATGATGACCCGCGCCTTCAATACCCTCTCCCTGCGACTGCATGCCATCTTCCGCCTCATCGACCAGATCCAGAAGGGTTCCGATCTGCACGAGACACTGGGTTTCGTGGCCAATGAGTTCCCACCACTTTTACCCCTGGACTGGGTAGGGGTACTGTTCGTGGCGGCCGACGGCCGGACCATCGTTCTGGAGGACAGCTATCGCCAGGGCAAACCGGAGATCGCCCGCCGCACGCGTTACCCACTTGGCAACACTCTGCTGCTGAAGGCCCTGGAATCCGGTGAACCGCTGCATATTCCGGATATGCCGACAACCGGCCAGCAGAACACAGAGTTCCAGTTCCTGAATGACCTGATTGACAAGGGTCTGGGGGATGCCATTTTCCTTCCGATCGGGGAGCTGAGCCCGATTCCCGGCGTGCTCGCATTCGCCACCAGCAGCCTGAACAGTTACAGCGACAAGCACCTTGAGCTGCTGACCAATATCGCCGGCCTGATCACCCACAGTTTTGGCAGAACGGTAAAACTGGCGGAGCACGGAAGGTTGGCCGCAATAGGGGGATTCGCCTCCGGCATTGCACATGAGATCCGCAGTCCGCTCTCCACCATCAACATGGCCCTGGACTACATCCAGGGCAGCGAGCTGCCGGAAGCAACCAGAAAACGAGCCCGGCTGGCCGGGCTGGAAGCGGAGCGGTTGACCCGCCTGCTGGAGGAGATGCTGCTCTACGCCAAACCGATGCAGCTTGAACTGGAACCGGTTGATGTCACTCAACTGCTCACCGACCTACTGGACAACTACCGCGATATTCCGCAGGAGCGGGCCCAGGAGATCGAATTCGATGGTGCTGGAACGGGGCATACAGTCAGGGGAGACAGGGATCGCCTGATTCAGGTATTCCTGAACCTGATCCGAAACGCCTGCGAAGCCGCACCCGAAAGTGGCAGGATCAACTGCGCCCTGCGAAAAGATGAGGGCAGTGGCACGATAACCGTCACTATCTGCAACCGGGGCGACCCGATTGCACCTGATCACATGAAGAAGCTTTTCGATCCCTTCTTCACCACCAAGACGAATGGCACCGGCCTCGGCCTGGGGATCGTGAAACGGATCGTCGAGGGGCATGGCGGGGAGATACAGGTAGCCTCCAGCCTCGACCAGGGTACCCGTGTCAGGGTGGTCCTGCCAGCAGGATGAACTGCCATGCCGTCCCCCGTGGTAACGCCACGGGGGACGGCGAACACCGGGTCATCCCAGATCAGGCCGCCTCGGTATCGGCACGTGGCATCAGCGGGTCCTTTTCCTGCTCCTTTCTGCAGCCGTGCTCTTTCAAGCCTCCACGCTCGACCAGTTCGGCCAGGGTTATGCTCTGCAGGAAGGAGAAGATCTCGTTGCTCAGATCGTCCCACAGGTTGTGGGTAAGGCAGCGCTTGCCATCATGGCAGTCCCGGTTCCCGCCGCAACGGGTGAACTCCACCCACTCATCCACCGCACAGATAATATCGGCAATGGATATCTCATCCGCGCTCCGGCCCAGGTAGTAACCGCCACCCGGTCCACGCACGCCCTTAACCAGCTGCTTGCTACGCAGAGCGGCGAACAGCTGTTCCAGATAGGAGAGCGAGATTCCCTGGGTTTCCGATATCTCGGCCAGTGTCACCGGCCCGTCATTACCGTTAAGGGTGAGGTCCAGCATTGCAGTAACGGCGTAGCGCCCTTTGGTAGATAGTCTCATAGTACTGTTCCGCCTGTTGAATAATTACCTAGTTGTTTACTTGGTTATAAAACTATCATTTTCCTATGGAAATTGTCAACATTTATTGGAATCCTTCCAACAGGACAGCACCCATCATTTATTTACTTTAAATATCAATACCTTGATGTAATAACATGGAGGAGAATAATATTCTCGATAGAGAGTAGATTGTGGAATAATGTTAAAAATACTCCGTTTTCCGTCTAGACGGAGAACAGTTCGGTTTCACCAGAGTCGACCACCTGCTGACCCGGCAGGAAACAGTGGCCCTGTTGCACCGAGTAGGCCAGCCACTTGGAGAGAAACAGACTCACCTTCCACTTCTGCTCCAGGGTCGGTCGAACAAAGCCCCGGTTCAGCGGCAGGATACTCTGTTTCAGGTTCATCACCTCGGCCTGGCGGGAATCGTGGTAGATGCGGATAGTGGCATCCGGGTCAGGAAGTTGACCCGACTCGTGGGCAAAGTAGTAGGTCAGGTGCAGCAGGGTGGTGTAAGGGGTCTGCTCCAGGATCTCCAGGTAGAGGTCCATCGCCCCCTCAAGCCGTGACAGGTAGCTGCCCTCCATCTCCCGCATGTGCGGTGCCAGGCGCGCCAGGTAACGGTAGTTTTCGTCGCACAGGTCCATGACCGAGCCAAGAGTGGGCCTGCCATAGAGCAGTGCCCCCAGACTCCAGGGGTATTGCCTGCGGCGAATATACCTTTTCCACATCACTCTCATCTTGCTCTCAACAGACCTCTTTTTACCGGGCTCGCCGGCTGCAAATTCCCTGGACCCATCGCTGTGCCCCGATCCTCCACCGCCCACTATAGCAAACCGTAGATAGAGCCCGGCATCGCGGCCATGATCTCTACTCTGCCTAAAAAAAACGGGGCCGGCAATTGCCGGCCCCGTTTAAACAGTCGGTGCAGGTGGAAGGAATCAGGCCTGCTGCTCCTCCGCAATCTGCTTGTGCACTTCGGCCATATCCAGTTCACCGGCCTTCTGCACCAGGTCACGGAAACCGCTCTCGGGCAACGCACCGGCCTGGCTGAAGATGATCACCTTCTCACGGAAGATCATCAGCGTCGGTATCGAGCGGATCTGGAAATGGGCGGCTATCTCCTGCTCTTCCTCGGTATTCACCTTGGCAAAGACGATATCAGGGTGATCCTCGGAGACACTCTCGTAGGTGGGCGCGAAAGAGCGACAGGGTCCACACCAGGGCGCCCAGAAATCGACAATCACGAAGTCGTTGCTGGTAATGGTCTCTTCAAAATTCTCTTTCGTCAGTTCGATGACAGCCACAGGAATATCCTCTTGCAGTAAAATTCATTAACGCGGAAGCATATCATTAATTGCTAATGGATACTAATTTTATCCCGGCATAAAAAAAGCCGGGTTTCCCCGGCTTTCTGTCGCGAATCGCTATGATCTTCAGCCAAGTGCCTTGAAGATCGCATCGCGAATACCATCCACACTGCCCACACCGGGAATACGATGGTGAACCGGTGCCCCTTCCTTGCCGCTGGAGGCCCAGGATGAGTAGAACTCAATCAGGGGCTCGGTCTGGTCATGGTAGACCTTGAGCCGTGCCTTGACCGTCTCCTCCTGGTCGTCATCGCGCTGAATCAGGGGCTCGCCCGTGACATCATCCTTGCCCTCCTCCTTTGGCGGATTGAAGGTGACGTGGTAGGTGCGTCCGGATGCGAGATGGACCCTGCGACCTGACATGCGCTTGATGATCTCCTCGTCCGGTACGTCGATCTCAACCACTGCATCGACCATGACACCGGCATCGCGCAACGCCTCGGCCTGGGGAATGGTTCTCGGAAAACCGTCGAACAGAAAACCGTTCTTGCAATCGTCCTCGGTGATGCGCTCCTTCACCATGCCCATGATGATATCGTCCGATACCAGGCCACCCTCATCCATGATCTTCTTGGCGGCCTTGCCCAGCTCACTGCCCGCCTTGACGTGGGCCCGCAGCATGTCACCGGTGGAGATCTGCGGAATATTGTAGCGCTCCTTGATGTAGTTGGCCTGGGTGCCTTTTCCGGCGCCTGGCCCACCTAGCAGAATCACTCGCATTAATAAGTACTCCTCAATTTATAGGATCATGATCGTTATTGGCTGGCCGGAGTCTGCCACAGGCAACGCGCAATCACCATTCGAGTATGCAAATATATGAATATAAAAGCTTTATGTTGCAGTTGCACATCCGGCGCCAGATTGATCCCGCCACCCCGGGCCCAGACAATGAAAAACCCGCAACAGAAGTACTGCTGCGGGTTAGCGGTTTTACAGAGAGGGGTCAGGCCGAAAGACTGAGCATCAGCTTGTTGAGACGGTGAACAAAGGCTGCCGGGTCCTCCAGCTGTCCACCTTCCGCCAGGGTTGCCTGGTCGAACAACACCCGGGAAAGGTCGGCAAACCGGTCCTCGTCCACCTCCTGGTCCATCTTCTCCACCAGCGGATGCTGCAGGTTCAGTTCCATGATCGGCGGGGTCTGGGGTGCATCCTGCCCCAACTGTTTGAGCATGCGCTGCAGGTTAGCCCCCATGTCGTGCTCGTCAGCCACCAGGCAGGCGGGGGAGTCGGTCAGGCGGTTGCTGACCCGCACCTCCTTGACCTGCTCACCAAGCACGCCCTTGACCCGCTCCAGCAGCCCCTTGTGCTCCTCGGCCTCCTTCTCCAGCGCCTCCTTGTCATCCATGTCGCCCAGGTCGAGCTGGCCCTTGGCCACCGACTGCAAGGGCTTGCCGTTGTACTCGTGCAGGTGGGAGACCAGCCACTCGTCCACCCGGTCGGTCAGCAACAGCACCTCCACATCCTTCTTCTTGAACACTTCCAGGTGCGGGCTGTGGCTGGCGGCGGCATAGCTGTCGGCGGTGATGTAGTAGATCTTCTCCTGCTTCTCCTGCATCCGCTCCAGGTACTGGTCCAGGGAAACCGTCTCCTCCCTGCCCTCGGATCGGGTGGTGGCAAAGCGCAACAATCCGGCGACTCGTTCCTTGTTGGCAAAATCCTCCGCCGGCCCCTCTTTCATCACCCGGCCAAACTCTTTCCAGAACTGCTGGTACTTTTCGCTATCGTCCTTGGCCATTTTCTCCAGCAGGCCCAGAATGCGCTTGGTGCTGGCGGTGCGGATAGTGTCGATCTTCTTGTTGTGTTGCAGAATCTCGCGGGAGACATTGAGCGGAAGGTCGTCGGAATCGACCACACCCTTTACGAAGCGCAGGTAGTGCGGCATCAGCTTGTCCGCTTCGTCCATGATGAAGACCCGGCGAACGTAGAGCTTGACGCCGTGCTTCTGGTCCCGCTCCCACAGGTCGAACGGGGCCCGTCCCGGGATATAGAGCAGGGAGGTGTACTCGTTGGTCCCCTCAACCCGGTTATGCACCTGGGCCAGTGGCTCCTCGAAATCGTGTGCGATGTGCTTGTAGAATTCGTTGTACTCTTCGTCCGAGATCTCCGACTTGTTGCGCATCCAGAGCGCGGTTCCCCGGTTCACCTGCTCCCATTCGGGCTGTTCCGGCTGTTCCGGCTTCTCCTTCTCTTCCTCTTCAGCCGAGGGCATTGGCTCCTTGATCATCTCGATCGGCATCGAGATGTGATCGGAGAACTTGCTGATGATGCTGCGCAGGCGGAACGACTCCAGGAACTCATCCTCCTCTTCCCGCAGGTGCAGGGTGATGGCGGTTCCCCGGCCGGCCTTCTCGACCGTTTCAATGGTGTAGGCGCCCTCGCCGGTGGACTCCCAGCGGACACCATGCTCAGCGCCAAGGCCGGCACGACGGGTCACCAGGGTCACCTTGTCGGCGACAATGAAGGCGGAATAGAAGCCGACACCGAACTGGCCGATCAGCTGGCTCTGACTCGCCGCATCCGAGTCCCCCTTGCTGCCCAGGGCCTCGAGGAACTTCTTGGTCCCGGAACTGGCAATGGTGCCGATGGTCTCGGTGACCTCCTGGCGGCTCATGCCGATGCCGTTGTCCTCGATCGTAACCGTGCGGCGCTCCTTGTCCAGGGATACCCGGATCTCGAGTTCCGGATCCTCCTCATAGAGGGCATCGTCCGTAAGCGCCTCGAAACGCAACTTCTCGGCGGCATCCGATGCGTTGGAGATCAGCTCCCTCAGGAAGATCTCCTTGTTGCTGTAGAGGGAGCGAATCACCAGGTTCAGTACCTGGCTCACCTCTGCCTGGAATTCCAATGTCTCTTTATGCGCATCGAGTGTCATGGTCTGGCTGCCTCCGCTATCATTTCGCCGTTATCGGTTATCAATGCTTTCCGGCCAACCCCCTGACGAAATCAGGGAAATAGGCCGTTGGCTCATATTGAGGGCGCGCTCGCCGATTTCAAGGGTATGGCCGATATCATCCCCGGGCACGACAAGACCCGGCACTTTTATTTCCCAGATCCGGATACTTCGGCAAAAGGTGCCCATTTATCCCGATCTGGCGGCGATGATGTTTGCAAAATATGACAGAATCCGTACACTTCAGCCCACCTGAAGCGAGTCGCGTTGTCATGTTGTGAATAACCGGGAATTGACTGCTGACCGACGCCCTGGCACCAACCCCTGAAGAACGGCACAGCCGACACCGGCCAGCTCCCGATTGCCATGATCAAGCGTCTGCTCTTCTTCACAGTCATCGCCACCGGCGCCTATCTGGCCTTTACCCCGAGTTCGGTCGAGCACGCTCCCGGGGTCCTGGTGGACAACGCCCCCCAGCAGAGCGAAGCGACCCGCCATACACCATTCAGCCACAAGGGCTTCCAGTTGACACCACTGGCAGACTTCCAGTTGCAGGCACGTGTCCTGGGAACCGAGAATTACTCCCTGGGCAGGGAGTCGGAACTGTCGCCACTGGATCTCGCCCTGGGTTGGGGTCCCATGTCGGACAGCGCCGTACTGGAGCAGATCGATATCACTCAGGGCGGCCGCTTCTACCACTGGTCGGCGAAGCGCCTTCCGGTGCCCAGGACAACCATTATCAGTCATTCGGCCAACATGCACATGGTGCCGGCCGATTCCGCTGTCGAACGGGAGCTGAAGAGACTGCGCAGAGGCGATATCATCAGCCTGCAAGGGGAGCTGATCCGCGCCGATGCCCCGGACGGGTGGCACTGGGTCAGCTCGATGACCCGCGACGACAGTGGCAACGGGGCCTGCGAGCTGGTCTGGGTAAGAGAGGTCGCCCTCCTCGACCCATCACAATAAGATTCTGAATACTTTGGAAATTTACTGAGGAAGATCATGAACAACTATGTCCAATGGCTGAGTGAACTGGGGATGGACGACGTCGAGCATGTCGGCGGAAAGAATGCCTCCCTGGGCGAGATGATCCAGAACCTGTCCAACCTGGGGGTTCAGGTTCCGGGTGGTTTTGCCACTACAGCCCATGCCTATCGGGAGTATCTGGCCACCGGCGGACTGGCCGATCAAATCAATCAGGCACTGGACAATCTGGACGTGGACGATGTGAAGGCCCTGACCGAAACCGGCGCTCAGATTCGCCGCTGGATCATGGAGACCCCGTTCCAGCCGGCGCTGAACGAGGCCATCGATGAGGCCTATGCGGCCCTGATCGAGGAGTACGGCGAAGAGGTGACCTGGGCGGTACGCTCCTCGGCCACCGCCGAGGATCTGCCCGACGCCTCGTTCGCCGGCCAGCAGGAGACCTTCCTCAACGTCTCCGGCCTGGACAATATCAAGCGCCAGATCCACGAAGTGTTCGCCTCCCTGTTCAACGACCGGGCCATCGCCTACCGGGTGCACCAGGGGTTCGAGCACTCCCTGGTGGCGCTCTCGGCCGGCATCCAGAAGATGATCCGCTCCGATATCGGCGCCTCCGGGGTGATGTTCACGCTGGATACCGAATCCGGCTTCCGCGACGCGGTCTTCATCACCTCCAGCTATGGCCTGGGCGAGATGGTGGTCCAGGGCGCGGTCAACCCGGACGAGTTTTACGTGCACAAGCCCACCCTGGAGGCGGGCCGTCCCGCCGTGGTACGACGCAACGTCGGTGGCAAGGCGATCAAGATGGTCTACAACCCCGGAGGCGACAGCCCGGTCAAGATCGTTGACGTCGAGGAGGAGCAGCGCCACCTCTTCTCGATTACCGATGCCGAAGCGGAAGAGCTGGCGCGCCAGGCGGTCACCATCGAAAAGCACTACCAGCGCCCGATGGACATCGAGTGGGCGCGGGACGGTATCGACGGCAGGCTGTATATCGTACAGGCGCGCCCGGAGACCGTGCAGAGCCGCTCCGGCAACGTGATGGAGCGCTACGAGCTCCAGGGCAAGGGGCCGGTACTCACCGAGGGCCGCTCCATCGGCTCCCGGATCGGCGCCGGCACCGCCAAGGTGATCATGAGCCTGAACGACATGGACAACGTCAAGCCGGGCGACGTGCTGGTCACCGACATGACCGACCCCGACTGGGAGCCGATCATGAAACGGGCTGCCGCCATCGTCACCAACCGGGGCGGACGCACCTGTCACGCCGCCATCATCGCCCGCGAACTGGGGGTACCGGCGGTGGTGGGCTGTAACGACGCCACCCGGAAAATCAAGAACGGGCAGGAGGTGACCGTCTCCTGCGCCGAAGGCGACACCGGCTTCATCTATGACGGCAAGCTGGAGTTCGAGCACAAGACCATCGAGCTGGATGCGATGCCGGAGATACCCACCAAGATCATGATGAACGTCGGCAACCCGGATCGGGCCTTCGACTTCGCCGGCATCCCCAACGCCGGCATTGGCCTGGCCCGGCTGGAGTTCATCATCAATAACATGATCGGCATCCATCCCCAGGCGCTGCTCGAATTCGACAGCCTGCCGGAGGAGCTGAAGGCGGAGATCGCGCCGCGTATCGCCGCCTACGACAGCCCCACCGACTTCTACATCAGCAAGATCGCCGAGGGTGTCTCCACCCTGGCCGCCGCCTTCCCCGGCCCGGTGATCGTGCGCATGTCAGACTTCAAGTCGAACGAGTACGCCAACCTGATCGGCGGCCCGCGCTACGAGCCGGAGGAGGAGAACCCGATGATCGGCTTCCGCGGCGCCTCCCGCTACATCTCCAAGAGCTTCGCACCCTGCTGGGAGATGGAGTGCAAGGCCCTCAAGTACGTGCGCGAAGAGATGGGCTTCACCAACGTGGAGATCATGATCCCCTTCGTGCGTACCCTGGAAGAGGCCCGGGGGGTGGTTGAGGCGCTGGAGGCCAACGGCCTGAAGCGGGGCGAGAACGGCCTGCGCCTGATCATGATGTGCGAGCTCCCCTCCAACGCGGTGCTGGCGGAGGAGTTCCTGGAGTACTTCGACGGCTTCTCCATCGGCTCCAAC
>JAPHTA010000203.1 GCA_026196475.1 Sedimenticola sp.
GGTGCCTGGCTCCAGCGGCCCCGGGGCGGCCCCGGCGGGGATTCGCTGGGAGATTCTGAGCCGGGTCCCGGGTGTCGTGACATCGGCACTGTTGACCGCGTAGCCATCCATCGCACTGTTGTCCCAGGGAGGCATGTTGATCCGGCTCACCACCGACTCCGCCAGCACCCGGTCGTTGGCCTCGGATAACGGCACCACCTCGGTTTCGCTGACGGCCCGGGCATGGGAGAGCAGCAGCGACAACGCCTCCTCCAGTGGCTTCATGGCGGGTTCGGTTACCGTGTCGCAGCCGCATTCGCTCATTGCATGTACCTTGTCGCTTGATCTATCTAGGGGAACAACTCAGGCCCGGAACATCTGGGCGAAGTTGCAGGGCCGGGTGCGGTGGTCCAGTTGCGGATTGAGGATCTTCTCCCAGCCGGTCCGGCAGGCGCCGGTCGAACCCGGCAGGCAGAAGACCAGGGTCTGGTTGGTCAATCCGGCGATGGCCCGGGACTGGATGGCCGAAGCGCCGATCTCCTCCAGGGAGACGCTGCGGAACAGTTCGCCGAAACCCTCGATCGACTTCTCCAGCAGCGGCATTACCGCCTCCGGCGTGCTGTCACGGCCGGTGATCCCGGTACCGCCGGTGCTGATGATCACGTGCACCTCGGGGTCGGCAATCCAGCGCGAGAAGATCGCCCGCATCTGGTACACGTCATCCTTCACGATGGCCTTTTCAACCACCCGGTGGCCCGCCGCCACTGCACCCTCCTGCAGCACCTTGCCGGACTTGTCGGTCTCCTCGGTGCGGGTATCGGAAACGGTCAATACCGCTATGTTCAGGGGCACGAAGCCCGATTCGTCATAGTGTCCTGTCATCATCTCCTCGCCGTGTCGCGCACTCACAAAGTGTAGCCGAAAGCGATCCTGAAACACTGCTCGAACTCTTCCCGCATGAAACGGTGGTTCTGGGTACCGGCCTCCTCGATCTTGATCCCGCCCATCAACGAGGCGATACGTCCGGTGGTCTCCCAATCCATGTCATTCATCAGGCCATACAAGAGGCCAGCGCGATAGGCATCACCGCAGCCGGTGGGATCCACCACGTCGGAAACCGGCGCCGCCGGGATCGCCACCTGCCCGTCCCCGGTATAAATGGTGGAGCCCTCGCCACCGCGGGTGATTATCACCGCCTCCACCCGCTCGGCCATCTGCTCCGGGCTGAGGCCGGTGCGCTGCTGCATCAGCTTGGCCTCGTAGTCGTTCAGCGCCAGCCAGCTGGCCTGCTCCAGAAAGCGCTCCAGCTCCTCGCCATCGAACATGGGCAGCCCCTGGCCGGGATCGAAGATGAACGGAATATCCAGGTTGGCGAACTGCTCGGCGTGCTCAATCATCCCCTGGCGGCCGTCCGGGGAGACGATACCGATGGTGCACCCCTTGGCCTCGTCGACCTTCACCACGTGGGAGAAGTCCATGGCTCCCGGGTGGAACGCGGTAATCTGGTTGTCGTCCTGATCGGTGGTGATATAGGCCTGTGCGGTATAGCTGTCCTCGATCACCCGCAAGTGGTCCCGGCTGATCGCGTGTTCGTCCATCCACCGGGCATAGGCGCCAAAATCGGCCCCCACGGTCGCCATCGGTTTGCCATCTCCCTCAAGCAGCCTCAGGTTGTAGGCGATATTGCCGGCGCAGCCGCCGAACTCCCGGCGCAGCATCGGCACCAGAAAGGATACATTCAGGATGTGTGCCTGCTCCGGCAGGATGTGATTCTTGAAACGATCCTGGAACACCATGATGGTGTCAAACGCCATTGACCCGCAGATCAGTGCAGACATACCGCCCTCCATTATGATTATTCGAGCGGAGGATTCTACACCGACAGACCCGTGGTTGGGTAGGAAGCCGGCGCGGGATCCCTGCCCGGGGTGATCCAGATCAGTTCGCGCCTGGGAACAGGATCAACAACCAGGTGAGTAGCGCCATCACGATGGCCAGAAACACCGCCGCCGATCCGATATCCTTGGCCCGCCCGGAGAGTTCATGCTGCTCCGGCCCATGGCGGTCCACCACCGCCTCGATGGCGGAGTTGACCAGCTCCATCAGTGGCACCAGCAACAGGCTGCCCGCCAGCAGGGCCCGTTCCACGCCGTTATCGCCCAGGTAGAGGGCCAGCGGCAGGAGCAGCAGCAGGACCGCCAGCTCCTGCCGGAATGCCGCCTCGTGGCGAAAACAGGCAGCGAATCCGGCCAGGGAGTAGCCCGTGGCATTGATGATCCGCCGCAGGCCGGTCGCCCCCTGCCCCGCCACTCAGGTCGTCTCCGGTGTCCAGGCCAGGTCCAGCTCCCGGGCCGCCTTCACGTCATCCAGCCGCTTCACCGGCAGGGTATGCGGCGCCTGCCTGACCTGCTCCGGATCGCTCTGTGCCTCCGCCAGGATATCGCTCATGGCCTGGATGAAGCCGTCCAGGGTCTCCTTGTCCTCGGTCTCGGTGGGCTCGATCAGCAAGCACTCCGGAACCAGCAGAGGGAAGTAGGTGGTTGGAGCGTGGAAGCCATAATCGAGCAGCCGCTTGGCGAAATCCATAGTGTTCACCCCCAGCTCCTTAGCCTGCCTCTTCAGGGTGATGATGAACTCGTGGGTAGCTCGCCGATCCGGGTAGGCGGCATCGAACCCGGCGGCCTGCAGCCGTTTCAGCATGTAGTTGGCATTCAGGGTGGAGTATTCCGCCACCCGCGGCATCCCTTCGCGCCCCAGCATCCGGGCGTAGACGTAGGCCCTTAGCAGCACCCCGGCGTTGCCGGCAAAGGCGGTCAGCCGGCCGATGCTCTCCGGACAATCCTCCTCGGTCAGCCAGACATACTCATCGCCGGACTTCGCCACCATCGGCACCGGCAGGTAGGGTACCAGTCGCTCGCTCACCCCCACCGGGCCGGCACCCGGTCCGCCGCCGCCATGGGGCGTGGAGAAGGTCTTGTGCAGGTTCATGTGAATCACGTCGAATCCCATGGTGCCGGGCCGTACCTTGCCCAGGATCGCGTTCAGGTTGGCCCCGTCGTAATACAGCAGTCCACCGGCATCGTGGACCGTTTTCGCGATCGCCTCGATCTTGCGATCGAACACCCCCAGGGTGGAGGGGTTGGTCAGCATAATGCCGGCGGTGTGGGGACCCACCACCGCCTGCAGCGCCTCCAGGTCCACATCCCCGTCAGCACCGGTGGGAATCTCCCGTACCTTGTAACCGCACATCACCGCGGTGGCCGGATTGGTGCCGTGGGCCGCATCCGGCACCAGGATCTCGCTGCGTTCGTGGTCACCCCGGGCATCGTGGTAGGCGCGAATCATCGCCACCCCGGCAAATTCTCCCTGGGCCCCGGCGGCGGGGCTGAGCGAGACCGCCTTCATGCCGGTCACCTCGCGCAGAATCTCCTGCAGATCGTAGAGACAGGCCATGAATCCCTGGCTGTGGCTCTCCGGCGCCTCCGGGTGACGTGACAGCAGCCCCGGTAGCGAGGCCAGGCTGTTACAGGCCCGGGGGTTGTACTTCATGGTGCAGGAGCCCAGCGGGTAGAACTGGGTGTCGATGGAGAAGTTCTTACGCGACAGCCGGGTATAGTGGCGCACCGCCTGCATCTCCGAGACCTCCGGCAGCGCGGCCGAACGGCGGCGCCGGAACTGCTCGGGAATTGCGCTCACATCGGCCCTCTCGAGCGGCGCCTGGGCGCTGGCCTGGCGGCCCGCCCTGGATTGTTCAAAAATCAGCATGCTGACATCACTCCCTATCACTCTTTCGGCACCAGGCCACATTTCACCCCGCCCTGAAGCTGGATCACCCGCTGCAGCTTCTGGGCATAGGCGTCGATCTCCTCCGCGGTGCGCTTCTCGGTAGCGCAGACCAGAATCGCATCCCCCAGCTCCGGGTAGTCCCGGGAGAGATCCAGACCGCCGAGCAGACTATGTGCCGCCAGCGAGCGCAGCACACTGCCGGCCTCCGCCGGCAGTCGAATCACCCGTTCATGGAACGCGGGCCGCTGGAACAGGCTCTCGACCCCCTCGATCGCCGTCAGTTGCGAGACCAGCTGCGAGGTGTTCTGGTAGCTGGCCGCTGCCGCCCGCTCCAGTCCCTCGCTGCCCAGCAAGGCCATGTGAATGGTCGCGGCGGTAACCATCAGCCCCTGGTTGGTGCAGATGTTGGAAGTCGCCTTGGAGCGCCGGATGTGCTGTTCCCGGGCCTGCAGGGTCAGGGTGTAGCCGACCCGTCCGTCCAGATCCTCAGTACGCCCGATTATCCGCCCCGGCATCTGTCGCACATGGGACTGCTTGCAGCAGAGGAAACCGAAATAGGGGCCACCGGAGGAGAGCGGGGCACCCAGCGGCTGCCCTTCGCCACAACAGATATCGGCCCCCTTCTCACCCCACTCTCCGGGAGGCGTCAGCAATGACAACGCCAGCGGGTTGACCACGCCGATCGCCAGCGCCCCGTTGGCATGGGCCCAGTCGGTAAGGGCGTCCACCTCCTCCAGCACACCGAAGAAATTGGGCTGGGGGATCACCAGTGCGGCGATATCCTCTCCGGCATAGGCCTCCAGTACGGACGGATCGGTGTGGCCACCCGAAGGGTCGTAGGGCAACTCAACCAGCTCGACCTCCTGGTTGTGCACGATATTGCGCACCACCCTGCGGTAGGCCGGGTGCACCGTCTTCGGCATCAGGATCCGCTTCGACTTCGACTTGCGATTGGCCCGAACTGCCATCAGCACCGCCTCCGCCAGTGCCGACGCCCCGTCATAGAGCGAGGCGTTGGAGACATCCATCCCGGTCAGGGCAACCATCATCGACTGGTATTCGTAAAGCAGTTGCAGGGTGCCCTGGCTGGCCTCCGCCTGGTAGGGCGTGTAAGCGGTGTAATACTCACCCCGGGTTGTGATCTGCCAGACAGCGGCCGGGATGTGGTGGTCGTAAGCGCCGGCACCGATAAAACAGACCGGCTGGCCATCCTGCTGAGCGCGCCGTCCCATCAGCTGTCCTACCTCCATTTCGGAGAGAGCCGCAGGGATGGCGTCCAGCTGGGAGAGCCGGAGGCTGGCCGGTATCTCGTCAAACAGTTCATCAATGCTCTGCGCACCGATGGCGGCAAGCATCTCCTGAACTTCCTGTTCTGTGTGTGGGATAAAAGGCATGTCCGGATGGGTCCTCTCAGTGCTCTTCCGACTCGATCACTTCTGCATAGGCCTCGTCATCCAGCAGATCGTCCAGTTCAGTGCCTGCGGACAGCCGGACCTTGAACAGCCAACCCTCTCCGAAGGCATCCTCGTTGACCGTCTCCGGCGTATCGGCCAGGCTCTCGTTTACCGCCACCACTTCGCCAGAGACCGGGCTGTAGACATCCGAGGCCGCCTTCACCGACTCAACCACCGCACACTCGTTGCCCGCATCCACGGTGTCGCCCACCTCGGGCAGCTCAACGAACACCAGGTCACCCAGCAACTCCTGTGCATGGTCAGTAATGCCAACCACCACGGTGCCGTCACCCTCGTCACGCACCCACTCGTGGCTTTTCGCGTATTTCAGCTCGTTCGGTATCTTGCTCATCTTCGTGCCCTCTGTGATTTATTCTGAATTCGCTTTTCCCGACCGCTACCCGACCCGGGCAGCGGGATTACAGATCCACCTGGACCTTGCCATTTCGTGCGAAGGGGGGGCGTACCACCCTGGCCTGAATGCGCTTGCCCCTGATCTCCACTTCGCAGGCTTCACCCACCTCCGGCGCAACCCGGGCCAGGGCAATCGAACGCTCCAGTGTCGGGGCAAATCCGCCCGAGGTGATCTCCCCCACCTCCCGGTCGCCCACGAACAGTTTCTGGTGGTTTCTCAGTACACCCCGACCGGTCAGCAGCAAGCCGACAAAACGCCGGTTGGCGGGATCTCCCCGCCGTGCCTGAATCGCCTCGCGGCCGATAAAGTCCCGCTCCACCGGTTCCCAGGCCACGGTCCAGTTTAGACCGGCTTCCAGCGGCGATACGCTCTCGTCCATATCCGATCCATAGAGGTTCATGCCGGCCTCCAGACGCAGGGTGTCCCGCGCGCCGAGCCCGGCGGGCTTCACCCCGGCATCGGCAAGGGACCGCCAAAACGCCACCGCCGCGGACTCGGGCAGCACGATCTCGAAGCCATCCTCCCCGGTGTAGCCGGTCCGGCCCACAAACCAGTCATCCTGGCAGGCCGCAAAAAACGGTTCCAGCCGCTCCGCCTCGCCCTGCAGTTGGGCGGGCAGCAGGGGCAGCGCTTTCTCCCGTGCACGGGGCCCCTGAACCGCGATCATCGCCAGGTCGTCACGGGGCTGAACCGTCACATCGAACGCCGGCGCGTGGCTTTGCAACCACGCCACATCCTTCTCCGTGGTGCCCGCATTGACCACCATCCGGAACCAGCTTTCACTCATAAAGTAGACGATCAGATCGTCAATGACTCCGCCCTGCGGGTTGAGCATGCAACTGTAGAGCGCCTTTCCCGGCGTCTTCAGGCGCGCTACATCATTGGCCAGCAGGTAGCGCAGGAATTCCCGCACCCGATCCCCGTTCAGATCCACCACCGTCATGTGGCAGACATCGAACATTCCGGCATCCCGACGCACGGCGTGGTGCTCTTCCAGTTGTGAACCATAGTGCAGCGGCATGTCCCAGCCACCAAACGGCACGATACGGGCACCCATATCGACATGGGTATCATAGAGGACAGTTCTGTTTCCCATTAGATTCTCCACCTGTCAAAAAGCCGCCGATCCTTGCTGGTCTCGGCCCTGGCATCCTGCTTCACCCTACCTCCTCCATCCCTGGAGTCGTTCGCGGCATAAGTCCATCCCTGGACAGCGCCGCTCCCGACCCTCCCTGGTCTTCGCGGCATAAGTCCATCCCTGGACAGCGCCGCTCCCGACCCTCCCTGGTCTTCGCGGCATAAGTCCATCCCTGGACAAAAAAAAAGGGCGGCGCAAGAGATCACTCCTGCGCCGCCCCTCTGTCCTGAACCTGAGAGTTTGAAGCCGGTTATCTCCCGGCCCCTGCCCCGTCGGTGGGCCTCACGGCCACTCTCCAGAGTCAACCCGGAAGCAGCTGCTTCCAAACGTGCGGTCCTTTTGCCTGAGCGATTCCGGACGGTTTGCGCCTTCGGCGTCGGCCCTGGCCGACCTCTCCCACACGGGTACGGGTTGAACCTGCGACTATACCGGCTCGCTCATACTTTGCCAACAGAGCCTTTAACAGGTCGCGATCGGCCCCAGACAAACCAAAAGAAATCAAAAATAGGATTGATAACACGAATGATTCTTAATAAGATACGTTTAGACAATCGAATCCCTAAGGAGCGCACGCATGAAGAAGATCATTACACTCGGCCTTGTCCTGGCCCTGGCGGCCATAGCACCCCAGGCGATTTCCAGCGAGGTCAATGTCTATTCGGCCCGCAAGGAGGCGCTGATCAAGCCACTGCTGGACCGCTTCACCGACCAGACAGGCATCAAGGTCAACCTGGTGACCGGGAAGGCGGACGCACTGCTTAAACGGCTCACCAGCGAGGGCGCCAACTCACCGGCGGACCTGCTCATCACCACCGACGCCGGCCGCCTGCATCGAGCCAAGAGCGCCGGGGTTCTGCAGCCGGTCAGCAGCACAACGCTCAACAACACCATTCCCGTCAGCTACCGCGACCCGGAAGGCTACTGGCACGGACTCTCCGTAAGGGCCCGGGTCATCACCTATGTCAAGGGGAAGGTAACCCCCGACCAGCTCGCCCGCTACGAGGACCTGGCGGACGCCACCTGGAAGGGGCGCATCTGCATCCGCAGTTCCGGCAACATCTACAACCAGTCACTGGTAGCATCCCTGCTCGAAGCCAATGGTGAAGAGGCTACCCAGGCCTGGGCCAACGGAATGGTCGGGAACATGGCTCGCAAACCAAAAGGCGGTGACCGGGACCAGGTCAAGGCGGCGGCCGCCGGTGTCTGTGACCTGGCCGTGGTCAACACCTACTACCTGGGCGCGATGATTAACAGCGATGACGAAAAGCAGCGTGAAGCCGCTGCCAAAGTCGCCATTCTGTGGCCCAACCAGGAGGGGCGCGGCGCCCACGTCAATGTCAGCGGCGCCGGCGTGACCCAGTCTGCCAAACACCGCGAGGAGGCGATCAGGCTGCTCGAATTCCTGGTCAGCGAGGACTCCCAGGCGTGGTACGCCAGGGTCAATCACGAGTACCCTGTCCGGGAGGGTGTCGAGTGGTCCGATACGCTGAAGCAGTGGGGTCAGTTCAAGGCGGACAACCTGAACCTGTCCCGCCTCGGCATCAACAACCCCGAGGCGGTGCGCCTGATGGACCGGGCCGGCTGGAAGTAGACCGCACCACCGGCCGCCTTGCACTGGGTGGTCGATACCCCGCAGAATAACAGTCTCCGCTCGGCGCCATCTCCGGATGGCGCCGAGCCTGTCACCCCCGTAACAATTACAGGAAGCACCGGTGCCGGGCCGCAACCAGAGGATCACCGCAGCGCTGTTACCCTGGCGCGTGAGCATTGTCACTACAACACTGTTACTGGCACTACCGGTGCTGGTCGTGGTCAGCTACGGCCTGCTTCCTGCCGGCGAGGTCTGGCGCCACCTGGCGGACACGGTACTCGCCGACTATGTATCGAACTCCCTGCTGCTGATGCTGGAGGTTGCCACCGGCACCCTGCTGATCGGTGTATCCACCGCCTGGTTGACCACCATGTGCCGCTTTCCCGGGCGCGCTCTGTTCGAGTGGGCCCTGTTGCTGCCGATGGCCATGCCGGCCTACATTATCGCCTACACCTATACCGGGATGTTCGACGTAGCGGGTCCGGTCCAGAGTGCGCTTCGAGAATGGCTTGACCTGAGCTACGGCGACTACTGGTTTCCCGAGATCCGCTCCCTCGGCGGTGCCGGCATCATGCTCTCCCTGACCCTCTATCCCTATGTCTACCTGCTCTCCCGGGCCGCCTTCCTGGAGCAGTCGGTATGCGTGCTGGAGGTGAGCCGGACCCTGGGTAACGGACCCTGGCAGACCTTTTTCCGGGTCGCCCTGCCGCTAGCCAGACCGGCCGTGGTCGCCGGGCTCAGCCTGGCACTGATGGAGACCCTGGCGGACTATGGGACAGTGCAATATTTCGGAATCGGCACCTTCACCACCGGCATTTTCCGTACCTGGTTCGGCATGGATGACAGCGCGGCCGCAGCCCAACTCTCCACCACCCTTCTTCTGTTCGTCTTCACCCTGGTCCTGCTTGAACGCTGGTCACGCCGCAGAATGCGCTATCACCACTCCAGCCAGCGCCACCAGTCGCTGCCCGGTTTCGTACTGAGAGGGCACCAGAAGATGGGCGCCATCCTGATCTGCAGCGGCGCCCTCTTTTTCGGTTTTCTGCTACCGGCAGGCCAGTTGCTGTTCTGGGCCATCGAAACCCGTAACATGATCGACAGCAGCTTCCTGCAACTGACCCTGAACACGGTGGGACTGGCCGCTGGCACTGCACTGCTGGCGCTGCTCCTTGCCCTGCTGATGGGCTACGGCAAACGCCTGATTCCAGAGCGCCTCACCAGCGCCTCGGTACGTATCGCCGGCATGGGCTACGCAGTACCCGGGACGGTAATCGCCGTGGGCGTGATGCTGCCCCTCGCCTGGATCGACAACAGCCTGGACAGCCTCATGCGCGAGCACTTTGGTATCTCAACCGGCCTGCTGCTGAGCGGCACCCTGATTGCGCTGGTGTTCGCCTACCTGGTTCGCTTTCTCGCGGTTTCACTACAGACCGTGGAGGCCGGACTCGGCAAGATCAGGCAGACCATCGACGAAAGTGCGCGTTCCCTGGGTGCAAGACCGGGAGAGGTGCTGACGCGAATCCACCTGCCGATGTTGAAGGGCAGCCTGCTCACGGCACTGCTGCTGGTATTCGTGGACGTGATGAAAGAGCTGCCCGCCACCCTGGTTCTGCGACCGTTCAACTTCAACACCCTTGCCGTGCGCGCCTTCGAACTGGCCTCGGACGAACGCCTGATGGACTCATCAAGCGCCGCGCTGGCGATCGTGCTTGCCGGCATCATTCCGGTTATCCTGCTAAGCCGTTCAATCAGGCATTCAAGAGCGCAACATGACCTATCAACTTGAACTGGAAGACGCCTCGGTCCGATTTGACAGCCTCCCGGTGGTCAGGCAGGTCAGCCTGCAACTAAGTCAGGGCGATATCGGCTGCCTGCTGGGACCCAGCGGGTGCGGCAAGACCACCCTGCTGCGAGCCATTGCCGGATTCGAGCCGCTGCACAATGGCCGAATCGCCCTGCAGGGGAAGACCGTCAGCAGCGAACGGGTGATGGTGGCCCCGGAGCGCAGACGGGTCGGCATGGTGTTCCAGGACTTCGCGCTCTTTCCCCACCTGAGCATTGCCGACAATATAGGCTTCGGGCTTAGGGACAGGTCGGCAGGTGAGAGGCGACAGCGGATCCGGGACCTGTTGAAACTGGTCGGGCTCACTGGACAGGAGAAACAGCATCCACACCAGCTCTCCGGCGGCCAGCAGCAGCGGGTTGCCCTGGCCAGGGCAATGGCACCCCGTCCCGAGATACTGCTGCTGGACGAGCCCTTTTCCGCCCTCGACCCGGAACTGCGCACACAACTCGCGGCAGAGGTCAGGACCCTGCTGAAAGAGGATGGCATCACCGCGATCCTGGTCACCCATGACCAGTCCGAGGCCTTCGCCATGGCCGACCATACCGGGGTAATGAACCAGGGACAGCTGCACCAGTGGGATAGCAGCTACAACCTCTACCACCACCCTGCAACCACCTTTGTGGCGGACTTTATCGGGCGTGGCACCCTGTTTCCGATACAGGTGGCGGACCGAAACAGCATCGACACCCCGTTTGGACTTCTGAGCGGCAAGCTACCCCCACCCCTTGAACCCGGCGACAAACTGCAACTGCTGATCCGGCCGGACGACCTGCACCTGACCACCAAGCCGGAAGGGATCCAGGCGAGGATAATCGAGCAGCTGTTCCAGGGCGCGGATTTCCTCTATACGCTGCAACTGGAGGATGGCAACCGTTTCCAGTGTCTCGCACCCAGCCACCAGCGGCACCAGACCGGGGACCGGGTCACGCTGAAACTCGACATCCAGGACCTGGTGCTTTTCGGCGGTGACGGCCTGGCCCTTGAAAGCCGATCATGACGCCATCAGTGACTCGATCTCCTCCACCGTCTTCGGCGCGTCCCTGGACAGGATGTCGTAGCCATCTTTTGTGACCACCAGGTCATCCTCGATCCGGATTCCGATGTTCCACCATTTTTTAGCCACGCCTTTCGAACCGGCCGGAATGTAGATCCCAGGCTCCACGGTGAGCGCCATACCAGGCTCCAGAAGGCGCCACTTGCCGTCGATTTTGTAATCCCCCACGTCGTGTACATCCATGCCCAGCCAGTGACCGGCCCGGTGCATGTAGAACGGCTTGTAGGCCTCCTTGCGGATCAGCGTCGACACCCGGCCCTTGAGGATACCCAGATCCACCAGCCCCTTGGTTACCACGCGAATCACGGCATCGTTGGGGTCGTTCCAGTGATTGCCCGGCCTGACCTTTTCAATAGCCGCAGCCTGGGCCTGGAGTACCAGTTCATAGATCGCTCGCTGCTCCGGGGAGAAACGTCCGCTGACCGGGAAGGTCCGGGTGATATCCGACGCGTAGTAGTCATACTCACAACCCGCATCGATCAGCAACAGGTCACCATCCTTGAGCTCTGCACTGTTCTCCACGTAATGCAGGATGCAGCTGTTGGCGCCGCCGCCGACAATCGGGGTATACGCCTGGTAGCGCCCCCCCTGGCTGGCGCACTCATGCACCAGCTCCGCTTCCACCTGCCACTCCTTCAATCCAGGCCGGCAGAACTGCATCGCCCGCTTGTGTGCCCTGGCGGAGATCCGGGCCGCGGTGCGCATCGCCTTGATCTCTGAGCGGCTCTTGTACAGGCGCATATCATGCAGGTAATGATCCAGTGCCACGAACTCCACCGGCCCGGGAACACCGGCCCGGCCCTGGTTGCGGATATTGCTGATCCAGGCTGACATCTGCTTGTCCAGCTCATGATTGCAACCCATGGCATAGAAGA
>JAPHTA010000034.1 GCA_026196475.1 Sedimenticola sp.
GTCTGGTTGTTCAGTTTCAGGTTGATCTCGTTCAGCGCGGTGTTGGCGTCGCGGAACATGTTCTCGTCCTCATGCAGACGCTCCTTGGCCTCGCGGGTGGAGAGCCAGCAGGCGGCGCAGGTGGCGATGATCTCCTGTCCCGGGTTGTGCTGCTCGGAGAGGGCGATGTTACGCGCCGACAGGGTCAGGCGCGGCAGCTCGCCACCGCCGCCGTAACCGATCGAGGCGCCACAGCAGTTCCAGTCCGGAATCTCGTTGAGCTGGATATCCAGCTCGGAGCACATGGTCTCGGTGGCGCGCATCAGGTTGGATGAGGAGGCTCCTGTCTGTGAGGAGCATCCCGGGTAGAATGAGACTTCTTTCTTGGCCATGGGTCGGTTCCTCGCTTAGTCGTTGCCCTGGATTCTGGCGTCTTCGATCTCCTGGGCTTTCCGGATCATCTTCTGGAAGCCACCGGTATCCTTGACGCTGTGTCCGCCAAAGAACTCCATGGCGTTCATTCGTTTCGCTTTCATCATGTTCTGACCAAGCTTCTTGTTGGCGAGGGCGTTCTTGATGCCCTGGCCAAAGCCATCCTTGAAGTAGAGGGAGAGGCCCAGCTTCAGCTCGTTGACCCGGCCCTTCTTCATCAGGTTGTCCCAGAAGATCTGCGAGAACTCCTGGGTCGGCTGCCCCTTCGGCACCAGGCCGAGACGCTTGGCGTAGTGGGCCAGGCCGTGCATGATGTGGGTGATCGGCAGGCCGCGCGGGCAGCGTGCGATACAGTTGTAGCAGGAGGTGCACATCCACATGGCGTCGGACGAGAGCACCGCCTCGCGCTTGCCGGCACGGATCATCATGAAGATCTTCTGCGGGGTGTGTTCCCAGGCGTTGCCGAGGGGACAGGAGCCGGCACAGACGCCGCACTGCATGCACATCTTGACCCACGCGCCCTCTTCGACATTGGCCTCAACCTCCTTCAGGAAGCTGCTGCGGTACCTTTCGGTCATTGCGGTATTCAAATCGCTCATAATCCGTATCCCCTAGAACTTGAACGGGCTCAGGCCGATCTTCTCGACAGTCTCAGCCATATCGTTGATCAGCTTCGGTGCGCGCTCGATGTCGGTGATGGCGACTTCGTGAACCACCACGCGCTCCGGCTCCAGGTTGAGGGAGGAGAGGGTGTCTCCCACTTTGCCCATGCGCTCGTGGGCCATGGCCGAGCCGCGCACGAAGTGGCACTGGTAGTCGTCGCCCTTGGTGCAGCCCATCAGCACGATACCGTCGTAGCCGTTGTTGAGAGAGTCGGTGATCCAGGAGAGGCTGACCGAACCCAGGCAGCGGACCGGGATGACCCGGGCCCAGGGGTTGATCTCGACACCGTTCATACCGGCCTGGTCCAGCGCCGGGTAGGCGTCGTTCTCGCAGGCCAGGACCAGGATGCGGGGCTTCTCGTCGAACTCCTCCGGCACATCCACGTTCTTGATCTGCTGGTTCACGGTTTCGACCGAGTAGTTCTCGAACGAGATCACGCGCACCGGGCAGGCGCCCATGCAGGTGCCGCAGCGGCGGCAACGTGATTCGTTGAACATCGGGTAGCCCTTCTCGTCCTCGTTGATGGCGCCGAACGGACACTCCACGGTGCAGCGTTTGCACTGGGTGCAGCCATCCATGCGGAAACGGGGGAACGACAGGTCGCCGGCGCGCGGGTGGGCGGCCATGCCCTTGCCGGCGTTCTCGGCCGCCTGGATCGCCTTCATGGCGGCACCGGTAGCGTCGTCCTGGGCCTGGCGCATGTCCATCGGTCGCCGCAGCGGGCCGGCGGCGTAGATGCCGGTGCGCCGGGTCTCGTAGGGGAAACAGATGAAGTGGGAGTCGGTAAACCCGTTCTTCAGGTGCGGCAGGTCGGTGCCCTGGCGGTAGTCCAGGTTGAGGATCGAGTCGACGCTGACGCTGGGGGGTGGCGGGGTGTCCTCCGCCTCTTCACTTGCCTCGGCCTCGTCGTCGATTGCCATCGGTACCGCGTAGGGGTCGGGCCCGGAATTGGGCATCATGCCCACGTCCAGTACCACCAGGTCGGCCTGCATGCTGGTCTCCTCGTCCAGGATCAGGTCCTGGAACCTGACCTCCAGGTTGTCACCCGGAACCACTTCGCTGACCTGGCCCTTGGAGAAGGTGACCATCTTGTCCTGGGCGGCGCGGTAGAAGTCCTCGCCGGCAGCACCCGAGGTGCGCAGGTTGTTGAACAGGATGGTGGTGTCGCAACCTTCGTTCTGCGCCTTGAAGTACATCGCCTGCTTGATGGCGATCAGGTCACCGATACCGGAGTGGTACGGCAGCTGGTCTTCCTCGGTGGAACTCTGGCCGACGTTCTGGACGAAGGCTACCGCCTTCACCTCTTTACCGTCGGACGGGCGCTTGATCGGGCCACCGTCGGCCTCCTTGACCAGCTTCTCCAGCTCGTGGTTGGTGACGATGTCCGGGCTGCTGCTGTAGGCGTATTGCTTGAGGCCGGAGGGGTCGTAGAGCTTGAAGCCGGTGGCCTGGATGATGGCGCCGATGGAGAGGCTTTCCACCGAGCCGGACTCGGTGGCGATCTCCACGTTGAAGCGCCCCGGGGCTCCGGCGGTCTTGGCCACGGTGCTGTTCAGATGAACCGTGATCGAGTCGTCGGCGTCGATCCGGGCGATCATCTCCGCCACCCCGGTCTCCTGCGGGTCGCGGTAGGGTGAGCGGGTGGGGATGGCGCGGTAGTAGTCCGCGGCGTGGCCGCCCAGGGCGCCACTCTTCTCGACCAGATGCACCGGGTAGCCGGCGGCCGCCGCCTCCAGTGCCGCGCTCATGCCGGTGATACCACCACCGACCACCATGATGGTCTTGTTCAGCTCCTGCTCGCCGGAGGGGGCGGGGATCGACATCGAGCGCAGCTCGGCACAGGCCATGCGGATGTAGTCGTCCGCCATCTCCTGGGTGGTCTCCCGGTGCTCGTCCTCGTCCGGGCGCACCCAGATCACGCCTTCACGCAGGTTGGCGCGGGTCACCGCCACGTCGGAGAAGTTGAAGGCCTCCACCTTCGCGCGCCGCGAGCAGGCGGCGATCATCACGTGGGTGACACCCTCGTTGGCGATGTCGTCACGGATCATCTGCACACCCTCGCTGCCGCACAGCAGTTCATGCTGCTTGCAGGACTGCATCTTGCCTTCGCGGGTTGCAATCATCTCCAGCTGGCTGGAGTCCAGTCGGTCACCCAGTCCGCAGCCCGTGCAGATGTAACCAGCAAATTTCTTTTCGTCAGACACGTTGTTAACCCTCCGTTCCGGCGACGCGGTTGACTACCTGGATGGCGCGCAGGGCGGCGCCCGTGGCCTGCTGTACCGCGCGATTCACGTCCAGCGCATCGGATGAGCAGCCGGCGGCGAAGATGCCACCATTCTCGGTGGCCGGCTCGATGAAGCCCTCTTCGTTGATCACGATATCCACCGGGAAGCTCTCTTTCGCCACGCTTGGCTGCATGCCGACCGCCAGTACCACCAGGTCATGCTCGTTGGCATAGCGGTGGTAACCCTCGGTGTCCACGCCGTTAAGTACCGGGTTGCTGTTCTCACGGTTCTGGGTGATCGAGGCCACCTTGGACTTGATGAAGCTGACGTTCGGGTTCTCTTTCACCGTCTGGTAGAACTCCTCGAAGCGGTCGATGGCGCGGATATCGATGTAGTAGATGGTGGACTTGCCCTCGTCGCCCAGCGCTTCCTGGACGTAGTGGGTCTGCTTCAGGGTGGCCATACAGCAGATCCGGGAGCAGTGCAGCAGGTGGTTCTTGTCGCGGGAACCAGCACACTGGATGAAGGCGATATTCTTCGCTTCGGCGCTATCCGAGGGGCGCAGGATCTTGCCGCCAGTGGGGCCGTTGGGATCGGCCATGCGCTCGAACTCGACATTGGTGATGACGTTCTGGAAGCGGTCGTAGCCGTAGGGCTGAATCCGGTTGGCGTCGTAGGGCTGCCATCCGGTGGCCCAGACCACGGCGCCGGCCTTGAAGGAGATCGTCTCCTCCTGCATCTCCAGGTCAATGGCGCCGGCCTTGCAGGCCGCTCTGGCCTTCTCCGCGTCGTCGGTACCGAGGATCGCCGGATCGATCACGTAGCGCTGGGGGTGGGCCATGCGGTGCGGCAGGTAGGCGCCCTTGCGCTTGCCCATACCGTAGTTGTACTCGTCGTCGAACTCCCCTTCCACGGCCCGGGCGCAGTCGCCACAGCCGGTGCAGTTGTCGTTTACGTAGCGCGGGCTGATCTTCACACTGGCGGTGTAGTTGCCCGCCTCGCCCTGGATGTCGGTGACCTCGGCCATGGTCAGGATGGTCAGGTTCGGGTTCATCTTTGCCCGGCGCTGGTTGATCTCCAGACCACAGGTGGGGAAGCAGAGCTTGGGGAAATATTTATAGAGTTGGGTGACAC
>JAPHTA010000092.1 GCA_026196475.1 Sedimenticola sp.
AGGGTTTCCGCCAGGTTGCCGGCACAGAAGAACAGGGTAATCTTCATCAGTCCCTGGTGCACCAGGTGCACGATGCCACCGATGGTGGCAATGGGACCCGCGATGGCAACCCCAAGAGCAATATAGGAGACCTGGCTGACGGTGGAGAACGCCAGCCTGCGTTTCAGGTCATCCTGAAACAGGGCGCGCAGGGAACCGTAGATAATCGTGAATGCCGCAAGCCAGGCCAGGGGCTGCATCACCCCCAGGCTCGCCGCGAACTCCACGCCGAATACATCGTACACAACGCGAACGATGCCGAAGGCGCCGGCCTTGACCACGGCAACGGCATGCAGCAGGGCGCTGACCGGCGCCGGCGCCACCATGGCCTGGGGCAACCAGCCATGCAGCGGCACCAAGGCGGCCTTGACGCCCAACCCGGCAATCAGAAGGAAAAAGATGATCACCAGAACCGGACCCTGTTCAGGCCCCAGGTCATCGACAAAACCACGGGGGGTAAACTCCAGGTCCCCCGTAAGCGTGTAGAGCCATGCGGTACCCAACAGCAACAAGGCACCACCAATCACCGTGTAGACCAGGTAGGCCTGGCCGGCACGACGAGCCTCATCGGTACCGCGATGTACCACCAGCGGATAGGTCGACAGGGTCAACAATTCGTAAAACAGCAGGAAGGTGATCAGGTTACCTGCCAGCGCTACACCGACGGTAGCGGTGACGCACAGGCTGAAGAAACCGAAGAACCGGCTGCGATTCGGCGACCCTTCCAGGTAGCCGATCGCATAGACAGTGGTCAGCAGCCACAATACCGTGGATAAGGCGACAAACAGCAATGCCAGCGGTCCCGCGCGCAAAACCAGTTCCAGACCGGGCAGTAATGCCAGTCGGGTTTCATAATGGTGCTCGTGGTAGACTCCCCACAGCATCAGAGCAACCAGCGCCAGTTTGGAAAGCGCCCCGAGCAGGTTGAGGGTGGTGCGCAGGCGCACCCTCTCTTCAGCCAGGCCGAAGATAATCAGTCCGGGCAACAGGGAGCTGGCGACGACCAGTAGCGGTATCCAGAATTCCCAGTTCATGGTCCCTTCCCGTTAATATTGAAGGGATCGCCCACCTCCAGCAATGCCATTAGCGGTGACGACAGGAACCCGATCAGGATGGCCCCTGCCGCCAGCAACACGGCTGCCCACTGCATCCGGGCCGGCACGCTGATCGGTTCGTGTGTCCTGGGCGCCTGGGTGAAGGTGTTACCCAGTACCTTGAATACGTAACCGGCCGCCAACACCCCACCCAGGAATATGACACCCACAAGGTCCCAACGCCCCTGGGCCAGTGCCGCCTGCAACAGCAGCCACTTGCCGTTGAAACCGCCACTCGGCGGAAGCCCCATGATACTGACCCCTGCCAAAGCGAAGGCCCCCGCGGTAAGGGGCAGGCGCTGGACCACGCGATCGAGATCGGCGATCCGGTCATGACCACCGAATTGCATCAGGTTCCCCGCGGCCATGAACATGGCCGCCTTGGCCAACGCATGAGAGATCAGCAGGTAGGCCATCGCGCTCCAGGCAGTTATCCCCATGCCGGGCGCAAGCGGATAGACCAGGAAAAGGTAGCCGATCTGGGCGACGGTGGAGTAGGCAACCAGCAACTTGACCCGGGTCTGTCGCAAGGCCTGCAGGGAACCCCACAGTACCGCCCCGGCCCCCAGCAGGCCAAACAGGCCCGCCACGTCACCCGATATGTCCGAGAAGATCGCCAGCCACAGCCGCAGCAGAATATAAAAAGAGGCCTTCACCACCAGGGCGGATAGCACGGCGCTTACCGGTGCCGGTGCGCTGGCATGGGCCGGGGGCAGCCAGAAATGCAGGGGGAAAAGTGCGGTCTTAAGGATCAGCCCGGCACTCATCAGACCCAGCGCCGCCCACACAACCGGTGACGGCACCACCCGTTCAGAGAGCAGCACGAGATCGACCGTACCGAAACCGTGATAAAGCAGTGCCACACCCAGCAGATAGGCCAGGGACCCCAGCAACGTTGCCAGCAGATAGCGCATCGCCCCCGTCAGCGCATCACGCCCGCCCTGCAATGCCGTCAACGCCACTGCAGACAGGCCAACCAGCTCCAGGGTCACGTAGAGATTGAACAGGTCAGCCGAAAGAAACAGCGCATTCAGCGCTCCGAGCAGCAACAACCAGAGGGGCCAGAATCGGACCAGGTGCCCAGGCTTGAAATAGCCTGTGGCATACAGGCTGACACCGAATCCAACCAGCGCCGTCATGACCAGCATCAACAGGCTCAGGCCATCGGCATACAAATCTATGCCAAGTGGAGCGCCCCAACCACCCACGGCATGGTGGTAGACACCACGGCTCGAGAGTTGCCACCCCAGGCCCACGGCAGCACTCAGCACCAGTGATGCTGTCAGTAGCCCGAGCCTCCTCGCGACCACCGGGAGGAGGAAGCAGGCAATGCCACCGATCAAGGGTATCAGGATCAGGAAAAGGCCCCAGGGGAGTTCGGACAAAATTGCCTGCATACCTCCTAATCCCTACTCTTGCCAGGCAATACGGCGTGGCCAGTGGCGGCCTGCACCTTCAACATCAGCCCCAGCGCAAGGGCGGTTGCCGAGACCGCCACCACGATTCCGGTAATCACCATCGCATGGGGCACCGGATCCGGCGCTGCCTCCCCTCCCCGCTTTGCCAGGGCCACCAGGACCAGGAAGACCCCACTGCCCATTATGTTGATCGCCAGGATCTTGCGCAGCAGATGGTCGTAAACGATCAACCCGTGGAAGCCGAGACAGAAAAGCCCGATGCCGACCAGTGCATACAGAAACGGGACACTCATTTTGGCGCCTTGTCCGTCGGATCAGCACCAAAAAAGAGTGCGGCCAGTGTCACCCCAATTGAAACGGTAGCGAACGCCTCAACAACAAGGATCAGGACACCGGCATAATTCGGGTCGTATTCCAGCAACTGCCGTCCGCCCGGCAGTGGTAACGCCGCAACGATGAGGAACACAGCGACCCCCGCTACCAACGTGATGCGCAACGGATGGCCCGCGGCACGCCGTGGAAGTCGCCAACCGGTCAATTGCAGCAGGACGCCGGCGGCACCCAGTACCGCGCCGGCCTGGAACGCCCCCCCCGGGGCATGGGCGCCCGTCCACAGCAAGTAACCCGCCACCACGATAAGTACCGGCACCAGAACCTGCGTCAGGGTACCCAGGACCGGACCCGGCTCGGACTCCGGGCGAGCCTCCGGCAGGCCACCCAGTGACCAGATACCCAGCAGGGCCAGCAATAACACGGCCATTTCCAAGAGGGTGTCGTAGCCGCGAAAGTTGAGCAATACCGCCGTAACGGGATGCGTCACGCCGCTCTGGTCCATCTTCCCGAGCACGTCAGGCTGAAGTCCCTGCGCCTGATCTGGAAGCGATAACACCGCGTAGCCCAGGCCCACGGCAAGCAGCAGCAGGAGCAGTCGCAACAGCCATGCGTACCCTGCCATCTCAGCTCTCCTCCGACTCTGATCGACCCCGACCCTGTCGTAAGACCAGGCCTTTGTTTGCGACGGCAAGATATCCTGCGACCAGCGCAAGGATGATCACCCCCAGGCCTATCATGGTGAGTCCTTCATACTTAGTCGGTTCGAGAATAATGATCTTGCGGCCGAGCGCTATCAACGCGACGGTAAATATGACCCGCAGTTCGATCCTGCCTTCCGTATAGAAACGCCGTATGGTTTCCAACAGCTCCAGGCCGATAAGCACCAGCAGAAACAGGCCGAATAGCTCCAACAGGTCATGCGCCGATACCCTGAACAGCGGCGGCGCCAGTATGTCTTCGATCAGCAACCAGACGAGATCCACTACAGTCAGGCCAATCACCACGCACAGCAACAGCATCAGCGCCACGTTGACCAGGCGTTCGAACGTTTTCAGCATTTCATTCACAACTCCTCCTTGTTGTTATTCCGATGTCTCCCGGATGCCATACTGATACCCAGTCGTGTCAATGCCGCTATCAACAATGCGCCGGTAAGCCCGGCACCGATGGCTGCCTCGGCCAGGGCGACATCTGGCGCCTCCAGCCGCACCCACGCCAGCGCCAGCAGCAGGCCGAAGGCGACAAACAGGACCACAGCCTTGAACAGGTCCGGGCTGGCGAGGGCCCTCCAGGCCAGCCACAGCAAGCCCGCCCCAACGAAGGCGTCGAAGGACCATCCCAACCAGGTCATCCCTTCCATACGTCGACCCCCCTGTGCAAGGCGGAACGGGACACCAGGTGCGAGACGCTCGAACCCGCCAGCAACACCAACAGCCAGATCAACACCAGTTTCACCACACCTGCCCAGGATGAAGCCTGAATCGCCAGGGCTGCCACGATCAGCCCCAGGCCCACGTTATCGGCCTTGGTCAAGGCATGTAGCCGCGTGTAGACATCCGGGAATCGCAACAGGCCGATGGTTCCAGCCAGGAAGAACAGGCTACCCATGATCAGCAATGCCGCGCTCAGATAGTCACCGGGTGTCATTGCTGTCCTCCGTTCCGGCCCAGGCTCGGCGCACGAAAGCAATTGCCGTCACCGCTGCCAGCAGGGCAAAGACCAGTGCCACGTCACGCAATGCCACACTGTTTTCCAGTTCAGCCAGTAGTAACAGGACCGCCACAGCAGTAGTGCCGAACAGCTGCGCAGCCAGCATGCGATCAGCGGCTGTCGGGCCGCGCAGCACTCGCCACATACCGGCGCCCAGGTTCAGTAGCAGGAACACCGCCAGTAACAGGTAGAGATGCTGCATGCCCGGTCAGTCCTCCAGCGCGACCGGCGTAACAAATCCCGGCGGCTTGATCGCCAACACCGAACAGTCTATCTGCCCCAGAATGGTCTCTGCCGTATTACCCATAAAGAAGCCACGGATGCCGGTGCGCGCCACCGTACCCATGACAATGCAGTCTACCTGCAGCCGCCTGGCCAGCGCCGGGATCTCCTTGCGGGCCGCCCCCTTTTGCAGATGCAGTTGGGGTTTCAGGTATTCCATGGCGTCCGATCCCAATGTCCCGGTCACGTGTTCAATCAGTTCATCCAGGCGCCGGGCATTCGACCGCCTGACCTGCTCCACGTAGGCATCTACATCAGCTTTCGGCTGACTTATGAATGCGCCGTTGCGCAGAGCGCTCTCTCCAATGGCCTCCCAGGCATGTACCACGTGCAACTCGGCAAACTCGGAAACCGCCAGGGAGCCGGCGATTTCCATCACCACTTCATTCAAGGCATTGCGTATCTCCAGCTCATCCGGGGGGTAGTTGTCATCCACATCGACGGCCACAAGGATACGCTGATAGGAAGGCCCGCTCTCCGGGTTGATCATCCACACAGGACAGGGGCACTTGCGCAGCAGGTGCATATCGTCACCCGCAAAGAAGCGGTCCAGCCAGTCGGGGGAGTCGGGACACTTGATCACCAGGTCATGTCCTTTCCGTAACACCTGGCGGATAATCTCCAGGAACGGGGTACCCGTCATGACCAGCGTTTTGATATCGGCCCGGGTGCGAAAGGGATCGATCAGGGTTTCCAGTCTCTGGACCTGGGCCTCTGCGAGCCTGACCTGCAAGTCGCCCTGGTCCAGTCCCTTCCCGGCTAGCCGAAAATCGGCCGGGGCACGTTCGGCCACGGTCGCCACGGTCAAGGTCGCCTGGTTGCTCTCGGCCAGACCGACAGCACGCTCCAGTGCACTCCTGCAACTCGACCCTGGCGCCATCACGCAAAGAATCTTTTTAAACCGCCTCATCTCACCTACCCCCTTGAGAGCTTTCACTCATCCAGCGCAACCGGCGTTCTAAATCCATCTGGCTTGATGGCCAGAACCGAACACTCGATCTGTTCCAGTATGGTCTCCGCCGTGTTGCCCATGATAAAACCCCGGATGCCGGTGCGCGCTACCGTACCCATGACGATGCAATCTACAGCCAGGCTTTTGGCCAACGCCGGTATCTCCCTGCGTGCGCCCCCCTTCAGCAGGTGAATCGCCGGACCCAGGTAGTCCAGGGCATCCCTCAGCTCGGTGGTTCTGGCCCTCATACTCTTCATAAACTGATCCAGAAGCTCCTGCTGGTGCCACCGCTCCTGTTCCATGTTCAGCACAATCTTTTCGCTTGAAAGATCGGATGAGAAGACAAGACCCCTGGCCATCTCGCTCAGGGACTCCCAGGCATGCACGACATGTAACTCCGCGGACTCCGATATCGCCACCGAAACTGCCATCTCCAGCACCTGGACATTCAACCTGCGGCGCGCTTCCAGCTCTTTTTCCGGATAACCATCATAGACGTCCACCGCCGCGAGAATACGCCGGTAGGTTTCTCCTGCCTGGGGTTTGACCAGCCATACAGGGCATGGGCACTTCCGTAACAGGTGCATATCGTCCCCGGAAAAAAAGCGATCCAGCCAGCCTGGCGATTCCGGGCACTTGATCACCAGGTCATAACCGTTGCGCAAGACCGTCCGGACGATCTCCAGGAAGGGGGTACCCATCAGGACACCAAGATTGATATCGAGCTTGTCCCGGTAGGGCTCGAGCAGCGAAACGAGACTCGCTTCGTGCTCTCGCGCCATTGCCTCTTGCAGGTCGCGGGAGATGGGCCCGCCATCCGGCATGCTGATGCCTGCCGGGATACGGGGAATCACATCGACCACGGTCAGGGTCGCCTGGTTGTTCCTCGCCAGAGTGACCGCCCGCTCCAACGCCGGCATTCCACTCTCCCCGTGTTCCATTACACAAAGGATGTTTCTGAATCGTTGCATTTCACTCACCCCCGAGAGAAGTCGTCCGCACTTTCCACCCAGATGCGCCCCACGCGCCGCTCCAGCCTCTTGAGGCCTGACAAGTAATCGCCCCGTCCATCCAGTAAGTGGATTTTTAACATTTGCCCTTCAAGCTCGACACCCAGCGTGCCGGGTAACAGGCTCATGATGTTGACCAGGGTCACCTGGGGCAACCCCGGGGGCAGCTGGAGGGGGTATTCAACAAGCTCCGGGGCAATGGGCATTCGCGGGTGGAACGCCCGTCGCGCCACGTCGACTCCCCCTATCAGCGAATGCCACAGAAAAAAGGGCACAAAAAACAGCAACTCCCGCCACACAATGCCTTCCTTCGGCCTTAGCGCGACACTGGCAACGAGCGCACACAACACCACCGGCCCACCGATCAGCCAGGATCCGTCCGCGCCATCGGTAAGCGCCCACCAGATGATTGAAAACAGCATAGCCCGAGATAGTACGGTCCACCAGTCGATCTCTTGCCGTGCCTTGTTCATGGTTTCTCCTCCCGAATGAATTCCGGTCCCATGATGCGATCGACCGCCTCGAAGGCTGCATCAGCAAACGGCATCAGCACCAGGTCTGCCCCCGCCTGCTCAAACCTGGCCGCATCATCCACCGATTGTGCTGCGATGGCGATCCGGCCGTGGTAACCGAGACTGCGTAGCGACTGAATCAACGACAGGTTAACATGGCGTTCGCGCGCCGTACTCACCACCCAATGTGCCCTTCCAAGCGGCAACGTCGAGATGAACTCGGGATCTTCGGCATCCCCGAACATGACCCGCTGTCCCATGGAGTCTCCTGCGCGAACCAGGTCCGGATTGAAATCGATGCTGAGCACCCGCCATCCCCTATCCCGCAACGTCCGGGCGATGCCGTTGCCGTAGCGCCCCAGCCCGAACAGCAACACCAGCGGTACCGCGTCTTCCGGGACAGTTTCCAGCCCGGCCTCCCGGTGGGGTTGACGACGCTCGAAGACACCAAGCCAGGGCGCCAGGCGTTCATACAGCGGATGCGAATAGATGATCATGTAGGTAGAGGCGCTGATAGTGATCAACCCGACCAGGGTTATCAGACCCATGGTCTCGGGGCTTATATGGCCCAGACTGAGGCCCAGAGCCCCCAGAATCAGGGAGAACTCGCTGATCTGCGCCACCGTGAGGCCGGCCAGGAACCCGGTACGGCTGCGATAACCCAGGGCACCCATGATGACCATGACGATAAGGGGATTTCCGATAAGCACGAACAACGAAAACACCAGTGACTCCACCAACTGGGCCCCCAGCAGGCCCAGGTTAAGGTTCGCTCCAAGATCGAGAAAGAAAAACAGCAGCAGGAAGTCACGCACGCTGGTGAGGCGCGCGCCCAGCGCATCCCGGTAGGGCGTTGAGGCCAGTGAAACCCCCGCGACAAAGGCTCCCACCTCCTTACTGAAACCGAGCATCACACCGAGCGCCGCCAGCGCCAGACCCCAGGCGATACCGAACAGCACCAGCAATTCCTGGGAGCGTGACAGATTGTGCAGCAGCCGCGGTAGCAGGTACCGCATCGCCAATCCGACCAATAGAATAAACCCCACACCCTTGGCCAGTACGGCAAATGCCGCCTGGGTCCACGAGGTCTCATCGGTGGCACCCATGGCATTAAGGACAATCATGACCAGCACGACAACCAGATCCTGCACGATCAGGAAACCCAGGGCGATACGCCCGTGCAGCGTATCCACCTCCCGCTTGTCGGAAAGCAGTTTCACGATGATGATGGTACTGGAGAAGGTCAAGGCCACCGCCACGTACATGGCCGTGACCGGGGCCATGCCAAAGGCGATTCCGATCAGGTAGCCGACGACGCTGGTAAATATCACCTGGCCCAGTCCCGTCGCCAGGGCGACCGGCCCCATGGTACGGATAATGTGTAGGTCCAGTTTCAAACCGACGACAAACAGTAGAAGAGTAATGCCAAACTTCGCCAGAAGATCGACCTGATCGTTTGCGCTCACCCAACCGAGCACCGAGGGGCCGACAAGTATGCCCACAGCGATAAAGGCGACGATCAAGGGCTGGCGCAGGCGTACGCCCAGAGCCCCCACTGCCGCGGCGAACAGCAGCAGCACCGCCATCTCGGTGAAGACGTCAGGAAACACCGTCATGATTTCATCTCACTCGACCCCGGATTGCAGCGACGCTCCTGCCTCTCCCGCCACCTGCGCAGTGCAAGTTTTTCCAGTTCAAGAATCATGAATAGCACCATACCCAGTGCAATGATCTCCACACCGTGTACGAAATCCACCGGCCGGGTATCAAAGAAACGCTCCATGAACGGAACGTAGGTAAAGAACAGCTGCAGTGTGACAACAACCGACACTGCGATAAGGGCTGCACGAGAACTGAACAACTGGTCCAACTTGAACGACGGTGCGCGCAGGTAGCGAACGCTAAACAGGTAGAATACCTCCATCGCCACCAGAGTATTGACCGCATAGGTTCTGGACTCCTGCAGGGTGGAACCGTGCATGCTGGCCCAGCCGAAGATGCCGAACACTCCGGCGGCCATCAGAACCGACACCAGTGCGATACGCCAGAGTAAAAAGCCCGACAGCATAGCTTCGCTTGCCGGTCGTGGCGAACGGCGCATGGTATTCGGTTCCGTAGCCTCGAAGGCCAGCGCCATAGCCAACGCCACCGAACTGACCATGTTGACCCAGAGTATCTGTACCGGGGTGATCGGAAGGGTAAAACCGAACAGCACCGCAATCATGATACTCAATGCCTCGCCGCCGTTGATCGGCAGCAGAAACACGATGGCCTTCTTGAGGTTGTCGTAGACGGTACGGCCCTGCTCGACAGCATGCACGATGGAAGCAAAGTTGTCGTCGGCAATAACCATCTCGGAGGCCTCCTTGGCCGCCTCGGTACCCTTGTGGCCCATCGCGATGCCGACATCGGCTCGCTTCAGTGCCGGGGCATCGTTGACTCCGTCACCGGTCATGGCAACGATTGCACCCTGCGCCTGCAACAGTGTTACCAGCCTAAGCTTGTGCTCCGGGCTGACGCGTGCGTATACGTCCACCTCACGCGCACGTGCGCCCAGTGCAGCATCGTCCATCTGATCAAGATCGTGACCGGTAATGGCTTCGGCGCTGTTTTCCAGATCGAGCTGTGCCGCTATGGCAAGCGCCGTGCCGGCATGGTCTCCCGTGATCATCTTCACGCGGATCCCCGCCGACCGGCACTCGGCCACCGCCTCTATCGCCTCCGTACGCGGCGGATCGATGAGGCCAAACAGGCCGAGCAGCACAAGGCCCTCTTTCACATCGTTGAAATCCAGCTCCTGTTGGTTAGCACGCGCGGGCTTACAGGCCACCGCCAGCACGCGCTGACCCTGGTTTGCCAGCTCCTCCACCTGTAGCTGCCAGCGTTCGACATCTAACGGCTGTTCATCGCCTGCCGCGCCCTGTACCTTGGCGCAACGCGCCAACACCTGCTCAGGCGCGCCCTTGAGATAGATAATGGCGCTGCCGTCGTGGCTATGATGCAGCGTGGCCATGAACTTGTGCTCGGAATCGAACGGAATCAGATCGGCACGCGGATGCTGCCGCCGTTGCTCCTCCGGCTCCAGTGAGGCCTTGACCGCCAGCACGACCAGGGCACCCTCCATCGGGTCGCCATGAACACGCCAATCATCCGCCCTCTGTTCCAGCGTGGCGTCATTGCACAGCAACGCGGCGCGGATCATGTGCATCAGCAATTGGGCCTGATCTGCCTCGATCGGCTGGTCCTCGCGCAGGAAGCCGCCGCGCGGGATGTAACCGGTACCCTCCACGGTGTAGAGGCACTCTACCGTGGCGATACTCTGCACGGTCATTTCGTTACGGGTCAGGGTACCGGTCTTGTCGGAACAGATCACGCTCACCGAGCCCAGCGTCTCCACCACCGGCAGGCGGCGGATAATAGCATTGCGTCCGGCCAGGCGCGTCACGCCGATTGCCAGCGTGACGGTAAGGATTGCTGGCAGCCCTTCGGGAATGGCCGCCACCGCCAACCCCACCACCGTCATGAACATCTCTGCGGCGCTGAAGCCGCGCACGAGTACGCCGAACGCAAACATCGCCAGCGCCAGCACCAGCACTGCGCCGGTGAGCCAGCGCGAGAACACCGCCATCTGCCGCAGCAGCGGTGTGGTCAGGGACTCCACCTGGGCGACCAGTCCGCTGATACGCCCGATTTCCGTGGCCGCGCCGGTCGCGACGACAATACCACTGGCCTGGCCATGGGTAACGAGGGTCCCGGAATAGGCCATGCACAGACGATCGCCCAATGCTGCGTCCTCAGTGACCTCCTCGGTGCCTTTTTCCACTGCCACGGATTCCCCGGTCAGCACCGCCTCCTGGATCTGTAGACCCTTGGCACGAAACAGGCGCAGATCCGCCGGGACCTTGTCACCGGATTGCAATAACACGATATCGCCGGGCACCAGTTCCCCGGCCGACATGCTCACGTGCCTGCCGTCGCGCAACACCATCGCCTGCGAGGAGAGCATGTCACGGATGGCACGCAGCGCATCTTCCGCCTTGCCCTCCTGCACAAACCCGATCATCGCATTGACCAGCACCACGCCAAGAATGACGATGGTGTCCACCCAATGCCCCATCGCGGCGGCGATGAGCCCCGCGCCGAGCAGAACATATATCAGGAGGTTATGAAATTGCGCCAGCAAGCGCATGAGCGGGCCGCGGGGAGGGGTTTCCGGCAAGCGGTTCGGGCCATATCGCTCCAAGCGTCGCGCGGCTTCGGCCGTATCGAGACCGGTGACGACAGCGCTTAACTCACTGAAAACCGCCTCTCGTGTCCATGCATGCCATGGGCGTGCGGATGCTGATTTGTCGTCGCTCAGTCTGCCTGGTGTCATTGGCACAATCCATATGTTCCGCCTACTGGCGGGGAGCAGGAGATTCCCACCCAATGGGAATCACAACAACACTCGCTCCAAATTGACGGCAAGGTGAATCTGCGTAAAACAGGTTGGCTGAACCCGGACACTACCCCCCCTCTCAGGATGCGCTGGGAAGGTATGGGCGCGTTGAGGATCTTCTGCCAGCAACTTCGCCTCGACACCTGGAGTCCTTTGCGGGTCATACCAGACCTGCAGCAGCATCCAATCAAGCTCACAGCCGCTGAAAAGAACCGGGAAGCCCCACCCTGCTTCAGCACGCGCCAAGTTTTTCCATCCAGGTCCGAAGAGGAGATACAATCCCGGGAAAACCTGATGCCCGTGATCGCCCCATAAAGACCTGTTATTCTCACTCTCTGAGCTTAGGCACTCTTGATAGACCATTCAACGATTTGTTTAGTTCTCTGCCAGAGTATCCCGCTCTGCTTCCCGACTAACCACAAGGCGCAATAGCTGTACCTAAAGGCTAATCAGAAAACCGTAAACATTGGCAAATGATGCACACTGGGATAGACTCGTCCCTTGGAATGTGTCCGCCCCGGCGGACGTTGACACGCGAGTCAATCGCCTGAGATACAACAATGTCAGCCTACAGGCAGTGGCTGGCATGAAATATGTTCAAGCCACCCGTTTTACTGCTTAGTGGAGGTAAATTGTGAGTAATGCACCCAAGACCAGGCCCAAGGTTCCCGAGGGCAAATCGCGATTTCTGATTACCCGTCAGAAAGAGGCAAATGAGAAAGGCTACGTGGGCTACGACACCATCTGGGAATCGTTCCAGAAAGAGCAGGAATACAAGACCCCTAAGCGTCCCTGACTCCAGGCGCCGCGCGTCCCGGCGGCATGGGCGCGCGGCCATCCCGTTTGGTAGCTATTAACGCCCTTCCCGTACGCTTCCAACCGCCGTGACGGCTATCAGATAGGGACCTGAGTGCCCTCAGGCAGGTCAGGCCCTTTTTCAATCTTGCCACCGAACTGGATCTCTTCCTCAGTGGCGTCGCGAACCAGCAGTATCTCAAGCCTGAATATCACTTCCCGACCACAAAGCGGATTGTTGCCATCAATGGTGATGTAGTCGCCGGCGATGCGGGTCACCAGGAAACTCCTGGTCTGCCCCTTGTCGTTCTCCATCAGGATGGCCGTACCGACCTCACGGTATTCCTCTGGTACGTTGTTGATTTTTTCAGTAATGACCAGAGATTCGTCCCGAGGACCATAGAGCTGGCTGCAGTCGATCGGAACTTCAATGGTGTCGCCTGCCGCCTTACCGGCGAGCTCCTGCATGACTGCAGGGGCCAGCACCTCATTGACACCTTGTACGTAGCCCAGGGGGTATTCTATTTCGGTTAAGACACTGTCAGTTTTGACGTCGATAACCTTGTATTTCAGTTCGACGTATTTGCCGTCGGTGATGATATCCTTGCTAATCTCAGTCATGCTCGTCTCGACAGGGGGCAGGGACTAAAAGATGGAGGCACCGAAGATTTTTACTGCGCCGTCCTCGTAGCCGAGCACCATACGACCCAGCCACTCACCTTCCTTCTTGGTACTCCTGACACGGTACAGGCATGTGACATGCTCCCCACGGCGAATAAAACCCAGGAAGTCGTAATTCGGGTCCAGGGATCGTGTCAGCTCACTCTTGGCGAACTGCTTGCCCACTTCCACCTCGTTGAGCCCGAACAAAAGATTATAGGAAAAATTCCTGACGAATTTTCCGTACTGCCCCTTGTTGGAGTAGGTGATCAGGTCCTCCCACATGGGATGAGCAATCTTCTCAAGCTCATCGTCGGTATGGTCCAGGATATTCTTGAAGTCTTGGGGCTTTTCAGGTGCTTCGGTCATCATACTCATCCGCCTGCCGAGTCAGTGTAGCAAGTTCGTCGTAGCAGCAATAAAGACTAAGGAACCTCTGATTAATTCGTCATTCCGGCGAAGGCCGGAATCTATGTGGCTGATATACCTGGGTCCCGGCATGCGCCGGGATGACGAAAGAGCGATTAATCAGAGCATCCCTAACAGTGATCGGTCTTTTTGGTCTGGCCGAAAGATCGGAGGGATCTCCGCACCTTGCAGAGATCCCCCGCCTGACACTCTTTTCGACTATTCTTCTTTGTCGTCAACCAGGTGATAACACGGCGCCTTCTCCATGGTGTATTCACCTGTTTCCGGATCGCGTCGGGAAACAGTCAATACATGCCAGTTCTCGTCATCCAGCTTCAATGCGTCACCACGGTAGTAGTAGCCGGGCCAACGGGTCTCCTTGCGGAACAGGGTGTGCTGCATGACGGCCTCGGAAGTGAGAACACGATGCTTCAGCTCCCATGCGCGCAGCAGCTCGTGAATATCCTCTGCGGCCAGCTTCTCCAGGTCCTCTTCCATGATCTTGAGTTTCTTGAGACCGATGTGCAGCAACTTCTCGTTGGTCATGTAGTTGACCGACGCACCACCGGCGTACTCATCCATCAGCTTCTGCAGACGATCAAGACCCTGGCGCGGGTTGATATAGTTGGGGTTGACTGAGCCCGCGGTAATCTCGTTGCGGTATACACGGTAGTGTTCCATCGGCTTGTAGATCTCCTCCCTGCGATCATCGACCTGCTTCTGGGATACCACGATACCTTCCGCCTTGCCGTCGTCGATATACTTGCACGCCGCCTTGGCGGCCAGACGACCCTCGGTGAAAGAGCCGGAAGAGAACGCGTGCGGGGTACCACCGACGGCATCACCGGCACCGAACAGACCTTCGACCGTGGTCATTCGATTGTAGCCCCAGAAGTATTCATCGGGTGATACATCCTCGGGTCCCGAGCAC
>JAPHTA010000252.1 GCA_026196475.1 Sedimenticola sp.
GGTGTAACCGCCACTGGCCCCGCCCAGGGCCTTGCCCAGGGTGCCGGTGGTGATGTCGACCCGTTCCATGCAGCCGCAATACTCGTGGGTGCCGCGGCCCTTTTCACCGACGATACCCACCCCGTGACTGTCGTCGAAGTGGACCAGGGCGTCGTACTGTTCCGCCAGGTCGCAGATCCGGTCCAGCTGGGCGTGGTAGCCATCCATGGAGAAGACCCCGTCGGTGGTGATCAGCTTGAAGCGGGCGCCGTCGGCGTTGGCCTGCTTCAGCTGCCGCTCCAGGTCGGCCATGTCGTTGTTGCGGTAACGGTAACGATGTGCCCGGCAGAGACGCACCCCGTCGATGATCGAGGCGTGGTTGAGCTCGTCCGAGATCACCGCGTCCTCCTCACCCAGCAGGGTCTCGAACAGGCCGCCGTTGGCGTCGAAGCAGGAGGGATAGAGGATGGTGTCCTGCAGGCCGAGAAAATGGCTCAGGCGCTGCTCCAGGGCCTTGTGGATGGTCTGGGTGCCACAGATGAAGCGCACCGAGGCGAGGCCGTAGCCCCACTCCTGCAGTCCCCTGGCGGCCGCCTCCCGGATAGCAGGGTGCTGCGCCAGTCCCAGGTAGTTGTTGGCGCACAGGTTGAGTATCTCCGTCCCCTCCTGAACCGATACATGAGCCCCCTGGGGGGAGCGGATGATGCGCTCATCCTTGTACAGTCCGGCCTGGCGGATCTGGTCCAACTGTTGCTGCAGGTGCTGTTGAAAGGCTCCGTACATTACTCCTCCCAGTTGAGTATCACCTTGCCCGACTCGCCGGAGAGCATGGCATCAAAACCGGCCTGGAAGTCGTGGTAGTGGAAGTGGTGGGTGATGATCGGCTCGATCTGCAGTCCGGCCTCGATAAATACTGACATCTTGTACCAGGTCTCGTACATCTCGCGACCGTAGACCCCCTTGATGGTGAGCATGTTGAAGATCACCGTGTTCCAGTCGATACGGGTCTCCTCGCCGACGATTCCGAGCAGGGCGATCTTGCCGCCGTGGCACATGTGGCGAATCATCTGGTTGAAGGCGTCGGCGTTGCCGGACATCTCCAGGCCGACGTCGAAGCCTTCGCTCATGTTCAGCTCCCGCTTCACATCCTCCAGGTGTTCGTGGCGCACGTCCACGGTGCGGTGGGCGCCCAGTCTCTTGGCAAGCTCCAGTCGCCAGGGATTGACGTCGGTGATCACCACGTGACGGGCGCCGGCGTGGCGACAGACCGCGGCGGCCATGGCGCCGATGGGTCCGGCACCGGTGATCAGCACATCCTCTCCCAGCAGGTCGAACTGCAGGGCGGTATGTACCGCGTTGCCGAACGGATCGAAGATTGCTGCCACGTCCAGGTCGATGCCGGGGCGATGCTCCCAGACGTTGGACATGGGCAGCGCCAGGTACTCGGCGAAGGCACCGGTGCGGTTGACCCCGACGCCGCTGGTGTGGGCGCAGAGGTGGCGCCGTCCGGCCATGCAGTTGCGGCAGCGGCCGCACACCACGTGGCCCTCGCCGGAGACGATCTGCCCCGGCTTGAAATCGTTGACATTGCTGCCCACCTCGATGATCTCGCCGACAAATTCGTGACCCACCACCATCGGGACCGGGATCGTCTTCTGTGCCCAGCTGTCCCAGTTGTAGATATGGATGTCGGTGCCGCAGATGGCGGTGCGCAGGATACGGATCAGCACGTCATTGATGCCGATGACCGGTTTCGGCACATCCTGCAGCCAGATGCCCGGTTTTGCTTCCGCCTTGACCAGCGCTTTCATGGTGTCCATCTGTATTCCCGAATCGGTTTCCGTGCCACCAGTATAGCGGGCGGTTTGTGATGGGTCAGGAGGGGGGGTGATGCGGTATGCGTTCCCACGCGGAGCGTGGGAACGAGGAGCGAGGAATATTAGTCGGTAAGGGGGGCCAGGAACCGGTAGGCATTCCCACGCGGAGCGTGGGAACGGGGGACGGTGGAGCGTGGAAAGGTGGGGTGGTCGATGTTAACAATTTGTGATGTTTCGGTGATACCCGGCAGGGTCGGTGGGGCTTATTCTCTATGCAGGCAATGAAAATTATGCGCAGAGCGGGGAGTCAGAATATGTTGATCAGGAAACCGGGGCCGATCAGGCCCTCGGAAATTACCGACCAGGCGCTCTATCGGGAGCGGCGCCGCTTTATTCGGGACAGTGGCCTGCTGGGGATCGGAATCGTCGGTGCCGCGGCCGGGCTGCCCTGGATCAAGCACTCCTGGGCAGAGACGGCGGGGCGCCAACCCTTCAGTGACCTGCGCAAGAGTCCGCTCAGCAGTGATGAGGCGGTGACCGACTTCGAGGATGCCAGCAGCTACTGCAACTTCTACGAGTTCGGTACCCGCAAGGAGGACCCGAAACGAAACGCCCACAGCCTGGTGACCCGGCCCTGGAGCGTCACCGTGGACGGCGAGTGTGAGCGGCCCGGCAGCTATACCCTGGAGGATATCCTGCGCCCCCACCCCCTGGAGGAGCGGATCTACCGGCTGCGCTGTGTGGAGGCCTGGTCGATGGTGATACCCTGGGTCGGCTTTTCCCTGGGGGACGCCCTGAAGCGTTTCCAACCCACCTCCAAGGCCCGTTACGTGGCCTTTGAAACCCTGCATGACCCGCAACAGATGCCGGGAC
>JAPHTA010000263.1 GCA_026196475.1 Sedimenticola sp.
AGACCTTTAACGCCGCCGACTATTTTGTGGACCGGAACGTACGGGAAGGACGAGGTAACAAGACCGCCATCCGTTGCCAGGACCGCAGCTTTACCTACGGCCAGGTCCAGGCCGGCATGAACCGATTCGGCAACACCCTGAAAAGCCTTGGCATGCGCATGGAGGAGCGGGTGGCGCTGCTGATGCTGGACACCGAGCTCTATCCCCAGGCCTTCTTCGGCGCCATCAAGATGGGCGCGGTACCGGTCTGCCTCAACACCCTGATGCGTCCCAAGGACTACCAGTATTTCCTCAACGACAGCCGGGCCAGCACCCTGGTAGTCGACGCCCGCCTGCTGCCCTGCATCGACCCCATCCGGGGCAACCTGGAGTTCCTGAAGAACGTGATCGTGGTCAACGGCGACGCGCCCCGGGGTGACCTGTCACTGGAGACCCTGTGGCAGGAACAGCCGGACCAGCTGGAGGCCGCCCCGACCACGCCGGATGACACCTGCTTCTGGCTCTACAGCTCCGGCTCCACCGGCCAGCCGAAGGGCACGGTGCACCTGCAACGCGACATGGTCTACTCCTGCGAGACCTACGGCAAACAGGTGCTGGGCGTGCGCGAGGACGACGTCTGTTTCTCCGCCGCCAAGCTGTTTTTCGCCTACGGCCTGGGCAATGGCCTATACTTTCCGTTCAGTGTCGGCGCCACAGCGGTCTACCTGCCGGAGCGACCGACCCCGGAAGCAGTTTACGAAACCATCCAGGCGCAGAAACCCACCGTCTTCTACGGTGTACCGACGCTCTACGCCTCGATGCTGGAAGCAGAGGGTAGCCTGGACGGCGTTCGCATCTGCGTCTCCGCTGGCGAGGCCCTGCCGGCAGACATCCTGAAGCGATGGAAAGAACGCTTTGGCGTCGACATCCTGGACGGTATCGGCTCCACCGAGCTGGTGCATATCTTCATCTCCAACTATCCCGGCGACATTCATCCGGGCAGCACCGGCCGCCTGGTACCGGGCCACGAGGCGAAGATCGTGGATGAACAGATGCAGGAGGTGCCCCAGGGCGAGGTGGGCACCCTGCTGGTGAACAGCGGCAGCGCCGCGGCCTACTACTGGAACAAGCGGGAGAAGACCCGCCAGACCATGCTCGGCCCCTGGCTGAATACCGGTGACAAGTTCTTCATGGACGAGAACGGCCTCTTCTTCTACGCCGGACGTACCGACGACATGCTCAAGGTGGGCGGGATCTGGCTCTCGCCGATCGAGGTTGAGGCCTGCATCATCGAGCACAGCGCGGTCCTGGAGTGCGCGGTGGTGGCAGAAACCGATGACGAGAACCTGGTCAAGCCGAAGGCCTACGTGGTGCTCAACAGCAGCAGCCAGCCCTCGGACGAACTGGCCGAGGAGATCAAGCTGCACGTGAAAAATACCCTGGCGCCCTACAAGTACCCGCGCTGGGTGGAGTTCATTGACGAACTGCCGAAAACCGCCACCGGAAAGATCAAGCGCTTCATGCTGCGCACGTCAGGCGACGACCAAACCTGAGGGACCTTTATCCCCCAAGACCAGGGGAGCGCGCCCCGGCGCGCACCCTTGAAACAGAGGCACAAAAACATCTTTTGCGCTGACGATAACGAGAGAGAGGAGAAGCAGATGAGCGAACAAAACAAGAGTGGCATCAGCCGTCGTGACATCCTGAAAGGCGGTGCCGCCGCAGCCGGACTGGCAACCGCCTCCAGCCTGATCCCGACCCGCTTTGCCATTGGCGGAACGGCCAAAGTGAAAGTCGGCATCCTGCTGCCCTACACCGGCACCTACGCCAAGCTGGGCAGCAACATCAAGGACGCCCTGCAGCTGCGCATCGAGCAGAACGGCGGCAAGCTGGGCGGACGCGAGGTGGAATATGTCAACATCGACAGTGAAGCGGCGCCGCCCAAGGCACCGGAACTGACCAACAAGCTGATCAAGAAAGAGCAGGTCGATTTCCTGGTTGGCCCGGTCCACTCGGTGGTCGGCATGGCGATGGTCAAACTGGCACGCAATTCCGGTCCCATCACCATCATTCCCAACGCCGGCGCCAACGGCCTGACCGGACAACTGTGCGCGCCGAACATCTTCCGCACCTCCTTCTCAAGCTACCAGCCGGGATTCCCGGGCGGCACGGCGATGCTCGAGGATGGGCACAAGAACGTGGTGCTGATGTACTGGAACTACGGTTTCGGCAAAGAGACCGGAGCCGCCTTCAAGGAGTCCTTCCTGGCCGGCGGTGGCAACATCGTGAAGGAGATCCCGACCCCCTTCCCGAAGGTTGATTTCCAAGCCTATCTGACCGAACTGGCAGCCCTCAAGCCGGACGCGGTCTTCACCTTCTACGCCGGCGGTGGCGCGGTAAAGTTCGTCAAGGACTACGCGGCGGCAGGGCTCAACAAGAGTATCCCGCTGTACGGTGCCGGCTTCCTCACCGAGGGCGTTACCGGGGCCCAGGGTGCAGCGGCGGAAGGGGTGCGCACCACCCTGCACTATGCCGACAGCCTGGACCTGCCGGCCAACCACGCCTTCCGCCAGGCGTTCCAGAAGGCCACCGGCAACGCGGCGGACGTCTACGCGGTCCAGGGCTATGACGCCGGCGACCTGCTGGTCCAGGGCATGGCGGCGGTAGACGGTGATACCGGGGCCCGGGCCGAGATGATCTCGGCGATGGAGAACGCCACCATTGACAGCCCGCGCGGCAAGTTCACCTTCTCCAAGGCACACAACCCGATCCAGGATATCTACCTGCGGGAGGTGCGCAACGGCCAGAACGAAGTGATCCGCACGGTGCAGAAGGCGGTCGAGGATCCGGCCATCGGCTGCAAGCTCGGTTAAGGGAAAACCGGGCCTGGTTGGCCCACCCACCCGGCGGTCTGCGGACCGCCGGGCACCTCCGCGCACACCCAAGTCACTCGAGGCGTTATGGATAGTTCCTTCTACCTGATCCAGCTGCTGAACGGGGTCCAGTACGGTTTTCTGCTGTTTCTGCTGGCCAGCGGCCTGACCCTGATCTTCGGTATCATGGGCATCATCAACCTGGCCCATGGCGCCTTCTACATGCTCGGCGCCTACCTCTGCTACTGGCTGACCGGCATCACCGGCAACCTGTTTACTGGCATCCTGCTGGCGATGCCGCTGGCGATCCTGTTCGGCTACGCGGTGGAGCGGTTTGCGATCTCCTATCTCTACCAGCGCGATCACCTGTACCAGGTGCTGCTGACCTACGCCCTGATCCTGATCGCCAACGAGATGCAGAGCATCCTCTGGGGCAATGACGTGCACAGCGTGCCGATTCCCGAGCTGCTGAAAGGCTCGGTGCAGCTGACCGAGAACCAGGTCTACCCGGTCTACCGGCTGTTCATCTCCGGCGCCTGTATCCTGATTGCGGTGCTGATGTACTGGGTGATCCAGAAGACCCGCCTCGGCATGACCATCCGTGCCGGCGCCAGCAACCGGGAGATGGTGCAGGCG
>JAPHTA010000281.1 GCA_026196475.1 Sedimenticola sp.
CTTGTTCATTGTATTTCTCCGTAAATAGGTAAACTTGTCTACTTCCAGTCAGAAAGCCTGGATACTGCTCTGCTTTCTTGAATAAAAGAATATTAGTATTTACTTAATCGGTACAATACAAATATTTAATGGATATATAATTAATTATTATAATATCCCAACACCCACAATCCTCAGCCAGGTTCAAATACCGCTTGTTATAAAGCCGTGAATAAACGCGAACAGAGCAGATAATAATAAAACCGGCCAGATGGCCGGGGATTCACTGAATGGGCCTCCACCTGAAAATAAACGATACCTTGCCAGAAGCCAGATGAGGCGCCTGAGAACCCCTTCAGCCGCGGATCCGTGATCGGAACACAGTTCAAATTGGTCAGAAGAGGGTGATCCGGGACAGTCGACGTGGAAACACAGTCCCGCTCAGAGGTTATAGAACAACGCCGACAACGCAAGGATAATCGCCACCCAGAACACCATGCTGCCGGTGGGCCAGGTGCGGGCCAACACACCCTGGGGCCCGTGGTGAGTATACAGCTGTTCGATAAAACGCCTGATCCGTGACCGCACACGCACTTCTGCGCGGTCACGCCTGGCGCTGGTACCGATGGTAAACTCGCGCACCAGGCTGTGAAAGAAACGCCGGTAAAGCCAGTCAAAGTCGAGGCTGATGGTGAGGGTTCGGCGCATCTGCTTGAGCAGTACGAAGAAGGCAAACCCGGCAAACAGCAGAAGCTGGAACTGGGTAACAAGGTGTTCCATCGTGTACGGCTGATACGCCACCGGGTAGGGCAGGATTTTATAGAAGGTCTGCGGAAACAGGCCGATCAGGATGCAGAGGGCAGAAAAACTCCACATCGCGACCCGCATGCTGCGAGGCGGCTCATCCGGCCGCAGTCCTGAATCCTTCTGGAAGAAGACAAACCAGGGAAACTTGATGCCCGCATGCAGGAATACACCGGCTGACGCAGCCAGCAGCAGCAGCCAGACCAACACCATCCCCTCGTCCGCCGCCGCCGAGGTCTCCAGTGACTTGGTCACGAAACCGGAGGTAAAAGGAAAGGCCGAGATCGCCAGGGCGCCGATGATTCCGTTGATGGCAGTCACCGGCATGCTCTGGAAGAGGCCACCGAGATCGGTACACTTGCGCTTGCCGGTCATCAGCAGCACGCTGCCCGCTGACATCAGTAGCAGGGCCTTGTAGATGATATGGGCAAAGGCGTGGGCGGCGGCACCGTTCAGGGCCAGTTCGCTGCCGATGCCAATCGCGGTTACCATGAAGCCGACCTGGTTGACGATACTGTAGGCAAGTATCCGCCGCATGTCGTTTTCCAGCAGGGCGTAGATAATCCCGTAGAAGACCATGTAGAGGCCGATATAGATCAGGATCTCGCTACCCGGGAAACCGACCAGCAGGGCGAATACGGCTGTCTTGGTGGTAAAAGCGGAGAGAAAAACCATGCCGCTGGGGCTCGCCTCCGGGTAGGCATCGGCAATCCAGGCCGAGAGCGGCGGCGCACCGGCATTGATCAGGAAGCCGGCCAGGATCAATCCCGTGGCCAGGCTGTCAGGTCGCATGGCGACGAACGACAGGGAGCCGGTATCGGCAACGTAGCCGGCAATTCCGGCCATCAGCAACACCCCGCCCAGCAGGTGAATCAGCAAGTAGCGCATGCTGGCCCGGTAGGCCGACTCGCTTCCCGCCGCCCAGATCACCACGGTGGATGCCAGCGCCATCAGCTCCCAGAACACGAACAGGGTGATCAGGTCGCCGGAAAAGGTCACGCCGATAGCGGATCCGGCATAGATATAGGCCGCGCACAACTCCAGGTCCCGGGCCTGATCCTTGGCATAGACTCCGCCGGCAAGCGCCATCAGGGCGAAGATGGTGGCAAACAGCCGGCCCGCTGGCGTTGAGTCGACTGGAGCCAGTCGGTAATCGAGAAAATCGATCTCCAGCGAGATACCCCCGGGCAACAACCAGACCGTGGCCAGGGTCAGGGCCGGCAACAGAATCACCAGCGGCAGTCGCCAGCGCCGGGCCAGAAGCGGAAGCAGCAGGCCACCGAGGATCAGCCAGAGGGCGGGAGGAAACGTCAGTTCACTCATCGTAGTAATCATCCTGCCGTTTCAGGAAGATACCGAGTATCTTGGCCAGGGCCACCATGCCGGCACAGGTGGCAAAACCGTACCAGGCGTGGAAGCCCCAGCTGGCATCCAGGTTGAAGTCGGAGCCGGCCACATGCGGGTGGTGGTGGATGAAAAATTCCGGCACCAGGGTCAGCAGCAGCAGGACTATCATGAATCCCCAGAGTCTGGAGCGGTTCTCTTCACGGTAGAGCCAGTGGGTCTCTCTGTTCATCTTATTTCGCCGTCAGGATCAGCTGTTGGGCAAGCGCCAGCGGAAGCTCTGGCATGAAGAACATCAGGATCGTCAGGCCGGCAGTCATCGTCAGGGCGATGACAATCGGCAGCGGCGCCTCCCCATGTCCATCACCTGTCAACCCGACGTCCTCCCGGAGAAAAAAGGCCGAGTAGATTATCGGAACAAAGTAGGCGGCATTGAGCAGGGTCGAGGCAATGATCACCAGCACCGCCAGCAGCTGTTCCGTTTGCAGCGCACCGCTCAGGATATACCACTTGGAGATAAACCCGGCGGCCGGGGGCACGCCGATCATCGACAGGGCGCCGATGCTGAAGGCCAGCATGGTCCAGGGCATGCGCCGCCCGATCCCCCTGAGCTGACTGATCTCGGTCTTGTGCGCAGCGGTATAGATGGCGCCGGCAGCGAAGAACAGGGTGATCTTGCCGAAGGCGTGGGCGGCGATATGGATCGCCGCACCGAGCACGGAGATGGGCGCCAGGATCGCCGCACCGAGTATTACATAGGAGAGCTGGCTGACCGTGGAATAGGCCAGGCGCCGTTTCAGGTTATCCTGGCGCAGGGCGATCACCGAGGCGACGATGATGGTAAATCCGGCCACATACAGCAGCCAGTCACCGGAGGATACCTCCTGCAGCAGGTCGATACCGAAGATATAGACAATCACCTTGACGATACTGAAAACGCCCGCCTTGACCACCGCGACCGCATGCAGCAGGGCGCTGACCGGGGTTGGCGCAACCATCGCCGCGGGCAGCCAGCGGTGCACCGGCATTAGCGCCGCCTTGCCAATACCGAACATGAACAGGAACAGCAACAGGCCCAACAGCGGACCCTCCAGGTGACCCCGCAATACGCCCCCGGGAGTGAAGTCAAGGGTACCGGCCGCCACCAGGGTCCAGACTATGGCCGGCAGCAGCAGCAGGATGGAGGTGGATATCAGGATACCCAGGTAGACGCGACCGCCCTGACGGGCGGAGTCGTTGCCCTTGTGCGTCACAAGCGGGTAGGTCGACAACGTGAGGACCTCGTAAAAGACAAACAGGGTCAGCAGGTTGCCGGCAAAGGCAACACCGATAGCCGCAGACAGGGCAATGGCGAAGCAGATATAAAAGAGCGTTTGGCGCGACTCCCTGTTGCCACGCATGTAGCCGATGGAGTAGATGGAGTTGATCGGCCACAGCAGCGAGGCGACGCAGGCAAACAGCATACCCAGCGGCTCCACCTTGAAGCTGATCGCCAGGCCGGGCAGCATCTCGATCAGCCGCAACTCCGGACGATCTCCGGCAAGAACCCCGGGCACCAGGCTCCACACCAGTAGCAGCAGCAGACCCGAGGTAAACAGCGTGACTGTCTCCCTCAAGTTGGCTCTTTTCCATGCCAGTGCCATACCGCAGGCGCCTACCAGCGGCACCAGCAGTGCGAGCAGTATTGTCTCCTGGGAATCGGGCGTCATGGTTCGCCCCCGATCAATGCGGCAGCCGCGCTCCCGGCAAGGTCTATCGTGAACCCGGTATCGATACCGAAGTAGAGATTAGCCAGCACCAGCAGCCAGGTGGGCGCGATCAGCGACAACGGCGCCTCGCCGGCGATCACCGCACCCGCGGGACGTGGCTGAAAATAACTGGTCTCGACCACGCGCCACATATAAACCAGGGCGATCAGCGAGGTCACCAGCACCAGTGCCGCCAGAATCCACCAGCCCTGCTCAATCACCGCCAATATCAGGTACCACTTGGAGATAAAACCGACGGTCAGCGGCACACCGATCAGGCTCAGGCCGCCCGCTACCACAGCCCCCAGGGTCCAGGGCATCTGCCTGCCGAGACCGGCCATCTGGCCGAGCTGCACCGAGCCGATGCGATAGAATACCGCCCCGAGCGCCATAAACAGCGCGCCCTTCATCAGGGCATGGTTGAAGAGGTGCAGCAGCGAGGCGGTCAGGCCAGTGACACTGTCCAGGCTGATACCAAGCATCATGTAGCCGATCTGGGCCAGCGAGGAGTAGGCCAGCATACGCTTGACATTCTCCTGGAACACCGCCACCACCGAGGCGGTGAAGATACCGATAATGGCCAGAGGCAGGAGCACCCAGTCAAGCTGCATCTGGTCAAATGCGAAGCGGTAACCGAACAAGCTGAAAATAAAGCGAACCACGACGTACACCGCCACCTTAGTGGCGGTTGAGGCAATGAAGGCACTCACCACCGAAGGCGCATGGGCATAGGCATTGGGCAACCACAGGTGCAGGGGGAAGAGCGCCAACTTCAGGCTGACCCCGACCAGGATGAATGCAAACGCGGTATGCAGAGTACGGGACTCGGCCAGCGGTACGATGCGCTCGGCCAGGTCGGCCATGTTCAGGGTTCCGGTCAAGACATAGAGCAGACCGACACCGATCAGGAAGAACGTGGCACCGATGGTACCCATTATCAGGTACTGGTAGGAGGCGGTCAGGGCACGGCGGTCGCGCCCGAAACTGATCAGGGTATAGGTTGAGAGCGAGGATATCTCCAGGAACACGAACAGGTTGAAGGCGTCGCCGGTGATCACGATACCGAGCAGGCCGCAGAGGCAGAGCAGCAGCGCCGTGTAGAACAGCGAGTGGTGCTCCGGGTCAATCTCCCGCTCCACGCTGCGCCGTGCATAGGGGAGAACCAGCGCGGCGATCAGCGACACAATCAGCAGTACGTAAGCGCCCAGAAGATCCACCACGTACTCGATACCCCACGGAGATGGCCAGCCACCGAACGTGTAACGCAGGGTACCACCCGCCTGAACCTGAGCCACCAGGGTCAGGGATATGAGCAGGCAGACCCAGCTGGTAAGGGTGGCAACGGCCCAGGCCAGATGGCGCGGTCGCAGCAGCGCGCAGAGCGGGGCGGCCAGCAGTGGCACCACCACCTGCAACGCCGGAAGATGGGAGAGGAGCATATTCAGGGTCACAGCGACTCGTCCTGTGCGTGAATTTCATCCTCCTCGACCGTACCGTAGGCTTCCTTGATCCTGACCACCAGCGCGAGCCCCAGCGCGGTTGTCGCGACGCCGACCACGATCGCTGTCAGGATCAGCACATGGGGCAGCGGATTGGAGTAAAGCGTGACGCCCTCGGCAACGATCGGCGCGGTACCACCGGGCATCTTGCCCATGGAGATATAGAGAATGAATACCGAGGTCTGGAAAATATTCAGACCGATGATCTTGCGCACCAGGTTGCTATGCGAAATCACCACGTAGAACCCGGTCATCATCAGGAAAATCACGATCCAGTAGTTGTAGTGACCGAGAAACTCCACTCAGACTTCCCCCTCTTCATCTCTTCCGAAAAAAGCGAAGAATACAAGGACCATGACTGCGGTTACCGTTATGCCTACCCCCAGCTCGATCAGCAGAATGCCAAGGTGCTGGCCCTGAACCGGGTCACTGGACAGCACGCTGTAATTGAGGAAATGGCCGTCCATGAACAGGCTGGCCACCCCCACCGCGCCGTAAAGCAACACCCCGAGCGCGGCCAGTGGCTGCAGCGAATCGGGAGGCAGCAGCGAACGCGCGCGGGCTACCCCGAAGGTGAGCGCGTAAAGGATGATGCCGCTAGCGAAAATCACCCCGGCCTGGAACCCGCCTCCGGGGCCGAAGTCACCGTGAAACTGGACGTACAGACCGAACAACAGGATATAGGGCATCAGTAGCCGGGTGATCACCGGCCGCACCACCTGTCTCGGTTTGGAATCCGACTTGATCATGGCTTCTCCCGCTCCGGGTGCCGTGGCTTGCGGCGCCGGAAACCGAGCAGCGCCAGTACGCCGACACCGGCGGTAAATATCACCGTCACCTCGCCCAGGGTGTCGAAGCCACGATAGCTGGCCAGCACCGAAGTGACCATGTTGGGTACCCCTACCTCGTTGGGAGAATCCTGAATATAGCGTGGCGCCACGTGCTGGTGCGCTGGCGCGCCCGGGTCGCCGAACAGAGGCATGTCCCAGGTACCCCAGACCAGCACCGCCCCGGTCAGTGTGACCACGGCGAGCGGGATCAGCGGGCCGTGACGCGAGGTCGTCTTGCGCTGCTCCCCGGTCAGAGCCAGGGTGCCGAGCAACAGCACCGTGGAGATGCCGGCCCCAACCACCGCCTCGGTAAAGGCCACGTCAACCGCATCCAGGACCACGAACAGGCCGGCAGAGGCCAGGCTGTAAATACCGGCCAGCATGATGACCGCGAACAGGCTGCGGATGCGCACAATCACGATCGCGGTTACGGCGAGAAAGGTCAGCAACACGATATCGATCAGTGTCTCAATCATTCCCCCTCCCCGTTCCGGCGCCAGCTCTTGAGCCGGCTGTGCAGCGCTGCCTGCACCAGTGAGTGGCTGGCCACCGGGCTGGTAAGCCATAGAAAGACCAGAATCAGCATCAGCTTCACGCTGATCAGCGTCAGCCCCGCCTGGAGCATGAGCCCAAGCAGTACCAGGCCGGCGCACAGGGTGTCGGTAACCCCGGCCGCATGTACACGGCTGTAAAAATCGGGAAACCGGAACAGTCCGACCGCTCCGATGATGCCGGCCAGGGTACCGAGAACCAGAAACGTCCAGCTGACCAGGTCAAGCAGTATCGTCATCAGCCCCCCCCCCCGGCTTCTCCACGCTGTAGACCCGCTCCACGTAGCGCAGCGCGGCGATCACGCCGATGAAGTTGATCAGGGCGTAGGAGAGTGCAATATCGAGAAAATCCGGACGCCCGGTCAGGAAACCATAGGCAGCGATGAACAGCACCGTCTTGGTACCGAACATGTTGACCGCCAGGATGCGGTCATAAACCGTGGGACCGAGATAGGCACTCAGCAGCGCCAGCCCCATGACCACCAGTATCCCGAGACTGACACCGGCCAGTATCACCCTTCACACCTTTCCAGCCGTGTGACGCGACGATCCATCTCGCCCCTGGCCAGATCCCGAGCCGCCTCGCCGGTCAGGGCATGCACCAGGATGTGGGTGTCATCCACCTCGATCGCCACGGTACCGGGAGTCAGGGTAATCGAGTTGGCGAAGATCGCGACGCCCAGCGACGAATGCTGTGTATAGGGAATGCGGGTGAACTGCGGGTCGATGGGAAAACGGCGCGGAAACAGGATCCGCTTCATGACATCGATATTGGAGCTGACAATCGCCACCAATAGCCAGCTCCAGTAAAGCGGCAGGCGATGCAGAACTGCCAGGCGATAGGGCTCCGGGTTGCTGCTGGTGGAGCGCCAGTCGAGCAACGCGACAAGCAGAACCGATGCGACCCCGAGGGACAACAGCAGCAGGTTGTCCCAGAAACCGGACAACAACACCCAAAACGCCGACAGGCCGATTATCAGTAACAGCAAATGGGACAAAAGCGTGTTTCTCCGTTGATTGTTCTGTCGCTGAACCCCTGGAACGGAGCTTCCGGATAAATCCGGCAACCGGGGTGCGATGGTATTGAAAGGGCCGTCGAGAGGCAAGTTTTTTACCCATGAAAATCCCCCCGGCCAGCGGTCGTTGGATCGGGACCTGCAGCCCGCGATCCAGGAAGCGCCGTTCCGGCGCGTAACGGTTTCACAAAACAGGCAGGAGGACTAAGCTAGCTGCATGACGCTCTCCCTGCTGATTACCGTTTTTGCCGGCAGCGCCTTCACCGCCTGGGTGGCCCACCTGGGTCGTCTGTACGCCGCCTGGAGCGCTGGCGCAATCACTCTCCTGGCCCTGTTGCATCTGGTCCCCCGGGCGCCGGCGGTATTTGCCGGCGATACCCTGGTGGAGCGCTGGAAGTGGATGCCCGAAGCAGGTCTGGACCTGGTATTCCGACTCGACGGCCTGGCACTGCTGTTTGCCCTGCTGATCCTGTTCATTGGCCTGCTGGTCATCTTCTACGCCCGCTACTACCTGGCGGACGACGAGACCATGGGCCGTTTCTACAGCTACCTGCTGATGTTCATGGGCGCGATGCTGGGCATCGCCCTGTCGGAAAACATCATCCAGATGCTGATCTTCTGGGAGCTGACCAGCCTGACATCATTCCTGCTGATCAGCTACTGGCAGCATCGAGCCGAGGCGCGGCAGGGTGCCCTCATGGCGCTGGCCATTACCGGCGCCGGCGGCCTCTCGCTTCTCGGTGGCTTCATACTCCTGGGGGGAATGACCGGCAGCTACGAACTCTCGGTAATCCTGGCATCGGGAGATCTCATCCGTGGCCACCCCGACTACCTTCCGATGCTGGTCCTGGTGCTGCTGGGCGCCTTTACCAAGTCGGCCCAGTTCCCGTTCCACTTCTGGTTACCCAACGCGATGTCGGCACCGACCCCGATATCCGCCTACCTGCACTCGGCAACCATGGTGAAGGCCGGGGTTTTTCTTCTGGCGCGCCTTTTTCCGGCCCTCTCGGGCACTCCGGAGTGGGCCTGGATGGTCGGCAGCGTGGGGCTGACGACCTTCCTGGCAGGTGCCTTTATCGCCCTGTTCCAGCACGACCTGAAAGGGCTGCTCGCCTACTCCACGATCAGCCACCTCGGGCTGATCACCGTGCTGTTCGGTATCGGCACACCGCTGGCCGCCGTGGCGGGGGTGTTCCACATGGTCAATCACGCCATTTTCAAGGCGTCCCTGTTCATGGCCGCCGGGATCATCGACCATGAAAGCGGCAGCCGGGACATGCGCCGGCTCAATGGTCTCTGGAGGTACATGCCGCACACGGCGTTGCTGGCAATGGTGGCAGCCGCCTCGATGGCCGGCGTACCGCTACTCAACGGCTTCATCTCCAAGGAGATGTTCTTTGCCGAGGCGGTCAGCGCCCTCACCCACTTCCGGCTCGGCTGGCTGCTGCCGACCACCATTACCGTCGGCGGGGTCTTCGCTGTCGCCTACTCTTTCCGCTTTATCCATGACGTGTTCTTCAACGGCGAGCCGGTCAATCTCCCCAGGATCCCGCACGAACCGCCACGCTGGATGAAACTGCCCGTGGAGATGCTGGTGGCGCTATGCCTGCTGGTCGGCATCCTGCCCGCACTCACCGTGGAGCCGATTCTTAGGGTAGCGGCAGCCGGCGTGCTGCAAGCCCCACCGCCCGATTTCGACCTGGCCATCTGGCATGGCTTCAGCCCCGCTCTGCTGATGAGCGTGGTCGCCCTGATTGGCGGCGGACTACTCTACGCCAGGCGCCGACCGCTGTACGCCCTGCATGAAAAGTACGGCGACCATTTCCAGGGAAAACGACTTTTCGATATGTTGATCGGGAAACTGTTTGACACCGCCGGCTGGATCACACGACAGGTCGACCACTGCAGCCTGCAACGCCTGGTGCTGAGCCTGGTCATTACGGCCCTGGTGTTCGGCACATCAGCCTACCTCGCAAGCGGAAGCCCTCTCTCCGGCGGAGGCGACCTGCTGCCGCTCGACGGGGTCAGCCTAATCGCCGCGGCCGGCCTGATCCTGGCCGCGGTCGCCACCGTGGTGCTGCATCGCCAGCGCTTCGTCGCCCTGGTGTTGATCGGCGCGGTGGGGCTGGTGGTTGCGCTGATTTTCGTCAAGTTCTCCGCACCGGACCTGGCCCTGACCCAGCTCTCGGTAGAGATCGTGACCATCGTGCTGCTGCTTCTGGCACTCTATTTTCTGCCGCAGCAGCCGGACCGGGACTCGGATCACCCGCGGGTCGCACGCGACATGCTGCTGGCCGGTTTCGCCGGCAGCGGCGCCGGGTTGCTTGCCTGGTCCGTACTCACTCGGCCCTACCAGAGCATTTCCGACTACTTCCTGCAAAATGCCAGGCCCGGTGGCGGGGGAAACAACGTGGTCAACGTGATCCTGGTCGATTTCCGGGGTTTCGATACCCTGGGTGAAATCGCCGTACTGGCACTGGCGGCACTGGGAATCTTCGCTATGCTGGAGCGGCTGCATCTTCCCGGCCCGAAATCCGACAGTGAGGGGCGCCCCTGGGACAAGGACAAGCACCCGGCGGTAATGGCCTCGCTCACCCGGCTGCTCCTGCCCCTGGCGCTGCTGGTCTCGGTTTTCATCCTGCTGCGCGGCCATAACCTGCCGGGAGGCGGTTTCATCGCCGGCCTCGTCACCGCCGTGGCCCTGATCATGCAGTATCTCGCCAACGGCGTTGCCTGGACCCAGGAGCGCCTGCCCGGCAACCTGCACCCGCTGATCGGCGGTGGCCTGCTGATCGCCACCGGTACCGGGCTGGGAAGCTGGCTGGTCGACCACCCCTTTCTGACCTCGACCTTCACCTACCTGGAATGGCCGCTGGTCGGCAAATTCGAGATCGCTTCCGCCATTGCCTTCGATATCGGGGTTTACCTGGTGGTGGTCGGCGCCACCCTGCACATCCTGATTCACCTTGGCCGGATGCACGGCGCAAGTCACGCCTCCATCGACCATGAGGATCCCCGCTGATGGAAGCGCTCCTGTCACTGGTAATCGGCATACTCACCGCCTGCGGTGTCTACCTGATCCTCCGCACCCGCACCTTTCCAGTGGTGCTGGGGCTGACCCTGCTCTCCTACTCGGTCAACCTCTTCCTGTTTTCCATGGGCCGTCTCACCATCGGTCATCCACCGATCATCAGCCCGTCCGCGCCCGGCTACGCCGACCCTCTACCCCAGGCGCTGGTGCTCACCGCCATCGTGATCAGCTTCGCGATGACCGCCTTTGTCATCATGCTGGCGTTGAAGGCTCGAGCCGAACTGGGGAACGACCATGTCGACGGCGGGAGGCGGAAGTGAGCCATCTGGTAATCGCACCCATCCTGCTGCCGCTGCTGGCCGGTATTGCACTGCTGCTGTTGCGGCCGTTCGCGATCGAGATGCGCCGGCTGCTTGGTCTGTTCGCGGTCGCCGGCCAGGTGGCACTGGCAATTGCCCTGCTGAACCGGGTCCGGACCGGAGATATCCTCACCTATGCCCTCGGCGGCTGGGCGCCCCCGTTCGGGATCGTGCTGGTTGCGGATCGGCTGGCGGCCTGGATGCTGCTGATCACCACCCTGCTGGCACTGTTCGCGTTGCTTCATGCGGCGCGCGGCAGCGATGTCCGGGGACGCCACTTCCACGTGCTGTTCCAGTTGCAACTTTTCGGGCTCAACGGCGCCTTCCTGACCGGTGACCTGTTCAACCTGTTTGTCTTCTTCGAAATCCTGCTGCTCGCCTCCTACGGTCTCTTGCTGCACGGCGGCGGCCGCCAGCGCACCCGCGCCGGACTGCACTTCGTGGTCATCAACTTGGCCGGTTCCACACTGTTTCTGTTCGCGATCGGCACGCTGTACGGCGTACTGGGCACGCTCAACCTGGCGGATCTGTCACGCCAGGCAAGCACGCTTCCGGCCCGGGACCTGGGGCCCGTGCAGAGCGCGGGCCTTCTTCTGTTCGCGGTGTTCGCCCTGAAGAGCGCACTACTGCCAATGCACCTGTGGTTACCTGCCGCCTATGCCAGTGCCAGCGCATCCGTAGCCGCGCTGTTTGCGATCATGACCAAGGTCGGGGCCTACGGCATTCTGCGCCTGGAGACACTGGTTTTCGGTGACAACACCGGCCCTCTGTCCGGCCTGATTCAGACATGGATGCTGCCACTGGCGCTGCTCACCATGGTCATCGGCATGCTCGGTGTACTCGCCGCCGATACCCTGCGCCGACAGGTCGCTTACCTGGTGGTGGTCTCGGTCGGTATGCTTCTGACCGCCTTTGGACTCGGCTCCGCCGCCGGAATCGCCGCCGGACTCTACTACCTGCCACACACCACATTTGCCGCTGGCGCCTTCTTTCTGCTTGCCGATGCCATCGCTCGCCGACGCGGTGAATTCGGCGACCGGCTGGAGGCAGAGATCGCGCTGAGCGATCGGCACCTGCTTGGCGCGCTCTATTTCCTGGTTGCGTTGCTGATCGCTGGCCTGCCACCCCTGTCCGGATTTCTCGGCAAGTGGCTGACCCTGCAGGCCGCCCTGCTCCACCCATGGCGTGAGTGGGTCATCGCGGCCATCCTGGTAACCGGCCTGTTCGGAATCATCGCGCTGGCACGCAGCGGCAGCCTGCTGTTCTACCGTTCGGTGGCTATTGAGCCCGGCCTCGACGATGTGCCAACAACCGTGCCTGTTCGCGAGTTACTGCCGGCAACCGCACTCATCCTGCTGTGTGGCGCCCTGGTGATATGGGCAGGTGCGGCGGACGATTTTACCCGTGCCACCGCCGAACAGCTGTTGCAGCCGGACGACTACCTGCGCGCCGTGCTTGAGCTGACCCGGGGGTTCGCCTCATGATGACACGTCTTCTGCCGCACCCTGCTCTGACACTGGTTCTGGCGGTGGCATGGGTGCTAATGGCCAATACCCTATCCCTTACCCACATGACCCTGGGCCTGCTGCTGGGCTGGATCATTCCGCTGTTCACCCTGCGCTTCTGGCCGGAACGGGTGACAATACGCCGACCCTGGCTGCTGCTGCGCTTTGTTGGCATCCTGCTTACCGATATCGTGATTGCCAATTTCATCGTTGCCGGATTGATCCTGCGCGGTCCTAAGCCGTTGACCCCGGCGCTGGTGAAACTGCCCCTGGCGCTGCACTCGGACCTGGCGATCAGCCTGCTCTCCAACACCATCTGTCTTACCCCCGGCACCGTCTCGGCCAGCCTCTCCCAGGACCGTGGCCACCTGCTGGTGCATGCGCTCAATACCGACGACCCGCAGGCACTGATACAGAGGATAAAATTGCGTTATGAAGCACCGTTAAAAGAGATTTTTGAACCATGATCGACAGCGCGCTTTTCATCGCCTTCACCCTGGTCAGCCTGGCTTTGGCACTGGCCTTCTGGCGACTGCTGCGCGGCCCGAGCGCGCCCGATCGCATCCTGGCCCTGGATACCCTGTATGTGAATACCATTGCGCTGCTGGTGCTGCTCGGCATTCGACTGGGAAACAATATCTACTTTGAAGCCGCGCTGCTGATTGCCCTCATGGGGTTCGTCGGCACCGTCGCGCTATGCAAGTACCTGCTGCGCGGCGACATCATTGAATAAGGCGCTACTCCATGGAATACCTTGTCTCCCTACTCATCGTTATCGGCGCGACATTCACCTTCATCGGCTCACTCGGGCTGGTTCGCTTACGGGATTTCTTTACCCGGCTGCACGGGCCGACCAAGGCGACTACCCTGGGCGTCGGCTGCATCCTGATCGCCTCGGCCGTCTACTTCAGCCACCGGGAAGCCGGTATCAGCCTGCACGAAGTGCTGGTTACGTTGTTCCTGTTCATTACCGCACCGGTCAGCGCCCATTTGCTGGCCCGGGCAGGCATGCACCTCAACCTGGAGATGAAGAAGGGGCCTGACGGATCCGAGCGCGACTGACCGCCCTCCATGCTGACCAGAATATGACTTGCACCTGCCCGCCGGCCAGGCGCGTGAACAGCGCTGTGCCTGGCGTATCGGGTAGAAGGCGGGGTCACCCCCGCCGTCCTCCCACACCACCGGGCATACGGTTCCGTACCACGGAGGTTCCACATCCCATCTCTTTCCCGGGCGAGCCTGGTTCCGTTGGTTGTCCACCAGCCAGAGTGAATTGCGCTGCAACGGTGTTCGAGGTTCCGCCCCGTCCACTTGTGTTGCGAGCCCTCCCAAGAGGCATCTGCAAGCTCCAGTCTGAGGTATTACCCGACTATCTACTCATAGTCGGTTCTGCCCTTCAGTTGTCGGTCAGGCAACTTAATATGGCTTCCGCTGACTTCTGTCACGCCATCACCGCACCTCACGATGCGATTAGCACATCGGCAGCGTGGCAGATCTCCCAGGGTAAGACGCGCGACCTTCACACTTATACCTGCCTCATCTACGTCCGCCGTTCCCATGCAAGATGCAAGCATCGGGCTTTGAAGATATTGGCCTTCTTACCCACGGCGACCGCCTCATATGCGATTTATTCGTCGCTTTACTCCTCACCCTTCGGCTGTTCAACGCTACGCTTTTGTCTGTTCGTCGGGTCAGTGCTTTGCCTTCGGGTTATCGCTCCCTTCGGCTGCTGTCCCATTAAGAAACACTTTGACTGTTTGTAACCTGCTGATTAAACGTAGAAATACAGTTCACAGCAAGGCAATGTGACATAGAAAATCAGTGAGTGCGTCCCTTCTACCGTCAAGCGGCACCGAGGTCCCTTGGGGAGAAGGATAGGATGAGGGGATATTAAAAATCAGTAAGTTAGCTCTTATTATCCCCTCACCCCAACCCTCTCCCTGAGGGAGAGGGAGTTTGTGGGA
>JAPHTA010000223.1 GCA_026196475.1 Sedimenticola sp.
GCCGACCACCCCGATCATCTCCGGCGGCATGAACGCGCTGCGCCTGCCCGGCTTCTTCGAGAACCTGGGCCACGGCAACGTGATCAACACCTCCGGCGGTGGCTCCTACGGCCACATCGACAGCCCGGCCGCCGGCGCCATCTCGCTGCGCCAGGCTTACGAGTGCTGGAAACAGGGCGCCGACCCGATCGAGTTCGCCAAGGAGCACAAGGAGTTTGCACGCGCCTTCGAGTCATTCCCGCAGGATGCAGACCAGATCTTCCCCGGATGGAGAGATCGTCTCGGCGTGCACAAGTAAACTACCCAATAGCTGTGTAGTACCAAACCCCGCACCCCGGTGCGGGGTTTTTTGTTTGTGCCCGGCGGCTGGCCGCCCCCTCGTTCCCACGCTCCGCGTGGGAACGCTTACAGAACCCGACAAAACGATTAACCACAAAGGACACCAAGCACACCAAGAAAAACCGATTCCTCGCCTTTACGTGCATGGCGATCCCTGGCGGTCAAGACACAATCCATTGGGACCACCCCACCCCTGGCTTCCAGCAATCGACAGAGTCCCCTATCCCGCTTCCAGCAGCGCCCGGATCTCCGGCACACAGGAGCCGCAACCGCTGCCGGCGGCGAGCCGCCCGGCGATCCCCTCGATACTGTCCAGCCCCTCCTCCCGAATCCCCTTCAGGATGCGTTTCTCACCCACGCCATGGCAGGCGCAGACGATCCTACCACCATCCTCCCGCTGGCCGGGCGCGTAGCCGGAGAGCAGGCTGACCCGCTCTTCCGGATCGAGCCGCTCGCGGGCGAACAGCAGCTCGATCCACTCCCGTGGCGGCAGCTCCAGGTCGGGACCGATAAACAGGCAGCTCTCCAGCTCCCCGCGCACGAAACGGGCCGCCCGGTAGCGGTTGGCTGCCCGGTCGATATACTCCATCCAGCCCACTGCGCTCGCCTCGGCACAGAGATAGTCCCGGGCGGTGGCGGCCCAGTCCTCCGGCTCCAGGTCACCGGCCAGCTCATAACGCCACAGGCCTTCACCCCGGGAGCGAGCCCAGTACTCCGCGCCTTCCGGCCGCAGCTGACGACGCGAGAAGAGAAAACCGTACCAGGCATAACGCCGTTCACGCAACGCGGCCCGCCCCTGCTTGAACTCGGGCTGCCCGGACAGCGGATCGGTCACCGCCGGCAGCAGCGCATTGACCCGTGCCCGGGCGGCAAACCGGTCGCTCCAGTGCATCGGCACGAACAGGCTGCCCGGCCGCTGGGATTGGGAGAGACGGGCACGCACGGTGACCCTACCCCGGGGACTTGTCACCTCGACAAGCGCACCGTCCCGTACCCGGTACCGGTCCGCATCCCGGGGATGGATCTCCACATAGGGCTCTACCGTATGCCGCGCCAGGCGCGCTGACTGCCCGGTCCGGGTCAGGGTGTGCCAGTGGTCCCGTACCCGGCCGCTGTTCAGGGTCAGCGGATGATCAGGGTCCGGCAGGTAACGAGGCGACTGGCTGGTGACCGGAACCAGCCGGGCGCGCCCGTCCGGCGTGAAGAAGCGGCCCTCGGAGAACAGCCGCTCGCACCCTTCCGGCTGCGCCCCGGTCAATGGCCACTGGCGCGGTGACAGGGCGTCGTAGGCGGCATCGCTGAGCCCGTCGTAGAGGCTGATATCAAACGCCCGGACACCCCGGTTACTGAGGCCGGAGAGGGCAGCGTGCTCGCGAAAGATATCCGCCGGCCGGCGGTAAGCGAATGCATCACCGAAACCCATCCGCGCGGCCACCTGGCTGAGTATCCACCAGTCGGGCCGGGCCAGACCGGGCGGCTGCAGAAAGGGACGCTGGCGCGAGATACGCCGCTCCGAGCTGGTCACGGTACCGTCCCGCTCGCCCCAGGTGGTGGCGGGCAGCAGGATATCCGCCAATGCGGTGGTATCGGTGTCGGCCATGCAGTCGGAGACGATCAGGGTCTCGCAGTGAGCCAGCGCACGCCGCACCCGCTCGGAATCCGGCAGGCTCACCGCCGGGTTGGTGGCCATCACCCACAGCACCCGCACCTTGCCCGCCTCCACTGCATCGAACAGGTTCACCGCCTTCAGCCCCTCGTAGCGCGGCATCCGCGGCGCCTGCCAGAAGCGGCGCAGGCTGTCCCGCTGCTCCGGGTTGCCGATCTCCATGTGAGCCGCCAGCTGGTTGGCCAGGCCACCCACCTCCCGCCCGCCCATGGCGTTGGGCTGGCCGGTGAGGGAAAACGGTCCCATGCCGGGGCGGCCGATACGCCCGCTCAGCAGGTGACAGTTGATGATCGCATTCACCTTGTCGACTCCGCTGCTGGACTGGTTGATTCCCTGGGAATAGAGGGTCACCACCCGCTCGGTACGGGCAAACAGGCGATAGAAGCGCTGTACCTGTTCCAGCGGCAGTCCACAGCCCTCGGCTACCCGTTCCAGGTCCGGCGCATCCTGCCGCGCCAGGGCCAGGGCCTCCTCGGCATCCCGGGTCGACCGCTCGACAAACAGCGAATGCCGTTCGCCGGCCTGCTCCAGATAGACCAGCAGACCGTTGAAAAGCAGCGTGTCGCTGCCGGGGCGCAGCGCCAGGTGAAGGTCAGCCGAGCCGGCAGTGGCCGTGGCCCGGGGATCGATCACCACCAGCTGCAGATCCGGATTGTCGCGCCGGCTCTGCATGATCCGCTGGTAGAGCACCGGATGACACCAGGCCGCGTTGCTACCAGCCAGCACGATCAACTGGGCCCGCTCCAGGTCCTGGTAGCTGCAGGGCACCGCATCAGCCCCGAAAGCACGCTTGTGCGCCGCCACCGCGGATGACATGCAGAGACGGGAATTGGTGTCGATATTGGCCGAGCCGATGAAACCCTTCATCAGCTTGTTGGCTACGTAGTAGTCCTCGGTCAGGAGCTGTCCGGAGACGTAGAAGGCAACCGAGTCGGGACCATGCTCCCGCACTGACCGCTGCAGGGCTTCGGCCACCCGATCCAGGGCCACATCCCATTGAGCCGGTTGACCATCGAGTATCGGCGATACGAGCCGGCCCTCGTGCCCCACCGTTTCCCCCAGGGCGCTGCCCTTTGAGCAGAGGCGTCCCTGGTTGGAGGGATGTTCAGGGTCCCCCCGCACGCTGACCCTGCCGCTATCTTCAAGCCGGGCCAGGATGCCGCAACCGACACCGCAGTAGGGACAGGTGGTCCGGGTCTCATCGGCCATCGGTCACCTCCCCGGCGGGCGGTTGCGTGCAATCACGCTGATTCGGACTGGGTTTCATGGAACTGCTCTCCTGTTGCATGGAGGGCAGACAGCAAGGAGCGTGCCACGCCACAGGGCCCGAGAACCGGCCCCGGGGCGCTACAGGATGCACCGCGATGGGTAGTGCCCGCACCGATTGGGTGCCGGGTATCTCCGTCAGGGGAAGGGCTACTTCAGTATCTGCTCCAGCGCCTGGCAGAGCCGTTCACTCTGCTCATCGGTACCGATGGTGATGCGCAGGAACTGCTCGATGCGTGGCTGCCTGAAATGGCGCACGATGATCGACTGCTCCCTGAGCAGTCCGGAGATCTCCGCCGCATCACGCCCGGGGTGATGCACGAAGAGGAAGTTGGCGGCCGAGGGCAGCACCTCGAAACCGAGTTCCGATAGTCGCCGGGCCAACTGCTCCCGGGTCCGGATAATGCGCTGGCAAGTCTGCTCGAAGTGGTCGCGATCCTCGATCGCCGCTACCGCACCGGCGATCGCGAAGCGGTCCAGCGGGTAGGAGTTGAAACTGTTCTTGACCCGCTCCAGCGCCTCGATCAGTCCGCTGTCGCCGATCGCGTAACCGACCCGAAGACCGGCCAGGGATCGCGACTTGGAGAGGGTCTGGATCACCAGCAGGTTGGGGTAGTCGGCCACCAGAGGAATCGCAGACTCGCCGCCAAAATCGATATAGGCCTCGTCCACCACTACCACCGAGTCCGGATTGGCATCCAGTATCGTCCGGATCGCGGCCAATGGCAGCACCCGACCGGTGGGGGCATTGGGGTTGGGGAAGATGATGCCGCCGTTGGGTCGGGTGTAATCCCGAGGATCGATCTCGAACCGCTCGCTCAGCGCCACCTGCCGGTAGTCGATCTCGTAGAGCCCGCAGTAGACCGGGTAGAAGCTGTAGGAGATGTCCGGAAACAGCAACGGCTGTTCGTGCCGCAACAAGCCGAGAAAGGTGTGTGCCAGCACCTCGTCCGAGCCGTTGCCGACAAACACCTGGTCGGGTCGCACCCGGTAACAGGTCGCCAGGGCCTGCTTCAGGCGATCGGCATTGGGGTCCGGATAGAGACGCAGGCTCTCTTTCGCCTCCTGCGCCATCGCCGCCAGGGCCCGGGGCGACGGGGCATAGGGGTTCTCATTGGTATTCAGCTTGACCAGATCGGTCTGCTTGGGCTGTTCACCGGGCACGTAGGGGGTAAGCCTGTGGACCACTGAACTCCAGTAACGATTCATAACGGGACCTGACGCCATCAATAGGGGTGACTGCAAGCGCCGATGATAACCCTAAGCGGAGCCGGTTCCCAGCCATCCCGGGACACTTTCAATAGCTGATCGACGCTGGCACCGTTCTCTGTCAGAATCGGTATTCAAGCCCCATCAGCGCCACCGGAGTACCCCCATGTCGTTTCGCATCATCCTGATCGCCAGCTCCCTGCTGGCAACCACCCAGGCAGTCCAGGCAGAGCCCATGACCATCACCCCGGGCCTGTGGGAGGTCACCATCACCTCGAAGATGCCGCTGCTGCCGGAACCCACGGTAAAGACCATGCAGCAGTGTTTCAGCGCGCAGCAGGTCGATCCGGACAACATCATGCGCAACTCAAACAACTGTGAATTCAGCGAAGTCGAGTCGACACCGACCCACCTCGCCTGGCGCATGACCTGTGCCGGTCACGGCGGCAACATGACCGGCAACGGTAGTTTCGACTCCAGCGGTGACCGCATGCGGGGAAGCCTGCAGATGTTCATGCAGATGAACGGCCAGCAGATCACCATGGATCACCAGTGGTCCGGCAGACGGGTTGGCGACTGCCGCTAGACAGGCGGCCTTCTGGCCCACGGCAATAAAATCCCGAGACCCGGTTCTCAGTTAGGGCATATATCTAAATCTTTTATTACAAAGATATTGCAATAGCATGATATTGCGTTACTTTTAATAGTACGCAACCGAGGATTTGATGTCATGCTTAAGAAACTTGATGCCGAGACCTGCCACAACTGCCCCCACGAGCTGGTAACCGGCGTCGCCTGCGACTGGCGACCCGCAGACGAGTGCCCGTACCTGCAGCCATCAGAAGCGGCAAAGCCGGCCTCCCGCCTGCACCTGGTTCCGGTCCCGATATCGACCGAGACCGACGCGATTCGCAGTTTTAACTGAGGTTGGTCCGGCGCCCGGCGCCAATCTGAACCGGGCAGGCGCTTCCTAAACCCGTCGCCAGTGGCAATTCGGGCACGTACCCCGGCGCGCCCTCAGGCAAGCCTTCGCTACTCTGCCCGGTGACCCAGCTCCGGATCACTCCCCTGTCCAGCGTGTTGGTCGCTGTTTGCGCCACCACCGCTGGCGCTCCCGAAACACGCGCAACAGCCGTTGTACCGACCACCGTCGTTCGAAAAATCCGACAGCGGTGATCTGCACCCGATCTCGATCAGCATCGCCAGCCATCCCGGACTGCCCGCCGAACCGTTTGTGCTGGAAGTCCTGTTCGCAGCCAACATCAACTGCGCGATGTCGATGGGTTACCAGAACAACCTGCTGATCCGGGTCGCTGGCACCTTTCGCTTTAACGACTTCCTGCGAGTCGGCATCCCACCGACCCTTATCATGTGACTGGGACTGCCCGCCAAGCTGGTGGTAATGTATGGCCTTTAAAATCGGTACCCGCGCCCCCATCTCCGGGGTCGCTGCCTGAATTACCGGAACCAACCCATACCATTCAGAAGGATAGTCATGATTGAAAAGAGCCTCGAACGGGCGATGTACGCCATGCGCTGGATACTGGCCCCGATCTATATCGGCCTGAGCCTGGCCCTGTTCGCCCTCGGCGTGAAGTTCTTCCAGGAGGTGTTCCACCTGCTGCCCCATATCCTCTCCACTAGCGAAACCGATCTCGTGCTGGTGGTGCTGTCACTGATCGACATGGCCCTGGTGGGCGGCCTGATCGTGATGGTGATGTTCTCCGGCTACGAGAACTTCGTCTCCCAGTTGGACGTCTCCGAGGATACCGAAAAGCTCTCCTGGCTCGGCAAGCTGGATACCAGCAGTCTGAAGAACAAGGTGGCCGCCTCGATCGTGGCAATCTCCTCGATCCACCTGCTGAAGATCTTCATGAATGCAGTCAATATCGATAACGATAAGCTGCTCTGGTACGTGATACTGCACCTCACCTTCGTCGCCTCGGCGGTGGCCATGGGGCTGCTGGACACCAAGACCAAGCAACACTGAATAGACCGGGAATGGCATCCGGCAGCATTCATGCGAGGGACGATTTTATTGTAGAATCCGGCATAGCGCCGTCGACGCACAATAGGGAGAAGAAATGGCACAGCCAGAGACACAGATGGATCCCCTGTCGGGGCAGATCGTGAAAATCAGCAAACGGGAGTTACCGCTCTCCTGTCCCCGGGATGCCAACCAGGCCGGGATGCATCCCCGGGTCTATATACCGCTGAAAAACGTCGGCGACGAGGCAAGCTGCCCCTACTGCCGTACCCGCTACCGGCTGGTGGATTGAGACACCTGCCTTCCGTAAAGCCTGCTGAACCGTTCTGCCGAGAAACCGCTCATGCGCTGGTCGCCCACCAGGATCAGCGGTACCCCGTTACCCCCGAGCCTGTCGTAGGCGCTGCGCGCGGAGGATGACCGTTCGATGTCGTGTTCACTGAAGCGGATGCCGTTCTGATTGAAATAGGCCCGGGCCTGCTTGCAGTAACCGCACCAGCGGGTGCTGTACATAACCACCCGGGGCACTCTGGCCAGCGTCTCCCTGGCGGGCGATGCTGGCGACGGCGTCACCAGCCGGTAGCTGTTGGCCCGGGGCTCCACCCGCTGCACCATGCCGCTACGCGGGGGAGCATCGCCGAAATGCACCTTCCCGTTTTCATCAACCCAGCGGTAGATCTCCGCCGTTGCCGGTTGCAACGCCAACAGCAATCCCGGCAGCAGCATCAGCAGGTAACGCATAATCCCCTCCCTTGCCCGCTCACGTGGCGCTTCCTGATGACATCGAACGCCGTCGGATTATCATCAAAAATAATCAAATCCATGCTGGTTATAAGCCTACATTTATTGGGCTAATCAATAAAAACTATTTTCACTCGGCGACGATACCTACTAGTCTGCTACGCTCCAACCCATTTCAGTCGTAGCGAGACCACCATGAGCGTAGACGTGGAACAGTACCAGATTCAGCAGGAGCCCTTTTACCAGCCGCAGGGCGACGAGGTCGCCCTCTACCAGGCCGCCTACCAGGCACGCATGCCGGTGATGATCAAGGGACCCACCGGCTGTGGCAAATCGCGCTTCGTGGAGTACATGGCATGGCAGCTGAAGCGCCCCCTGATCACCGTCGCCTGCAACGAGGACATGACCGCCTCGGACCTGGTAGGACGCTACCTGCTGGATGCGGACGGCACCCGCTGGCTGGACGGACCGCTCACCGTGGCCGCCCGGATCGGTGCCATCTGCTACCTGGACGAGGTGGTTGAGGCACGCCAGGACACCACCGTGGTAATCCACCCCCTGACCGATCACCGGCGCACCCTGCCACTGGACAAGAAGGGAGAGGTGGTAAGCGCCCATCCCGACTTCCAGCTGGTGATCTCCTACAATCCGGGCTACCAGAGCCTGATGAAGGACCTCAAGCAGTCCACCAAGCAGCGTTTTGCCGCGCTCGACTTCGACTACGCCCCGGAAGAGGTGGAGCGGGAGATCCTGTGCCAGGAGACCGGCATTGCCACCGATATCGCTGACAGCCTGATCCGGGTCGGACAGACCGCCCGCAATCTCAAGGGACACGGCCTGGACGAGGGCATCTCCACCCGGCTGCTGGTCTACGCGGCACAGCTGATCAACCAGGGTGTCGAACCACGCGCCGCCTGCCGCATGGCCCTGGTCCGCCCGATCACCGACGACGCGGACATCCGTGACACCCTCGACCACGCCATCGAGACCCTGTTCACCTGAGCGGTGACGGAGACCCGAACCGTGAACCCCGCACCCATGACAGGCCTCCAACGGGACAGCTGCTCGTGAACCTCGACGACATCCGCCTGCAGCAGTACCGTGAACAGCTCACCTGCAACTTCCAGCAGCTGGATCCGCTGTTTGCCGACTGCATGGAGGAAGCCGCCAGCAGCCTCAGCGAGGCGGGCATCCGCGCCTACCTGGAGGGGGCCTCCCTGGTCTGCATGATCGGGCGCGGCTTCGAACCGGTACTGGTCTACCTTGAGGAGATGCCCCAGGTGGCGGCGCGTCTCGGCGAAGCAGTACTGGAACGGGCCTCACAGACCGTATGGAAAATCTCGCGCACTCCGAACGGCGCCGCCATCCTGCCCTTTCTGCAGACCCTGCCGGAGGCGGCAAGACGCCTTGGCAGCGAGGAGCAACTGGAACACTACATCGAACTTGTGCTGGATATGATGGCCCGCACCAGCAGCTCCATCCACGGCGGACAGGCGACCATCCCCAGCCCCGGCGCAATCAGCTACCTGGAGCAGATGCCCTACCTGCTGAACCAGCTGTCGCTGCAGGGGATACGCCACTGGACCGAGTATGGCATCAACAACTACGCCAACCACCCGGAACGACAGAAGGACTACTTCAGCCTGCAGTCGGCCGACAGCCGGGCGATTCTGCAGCGAGAGCGCCACGGCACCCTGCTGGCCGACCACGAGCGCCAGCTGGAACTCTACCTGCGCGCCCTGTGGCGCGACCGGGATCACCTGGTCCCCTACTCCACCGCCTTTGACGAGTTGCGCAAGCCGATTCCCTACTACGACTCGCTGGGCATCCGCCTGCCAGACGTGTTCGACGACAGTGACAACGGCGTGCCCGGCATCAACCGTTACCGCGCGGTTCTGGCCCACATGGCAGCCCACCGGCGCTGGAGCGGCAGCATCTTCGCCGACAACTTCAGCCCGTTTCAGCGCATCGCGATAGAGACCCTTGAGGACTCGCGGGTCGAGTACCTGGCGATACAGCAGTATCCCGGCCTGCGCCGGCTCTGGCTGTCGCTGCACCCGGCGCCAGTGGAGGATGAGTGCAATGGCGAAACCCACTCCTGCATCCGTCACCGCCTGGCCATGCTCTCCCACGCCATACTCAACCCTGACCACCCCTACCGCAACCCGGCGATCCTGGAGACGGTGGCAGCCTTTCACACCCTGATGGAGAGCGGCGGGAGCGACACCCAGTCGATCGTGCAGATGGCGATATCCTTCATCGCTCGCACCCGTACCCAGGGCGATCAGGCGGCCAATGTCTACTTTAAAAATACCGAGATCGACTACCGGGACGACAACCGCCACCTGTGGAAATTCATCGAGGAGGGTGACGAGGAGGAGCAGTTCGAGGTACAGCGCAAGGCGATCGAACAGGACGAGCTGAACGCCCTGCCGCCACGCCACTACCCGGAGTGGGACTACCGGAACAAGACCTACCGGCCGGACTGGGTGAGCCTTTACGAGTCCCTGCATCCCCCCGGCGACAGCCAGCTGATCGAGCGCCTGCTGACCAAGCACAGCGCCCTGGCCAAGCAGCTGAAACGGGTGCTCGATATGCTGAAGCCGCAGCAGTACGTGCGGGTACGCTACCAGGAGGAGGGCAGCGAACTGGACCTGGACGTGGCGATCCGTTCGCTGGTGGAGTTCAAGAGCGGTGCCAACCCGGACCCGAGGGTCAACATGAGTCACCGCCACGACGGCCGGGACATCGCGGTGATGCTGCTGCTGGATCTTTCCGCCTCGCTGCACGAGGTACCGGCCGGCTGCGAACAGAGCATCCTGCAACTGAGCCAGGAGGCGGTGGCCCTGCTGGGCTGGGCGATCGACCGCCTGGGCGACGATTTCGCCATTGCCGGCTTCTCCTCGAATACCCGGCACGAGGTCCGTTACCAGCATATCAAAGGCTACAGCGAGCAGTGGGACGACCAGGTAAAAGGCAGGCTGGCCGCCATGGAGGCGGGCTACTCCACCCGCATGGGTGCGGCCATGCGCCATGCCGGTCACTACCTGGGAGCACGCAAGGCAGAGAAGAAGCTGCTGCTGATCCTTACCGATGGCGAGCCCTCGGATATCGACGTGGATGACGAGCGATTGCTGATCGAGGACGCGCGCAAGGCGGTACTGGAGCTGGACCGGGACAACATCTACACCTACTGCATCAACCTGGATCCCCACGCCGATGACTACGTGCGGGACATCTTCGGCAACCAGTACAGCGTCATCGACCGGGTTGAAAAGCTGCCGGCCAAGCTGCCGGAGCTGTTCCTCTCCCTGACCGGTTGAACCAACCACACCTCCGTGCGGCAGATTCAGGCTGGCACATCCTGTTGCCCAGAGGATACAATCGCGGTAGGGATAGACAATCGGTAGAGACCGGCTCCAGACGGCGTTCGCCAGGGGAATTTCGCAGACACAATGAACAGACGAGGCATTCTGCTGCTGGCCGCAGCCGGGTTTATCCTGATCTTCGCCCTGGCCCTCTACAACGGCACGCAGAAGGTGGAGCAGGACCTGACCAGTCGCGCAACAGCAGCGCTCAATGAAAAACAGCTTGAATGGGTAGTGCTCCAGGTTGATGGCCGCGACCTGGTTTTGAGCGGTGATGCGCCATCGGAGCGGGCCGCCAATCAGGCCCTGGAGCTGACCCGCAAGCTGGAAGGAGTGAACCGGGTGAGCGAGCAATTCAGCTTCCTCGCCGCCGAGGAGCCGGCGGTCGCCCCGACCAATGCCGATGCCCCCTGGTCGAGCACGATCAAGGCCAACTGACAGTCCGCAACAAGGGTGGTGTAATGGAATATCTCTTTTTTCAGATACTGGTCTGGATACTGCTCGCCTTCGGACTGGGCGGCGTCTTCGGCTGGCTGCTGCGCGGTTTCACTCACGCCTTGCAGGAGGACAACAGCCCCGAGGGACAGTCCGGTCGACGGGGCGACGACCACATCATGGTGGCCCTGCTGAAATCGGAGCTGGGCGAGTGCAAGGCGCGTCTCAGGGCGCTGGAGTCCACCCCCCCTGCCGCCCCCGACGCCCCCGCCGAAAAACCGAGACCGGAAATCCCGGACGCCTGGCGTCCACAAGGTTTGTCCGAACCGAAGGGACAGGCTGACGACCTGAAGCGGATCCGGGGTATCGGCCCCAAGATCGAGAAGACCCTGAATGCACTGGGCATCTACCACTACTACCAGATCGCAGCCCTCAACCGGGAGAATATTCTCTGGCTCAACAACCACCTGCACTTCCCCGGCCGCATCGAGCGCGAGGCGTGGGTAAAACAGACCCGGGAACTGGTCAGGAACAGCATCGATCGGCCGGACGGCGACTAGCCCCTCTGCCAGTACAGGATCCGGTTGTTGGCCGGCATCTCGAAATCTTCCTGCAGGCGCAGGCCGGCCTCCTCCGCCAGCTGTGACAGCTCCTCGATATCACGCACCCCCATGCCCGGATCCCGCGCCTTCAGCCACTGATCGAAGCGGACATTGCTGTCGCTGGTGAATCGACCGTGGTAGTTGAACGGGCCGTAGAGCAGGAAACGCCCTCCCGGCTGCAGCAGCCGCCCGACACCGGCGAACATCGCCTCCACCTCGTGCCAGTGCATGATATGGGCGGTGTTGGCCGAAAATACCGCATCCACCTCCAGTTCCGGCCACTCCGAGCGGGCCACATCCAGCTGCAGGGGCGGCCGGGTATTGGCCAGGGCCTCCGCCTCCAGCCACAGGCGGATACCGGGGTGATACTCCGCGCAGTCGCTGGTGTGCCACACCAGGTGCGGCAGGGCAGCGGCGAAATAGACCGCGTGCTGGCCGGTGCCACTGCCGATCTCCAGCAGCGAGCGTGCATCCTGCAGCAGCGGGCCGATCACATGCAGGATCGGCTCCCGGTTCTGATCGCAGGACTCGGAGTAGGGTTTGCTCGGGATATCGCTCATCGGCTGATTTCCATCGTCTCCTCCTCCCGCAACGGATCCCGATAGGGATTGGAGTCACGCAGCTGTTCCAGGTAGTCGGCAATCGCCGCCTGCTCATGCTCCGTGTAGCGGGCGATCGCACCCCGGAACCCGTCATCCCGCACCCAGTGACTGGAGCGGGTAACGGTCGGCACGAAGCCCCGGGGCAGCTTGTGTTCACCCTGGGCACCCGGCTCGAAGCAGGCCAGGCCCCGCTCGATACAGTGCTCGATCCCCTGGTAGTAGCAGGCCTCGAAGTGCAACCCGTCGACCCACTGCTCCGAGCCCCAGTGCCGGCCGAACAGGGTGCTGTCACTCTGGTACATCAGGGACCCGGCGATGCAGCGCCCCTCCAGGTCAGCCAGAACCAGCAGCACCCGGTCCGGCAGCTGCTGCGCCACCTGGTGGAAAAAGGCCAGGTTGAAGGTCGCCATGCCCCACTTCTCACTGAAGGTCCGGTTGTAGAAGTGGGTGAACTGACGCCAGTCCTGCTCGCTGGCACTGTGCCCGTCGAGACGGCGCAGGGTGACCCCGGCATCCGCCACCTTCTTGCGCTCCTGGCGGATATTCTTGCGCTTCTTCGCCACCAGGGTGTCGAGAAACCGGTCGAAGTCCCGGTAGCCCCGGTTGTGCCAGTGAAACTGTACATCGTGGCGGGTCAGCAGTCCCTCCCCGGAGAGGAACTGGAAACCGTCTGCGCTGGGAAACAGGCAGTGGAAGCTGCTCGCCCCCATGCGCTCCGCCAGCTGCAGTACCGTCTCCAGCAGCACCGGGTACCAGGTTGCGGCCTCGCCCTCCTCGGCCAGCAGGCGCTGCCCGGAACAGGGGGTATAGGGAACGGCCGAGACCAGCTTGGGAAAGTAGGCCAGGCCGGCCCGGTGATAGGCATCCGCCCAGGCGTTGTCGAACACGAACTCGCCGTAGGAGTTGTACTTCTCGTACAGCGGCATGGCCGCCCGCAACACCCCGTCCTGGTAGATGGCGATATGCCGCGGTAGCCAGCCGAAACGCTCGCCGACACAGCCGTGTTGCTCCATGGCGTGCAGAAATTCGTGCCGCAACAGCGGATTGTTGTCCCGTACCAACCGGTTCCATGCGCTACGATCAATCTCGTCTATTCGGCTGTGGATCTCGATCTGCAAACTGTCCCGCTCCTGCGCCATACCCTGTTACCCGGCAATGTAGCAGGGGGCACGACGGTTAAATACCGGCGAAAACTGATGAATAGAGGCCGGTGCTGTCAGAACGGCTCGCTTGGCCAGTCCGCCTCGTCCTCCAGGATCACTTCCACCTCATCCTCCGCCGCCCGTATCCAGCGCTGCATCGCACCGTTGTCGAACAGGGTGCGACAGTAGGCGTCGCTCACCGGGTCGAGCTCGATCTCGTAGCTCAGCAACCTCATCACCACCGGGGCGTACATGCAGTCGGCCACGCTGAAGTCACCGAACAGCCAGGGACCATCGCCGCCATGGCTGTCCCGACAGTAGGCCCACACCGCCTGTACCCGCTCGATATCACGCTGTGCATCCGGCCCCGGGGTGAACCCCGGGAAGCGCCGACGGCAGTTCATCGGCAGTTCACCGCGCAGCGCGAACAGCCCGGAGTGCATCTCGGCACTCACCGAACGCGCCACCGCCCGTACCGCCGGGTCCGCCGGCCAGCCCCCCTTCTCCGGGTACTTCTCCGCCAGGTACTCCAGGATCGCCAGCGAATCCCAGACCTGAAGATCACCGTCCAGCAGCACCGGCACCTTGTTGTCGGAAAAGTAGGGCGCCAGCTCCCGCTGCATGCTGTCGGTGAACAGTTGCACTTTGCGACAGTCAAATGGAATATCGTGATGGGCCAGGAACAGCCAGGGTCGCAGGGACCAGGATGAGTAGTTCTGATTGCCAATGACCAGGGTGATCTGAGCCATAACGCCACTCCTTCGGACAGGATTTGAGATGGAGACCCTACATATAGCACTGACGGCCGCACAGAGCACCTGTTGCGGGTAACATTTTCGCTATACAATCACCCGCTTACTTTCACTGCCTGAAAGAGAGAGAGCATGCGCCACGAAACCGACGACCTCCGCATCGAAGCCATCAAGGAGCTGGTAGCCCCGGCCGAGCTGCTGGCCGAGTTTCCCGTAACCGATGCGGTATCCGACACGGTATTCAACACCCGGCAGGCGATTCACCGCATCCTGCACGACGAGGATGACCGGGTACTGGTCGTCGTCGGCCCCTGCTCGGTGCACGACCCGGTTGCCGCCCGGGACTACGCAACCCGCCTCAACCAGCTGCGCCAGGAGCTGGCCGATGACCTGCTGATCGTGATGCGGGTCTACTTCGAGAAGCCGCGCACCACGGTGGGCTGGAAGGGGCTGATCAACGACCCGGACCTGGACGGCACCTTCCATATCAACAAGGGGCTGCGCCTGGCGCGCCAGCTGCTGCTCGACGTCAACAGCATGGGGCTGCCCGCCGGCACCGAGTTCCTGGACCTGATCAGCCCGCAGTACATCGCCGACCTGGTGAGCTGGGGTGCAATCGGCGCCCGCACCACCGAGAGCCAGGGCCACCGTGAGCTGGCCTCCGGCCTCTCCTGCCCGGTTGGTTTCAAGAACGGCACCAACGGCACCCTGCGCATCGCCCTGGACGCGATCCGCGCCGCGTCCCAGCCACACTGCTTCCTGTCAGTAACCAAGGAGCGCCACTCGGCCATCTTCACCACCCGCGGCAACGAGGACTGCCACGTGATCCTGCGCGGTGGCACCCGTCCCAACTACGACACCGAGAGCATCAATATCGCTGCCGAGGAGATGGAGAAGGCCGGTTTCAAGCCGCGCATGATGATCGACTTCAGTCACGCCAACTCGCGCAAACGACACCAGAAACAGATCGACGTGGGGCGCGACGTGGCGGGGCAGATTGCCCGCGGCGACCGGCGCATCAACGGGGTCATGATCGAGAGCTTCCTGGCTGCCGGTCGCCAGGACTGGCGTGCCGACGAGGAGCTGGTCTACGGCCAGAGCATCACCGACGCCTGCATCAGCTGGGACGATACCGAGCCACTGCTGCACACCCTGGCGGAGGCGGTACGCCAGCGCCGCAACACCCAGTAGGTGACACCGCTCCCGCGGGCATGGCGCCCGCAGGAGCGGTGCACGGAATCACATCTCGTCGAACCCGGCCGCCCGGTACCAGCGTTTCGCCTCCTCCGGATCCCGTTCCACGCCGTCACCCTGTTCGTACATCATGGCCAGGGTGGTCTGGGAGCCGACCAGCCCCTGTTCTGCAGCCTTCCTGAACCACTCCACGGCCCGGGCACCGTTCTTCTCCACGCACTCGCCCTGCATGTACATGAAGCCCAGTCCATGCTGGGCCAGGGCCAGGCCACTCTCCGCCGCCGCCTTCATGTACTTGTAGGCCATCAGCTCGTTGACCGTCATGCCGAGGCCGTTCTGAGCCATGATCGCCATCCGGTACTGGGCCTCCGGGTTGCCGTTCTCGGCCAGCTCCGAGAGCAGCTTGGTGGCGCTGGCGAAGTGCTTCGACTCGAACGCCGCGATTCCACTGCTCAGCGCCATCTGCGCCTGTTCATCCTGTCTGCTCATGCTGTTTACCTCCAAGGGCCGCCTGCCAGATATCGGCTGTACCCTGCATGTTGTTGTCCCGCTGTATTGCAAGATTGCACGCGGTGATGTGAAAAAATGGCCGCCATCGAAGGGCACACGCTTGGCGTTAACAGGCCCTGAACCCCGCCTCTTCCAGCCACCCCTGCCACGCCCGGAACAGCGCCTGGTCGACGGCACCGATGGCCGGTTTCACCGCCAGTCCGAGGCGCCCCCCCGGCTGCGCCGGTTCATCTGCCACTACGCCACCCGCCTCGGTAAATATCAGCCGCCCGGCAGCATAGTCCCACAGCTTCTGTCCGCCGTGCAGGTTGAGGTGGGCCCGGCCCGCGGCCAGCCAGCACCACTCCAGGGCGATGGCACCAAAACAGCGCTGGGAGCGGTAGGGCGGATGCTCGGCGAGACGGCGGGCCAGCTCCGGGGTAAGCCGTTTCATATCCACCAGGGCGATACACTCCTGTAAACACTGCGGCGCCGGCGGCAGGATCAGGGGCTCGTCATTCAGCCATGCCCCGCGCCCCCGTTCGGCCCGGAAGCACTCGCCCCGTACCGGGTCGTAGACCACCCCCAACACCGCCTGGCCGGAGACCACCAGGGCCAGCGAGGTGGCAAAATAGGGGAGCCCTGAGGAGTAGTTGGTGGTGCCATCCAGCGGATCGACACACCAGTAGCTATCCCGCTCCACCAGAGACTGCTGCTGCTCCCGGGTCATCTCCTCCCCCATCAGCGGTATCTCCGGCCAGCGTGCCGCCAGCGCCTCGACGAGACCGGCCTGCACCGCCAGATCGGCATCCGTCACCAGGCTCCCGTCCGCCTTGCGGGTCACCCTCGCATGGTGGTAGCGGCTCAGTACCTCGCTCTCCGCTATTCCGACCACCAGTTGTTGCAGCTGGCGGCTGTCGGGGGGGGCGAAAGTCTCAACGTCGGCTCTATGCATAGGGCTATCATCCCGTATATCGGGGACCCGGGCAATCTGCTGCGCCCGTGCAAATCAGAGGGTTTTCCCCCTTGCACCGGCAACACCGGCTGCCCTAAGCTTATCCATTATGCCGCTCGCGTTGCGCAAAATAGGGAGTTGAAGGCAAGTGCAGTGGTCGGGACACATCTGTAGGCTGTTTCCACTGGCCTGCCTGCTGCTGATATCCAGCAGCGCACTGGGCGCAGCGTCGCTGGAACAACAACGCAGTGACTTCCTTAAGGCGGAGCGGGCTCTTGTCGCCGGCGACACTATCCGTTACGAAAAACTCAGTGGGCAACTGAAAAGCTATCCGCTCTACCCCTACCTGGAATACCGAAAGCTCCTGCAACAGATCGACTCCCTGGACAGCAGCCGTGTGGAGCGTTTTCTCAGCAGCTACGCCGACTCACCGCTGGCCTGGCGGCTGCGCCAGAAGTGGCTGCTGGAACTTGCCCGACGGGAGCGCTGGTGGACCTACCTGGTGTTCTACAAACCGAAGATGGGCAGCACCTTGCAGTGCCACTACCTGACCGCCCTTCTGGAGACCGGCAAGACGCGCCAGGCCCTGGACCGGGCCGAAGCGGTCTGGCTGCACGGCCGCTCCCGGCCAGAGGCGTGTGACACCATCCTGGAGACCTGGATCGAGGCCGGCGAACTGACCCCGGAACTGGCGTGGCAGAGGGTATCGTTGGCGATGCAGGCCTCTCAGGGAGGACTGGCCAACTACCTGAAGCGTTTTCTGAGTGATGAACAAAAACAGTGGCTGGCCGCCTGGCGCGATCTGCAACGGCACCCGGAGCGAATAACGCAACCACAACCGGCCCTGGCAAGCAGCCCCTCACTGAACCGGATCACACTGGATGCTTTCACCCGCCTCACCCGGCGTGACAGCGAACTGGCCCTGAAGGCCTGGCCCGCCCTGCGGGAGCGGCTGGACAAGTCCGGTCGCTACCAGGCGCAGCGTGCCCTGCTGCGCGGACTGATCGCCAGCGACCACCCGCAACGGTTGGCCCGCCTGGACACATTTACCCCCAACAACAGCGACCATGGAATGCATGAAAGCCGCCTGCGGGCGGCGTTGAAGGAGCAGGACTGGACCCGGCTGCTGAAGTGGATTGACACCCTTCCACCGGAACTGAAAGGCTCCGACCGCTGGCGCTACTGGCGGGCGCGGGCATTGGCAGAAAGCGGCCAGCAGGAGGCAGCCGAGTCGCTGCTGCGCGAGGTGGCCGAAGAGCGCAGCTACCACGGATTCCTGGCCGCCGATCGGCTGAACCTGTCCTACCGTTACGATGACAACGCGATCGACCTGGAGCAGGCGGGGATCGACCGGCTGGCCCGGAAACCGGGACTGTTGCGGGCCCGGGAACTGTTCCAGATCGGCCGCTACATCGATGCCCGCCGGGAGTGGCGGATGGTGGTGGGAAAGCTCAACCGTCTGGATCTGAAACGGGTATCCAAACTGGCCCAGTCCTGGGGCTGGCACGACCGGGCGATCTTCACCCTGGCGCGAACCGGATACTGGGACGACCTGGTGTTGCGCTTCCCACTGGAGCACCAGGCGCTGGTCCGCGAAAACTCCAGCGCCAGCGCCCTGGACAGCGCCTGGGTATTCGCGGTTATCCGCCAGGAGAGCGCCTTCTCGCCGGACGCCCATTCACCAGCCGGGGCCATGGGCCTGATGCAACTGATGCCGGCGACCGCCCGCTTCATCGCCCGCAAGGAGAAACTGAAGCCACCCCGGCGCAGCCAGCTGGTACGCCCGGAACTCAACATCCGCCTCGGTACCGCCTACCTGAACCATGTGTTCCGAAAGCTGGGCGAACACCAGGTACTGGCCACCGCGGCCTACAACGCGGGGCCACACAGAGTGGTCAAATGGTTGCCGGAACACACCCTCCCGGCCGATATCTGGGTGGAGCTGATCCCGTACAACGAGACCCGGCGCTATACCGAACGGGTGCTCAGCTACGCCGCCATCTACGACCAGCGCATGCAACGCCCTCTGCAACGACTGGCCAGCCGCATGCCGCCAGTGCGGCCACGCGGTCAGCTCGCCTCGCGCGAGGTCAGTGAAAAAAACGCGGCGTTGTAGGCAGCTTGCCCTCTTCCTTTGAAGAGGCAGTCAGGTCGGGCAGGGGCCTGCGCCGGGCACTGGCGCCCTCGATGGCATATGCGATCATGTCCGGGTCGGTGATCACCTGGTAGTAACAGCGACCGTCGGCGGCCCGCTTGCCGGGCCGCTGCCCGTCCCACAGCGCCACCTCGGCCTCGCGAATCACCAGCGCGTGCATGTGCCCCTCCAGGTCCGGGTAGCGGGCCACCAGCAGATGGTCGTTGCGTGCGCGCTTGCCGGTCTGCAGCTCGACCTTGCGGAATGCCAGTTCCGATTTCAGCTTGTAGTAGGCCGGCACATCCAGCTCGATGCCGTTGACGTTGTAGCGGACCAGCTTGTCGGAAGCCACCTTGTTGACCTGCTCCCCCGGTTGCGGCGCCAGCACCACGACGCCGCGCCCGAGACGCTTTCCATAGTCTGAATTTCTGACCGCGGCGGAGCAGGATGAGAGCTGGTCGGCACGGTTGATCGCCGGCGAGATCATGATCTCCCGTCCCTCGTCGTAGAGGAAGGTGGGCGCCTCGTCACTGAAGGCTATGCCCAGCCCCAGTTCCAGCTCCGGCAGACCGGTCTGCCGGTTCTTCACGTTCTGGTCATCCACCACCTGCAGGATCTTGCGCGCCAGGCCGCAGGCATGGGCCACGCAGAGCCACTGGTAGGGGGTATCCTCGTACTCGAATATACTCAGGATCACCGCATCGCCCTCGATGAACACCTTTTTCGCGCCGTAGTTCTCCAGCAGCTTGTTGATCGGTTCGAAAAAGTTGAGGCTGAAGTGGGATGCGGGATTCAGGCTGCGTTTGCGCAGTTCGTTGGTCATGGTGGTTGAGCCGCGCACGTCGGCCTTGATGATAACGTGGTTGCGGATATGCTGCCGTCCGGGCTGCAGCTCCTCGCGCAGCGGAAACTCCATCAGGCTGCCGTTGCGGCGTGACAGCTCGATATCCTCGGGCCTTACCAGCAGGTGGATACGACGCATCGCGGCGTGGGCAAAATAGGCCTGTTTCAGATCACGCCGGAACAGGGCGAAATGTCTCAGAAAGCTGTATATCCGGCGTCGCCGCCGGGTTGCCGGCATGCTCTTGATGATCCCGCGCATCCGATCCAGCACCTTCAGCACCTGTTCCGGCTCGGGTCGACTCTGCAGGCTGGACAATTTGCGTTGTAGTTCACGCCGGGTCATGCGCCCCGCCAGGTACTGGCACAACAGGCGCACCGGAATCTGGCGGTTGAGTTCCTGGTAGAGACCGGGCGCGGCGTGGCAGGCGAGCAGTTCGAGCTCCACCCGGGAACCCCGGAACGACTGGATGATCCGGCGCAACAGCCGATGATGAAACACCGGCCAGCGGGGCAGGTTCCAGCCGGTGCGCATAACCGGTTCGTCGTGATCGGTCCGGACCGACTTGCGATGCCTGACCGAGTAGATGATGCGATCTATGTTCTCCGGGCTGTCCAGCCAGGAGTAGCGTCGCTCTTCGTACTCCACCGGCTGCAGGGAGCGCTGCAGCAGCATCCGGGTCTCGGAATAGCCCACCAGCCCCCCATGGTCCCCCTGGTGACGGCGGGCCGCGGTCTGTATGTCGGTGCTGGTCAAATCGAATTCACCGCCCCTTTCCAGGGGCCAGCACCAGGCCGGCAGGAACCCTCTGAACAGCCCCACCACCAGCCGGTTGACCCGGTCGAAGGCGTCCGGGTCGTCCCGGTCCGTACAGATCAACGGGTAGTACCCCATCAGCTGCTCGTCCGCCCACAGTGAGGGCAGCTGCAGCATCGGGTTGAACAGAATCGGCTTGGGCACAGGCCAGGAGCGCCCGAGAACCGACTTGCGCAGTTTGCTGAGACGCATGTTCTCCATCTTCAGCACTTCCCGGAACAGCCGTCGGGTGATCCGGTAGCGTACCGCCGGCTCGTTTCTGAGCAGAATCACCAGGCGTTCGTGCAGCTGCACCGAGCGTCCCGTGGACTGGTTGCTGTCCAGGCTTTTGGCCCGCTTGACCTGGTTCTTGAGACGCTCGAACTCCTCCTCCACCAGCTGGAGCAGAAACCTCACAACGCTGAACTGCAGCAGCTGGACCAGCTCCAGGCGGTTATGCTTGCGCGCCCGGTCGACGGTCAGCTCCATGAGTCCGGAGTAACCCTCGCGAACCGCCTGCAGATCCTTGCTGTCCGGGGGCGGAGGGGGTTCGCCCCAGTGATTCTCTGTCACGTCGTGGAGCAGGGTCCGGCGCACGAAAAGCCGCGTCCGGTCCATGAACTCCTGGCTAAGGGAAACATCGATACGGTGGTTATCGATACCGGTGGGCAGCCTGTCAAACAGGAGCTTGAAGGGCGTCTTTATCTGCAGCGGCCGGGCGAACTCCTCCGGGTCCGGCTGCCAGCGGAAGAAGCGCTCTAAGCGCCCGGCCATCCCGCCTCCACTCGCACCGTGTCGATCCTGCTCACCGCATCAACGCCTTGACCAGGCGATCTTCCAGTTCGATGCGGCTGGCCAGTGCCTCGCCCAGCCGGGAGAGGTCGTCGTTCAGGGCACCCAGGGGCTGCTGGTGATCACTCAGGTCATACTTGTCGTTGAACGCCACCACCTCCTCGGTGACCCGTGCAATCTTCGGGTAGGCCTCCCGGGCCACCCTGATCACCTCGCCACGACGTTCGTCACCAGCAGTGATCCGGTCATAGACCTCGAAGTGACCAAACGCCACGTAATCAACCAGCAGCTGGCAGAAATCCCTTAGCAGTTGCTTCTCCGGCCTGTCCGGATCAAACGATTCGATTCCAGCCAGCTTGCAGTAGAGCACCAGCATCTGCTGACGCTCCGCCAGCCAGTTGGCAACCATCTCCTGGGTACGGGTTCGGCGCTCCTCGGCACTACGGTTCTGCATTGACGCCATCCTCGGGCCTTTTATTGTCGGTCTGTGCGATTTCATACCACCTCCCCTAAAGCAAGAGGTGGAGCAAGGGGGTAATATTAAGCTAACTCACTGCTGTCCCACAAACTCCCTCTCCCTCAGGGAGAGGGTTGGGGTGAGGGGATAATAAGAGCTAACTTACTGATTTTTAATATCCCCTCATCCTA
>JAPHTA010000330.1 GCA_026196475.1 Sedimenticola sp.
CGCTTCGAACTGGCGGAGGAGAAGGTCCTGTTCAACGGCAGACGCGCTGCCGTGCTGCAGGTGATCAAGACCAAGCAGCAGGACACTATCCGGGTGATGGAGGCGGTCAGCAATTTCCTGGAGCAGGAGCTGCGGCCGGGGGCACCCCGTGGCGTCGAATTCCACGTTACCCAGGACCGCTCCTCCATCGTAAAGGACCGCCTCTCGCTGCTGCTGAAGAACGGCGGCCAGGGCCTGCTGCTGGTATTCCTGGTGATGTGGCTCTTCTTCCAGGGACGCTTCGCCTTCTGGGTCGCCATGGGGCTGCCGATCTCGTTCCTCGGCGCCCTCTTCTGCATGAACCTGCTCGGCCTCACCATCAACATGATCACCATGGTGGCGCTGCTGATCGCCATCGGCCTGCTGATGGACGACGCCATCGTCATCTCCGAGAATATCGCCACCCAGCTGCGCAAGGGCAAGCGCGCCCTGCAGGCGGCCATCGACGGCACCCGCCAGGTCTCGCCCGGGGTGATCTCCTCGTTTCTCACCACCGTCTCGGTGTTTGGCCCGCTGGCCTTCCTCTCCGGCGACATGGGCAAGGTGCTGCAGTTTGTGCCCATGGTGCTGCTGCTGGTGCTTGCGGTCAGTTTGGTGGAGGCGTTCCTGATCCTGCCGCACCACCTGGCCCACTCGCTGCAACATCACGAAGAGACCCCGGGGCGCTTCCGCCAGGCCTTCGACGAGCGCCTGATCCACTTCCGGGACAATACGGTAGGCCACCTGGTGGACTGGGCGATCCATCAGCGCTACTGGTTTATCGGTATCACCATCGCCCTGTTCCTGGTCAGTATCGGCATGCTGGTGGGCGGCAAGCTGAAGTTCCAGTCGTTCCCCGACATCGAGGGCGACATCATCGAGGCCCGCCTGCTGCTGCCCCAGGGTACGCCCCTGACCCGCACCGAGGCGGTGGTCAGCCGGATCACGGATGGTATCCGGGTGGTCGATGAACACTTCACACCGCAACAACCCGATCAGCAGCCCCTGGTGCGCAATATCCAGGTACGCTTCAACCACAACCTGGACGCCAGCGAGAGCGGCCCCCACCTGGCCACGGTAACCGTCGACCTGCTCACTGCAGAGTCACGTAATGGCACCCTGGACGACTACATCAACCTGTGGCGCGAGAGCGTGGGGCAGGTTCCGGACGTGGTGGCGCTCAACTTCAAGGAGCCCACCATCGGTCCCGGCGGCATCCCGCTGGAGATCCGGCTGACCGGGCCCGACCTGGGGCAGCTGAAGCAGGCCTCGCTGGAACTGCAGGGGTGGCTGGCCCGCTATCGCGGCGCCTTTGATCTCTCCGACGACCTGCGTCCAGGCAAGCCGGAGTTGCGCCTGCAGCTGCGGGATGGCGCCCTGGCCCTGGGACTGGACGCGTCCCTGATCGCCTCGCAACTGCGCGCGGCCTTCTACGGCAGCACCGCCAGCGAGATCCAGGTGGGCCCGGAGTCCTACGAGATCGATGTGCGACTGGCTGCTGGCGACCGCGCCACCCTGACCGACCTGGAGGGCTTCCGCATCGTCACACCGGCCGGCAACCAGGTACCGCTCAACGCCGTGGCCATGATCGAGCAGGCACGGGGTTTCTCCCGCATCCAGCGGATCAACGGGGTGCGCACCGTGACCATCCGAGGCGACCTGGATACTCGGGTAGCCAACGCCCGGGAGGTGATCAACCACACCCAGGCCAACTTCCTGCCTGACCTGCTGGACCGCTACCCCGGTGTACAGGCGGTGGTCGAGGGCCAGTCAAAGGATACCGCCAAAACCGGCAGTTCGATGCTGCGCGGCTTCAGTATCGGCCTGGTCGGCATCTTCATCCTGCTCAGCTTCCAGTTCCGCAGCTACGTGGAGCCGCTGGTGGTGATGAGCATCATCCCGCTGGCGCTGATCGGCGTGATCTGGGGACACCTGCTGATGGGTCTCGCCTTCACCATGCCCGGGATCATCGGTTTCACCTCCCTGGCCGGCATCGTGGTCAACGACTCGATCCTGCTGGTGGAGTTTCTCAAGCTCAGGGTGAAGGAGGGCTACCATATCGTCGAGGCGGCGAAGATGGCCAGTCGCGACCGCTTCCGGGCAGTGTTGCTGACCTCGATCACAACCATCGCCGGCCTGATCCCGCTGCTGCTGGAGAAGAGCATGCAGGCCCAGGTGCTGGTACCCCTGGCCACCAGCATCGTGTTCGGCCTGCTTACCACCACCCTGCTGGTGCTACTGGTGGTTCCGGCGATGTTCAGCATCCTGCACGATCTCGGGATCTCCACCACCGCCCGGGAGCTGGCCGGCATGGAGGGCGAGGAGACCTGAACCACACCTTTCATAAATCCCCGGCATGGTACAAACTTGGGCAAACACGAAGCAGCCGAAGCTGACAAGAAGCGGAGTCGATCGATATGAAAGTGACCTGGGAATCGGGTGATGCCTATGAACTCTACATGGGCCGCTGGAGCCGGATGGTGGCGAAGGAGTTTCTCCCCTGGCTGGAACCGGCCGAGGGGCTGAGGTGGCTCGATGTGGGCTGTGGTACAGGCACACTGAGTGATCTGATCATCAACCACTACAAGCCGGCCTCGCTGGTCGC
>JAPHTA010000369.1 GCA_026196475.1 Sedimenticola sp.
CCATGCCTGCCGGCTCACAGCTAGCGCTGTACGATGTTAATCCGATGGTGCCCGGCGTCGCTGCCGATCTGAGCCACATCCCCACCCCGGTCAAGGTTACCGGCCACGGTGCGGACGACCTGGAAGCGGCCATGGCGGACAGCGATATTGTCATCATCCCGGCTGGCGTTCCGCGCAAACCCGGTATGTCCCGCGATGATCTGTTCAATGTCAACGCCGGCATCGTAAAGAGCCTGGTCGAGACCGGTGCCAGGGTCTGCCCGAATGCCTGCTACGGGATCATCACCAATCCGGTCAATTCGACCGTGCCGATCGCTGCCGAGGTGCTGAAGAAGGCGGGAGTCTACGACAAGCGAAAGCTATTTGGTATCACCACCCTGGATATTATCCGTTCCAACACCTTTGTTGCAGAGCTGAAAGGGCTGGACCCCACCCAGCTGAATATCCCCGTGATTGGCGGACACAGCGGAAACACCATTCTGCCGCTGCTTTCGCAGATCGGTGTGGAGTTCACCCAGGAGGAGATCGAGAGCCTTACTCCGCGCATCCAGAACGCCGGTACCGAAGTGGTCGAGGCCAAGGCCGGTGGTGGATCCGCCACGCTCTCCATGGCGGATGCCGGTGCCCGTTTCGCGCTGACCCTGTTGAAGGCGCTGAGTGGTGAGGAGTCCGTGGTCTGCACCTATGTGGAGGTGGAGAACCAGCCAACCCGCTTCCTCTCCCTGCCGGTGCGTCTGGGCAAGAGCGGCGTCGAGGAGATCCTGCCGGCCGGTGCCCTGAGCGACTACGAACAGAAGCTGTTCGACGAAATGCTGCCGACGCTGGAGGGCAATATCGCCAAGGGCGTGGAATTTGCCAACAGCTGATTAAGACGGATGTTTCCGGATAAAAAAACGCCCGGCCAGTGACCGGGCGTTTTTTTGCCGCGAGCCCGCTTCAGAGTACCTGGGCGATTCCGTGGCAGAGTGCATCCATGTTGTCACGGGTCATTCCGGCGACGCTGATGCGGCCCGAGCCGACGATATAGATCGCGAACTCATCCTTCAATCGGGCGACCTGTTCCGGGGTCAGGCCGGAGAAGGAGAACATGCCGCACTGCCGGCTGATGAAGCTGAAGTCCTGGTCTACCCCCTTCTCCTTCAGCGTGGTGACGAACAGGTCACGCATGCTCTGGATGCGGTCGCGCATATCGGCAACCTCCTTCTCCCACTCGGCGTAGAGCGAGGCGTTGTCCAGAATGGTGGTAACGATGCCGCTACCGTGGAACGGGGGGTTGGAGTAGTTGGCGCGAATGATCGACTTGATCTGGCTGAACGCGATATCGGCCTGATCGGCATCGCGGCCGACGAGCGTGAGCGCTCCGACCCGCTCGTTGTAGAGGCCGAAATTCTTTGAGAACGAACTGGCTATCAGCAACTCGGGATTGTGCTTGAGAAAAATCCGCAGTCCCTTTGCGTCCTCCTCGATACCACGGGCAAAGCCCTGGTAGGCGAAATCGAACATCGGCAGCCAGCCGCCCTCTGCCGCCAGCCTGGCAAGTTCTTCCCACTCCGCTTCGGTGGGATCAATGCCGGTGGGATTGTGGCAGCAGCCGTGAAACAGCACGGTATCACCGGCTGCGACCTGTTGCAGGGACTGCTTCATGGCCGCAAAATCCTTGTCCTTGGCTTCGGCGTCATAGTAGTCGTAGTTGACCACCTCCAGGCCAGCGGCCTTGAACACGTTGCCATGATTGGCCCAGGTGGGGTTGCTGACCCAGATCCGCTTGCTCGGAATTTGCCGGGCGATGAACTCGGCACAGATACGCAGGGCGCCGGTGCCGCCAGGTGCATGGGCGGTGCGCGCGCGGGCGGCGCTGATGATTTCACTGTCGCGGCCGAACAGGAGCTGCTGTACGCCGATTCCATAGGCAGGCGTTCCCTCGATACCGAGGTAGCTCTTGCTGGTCTCCTGCTCCAGCAGGATCACCTCGGCCTTTTTTACGCACGAGAGGATGGGGGTGGTCCCGGCTTCATCCTTGTAGATGCCTACACCGAGATTAATTTTGCCGGGACGGGTATCCTTCTTGAATGCCTCTGTCAGTCCAAGAATCGGATCGGCCGGCGCGGCGCTGAGCTGTTCAAACATGTTCATCCTCGTGCGAGCTAAATTTCAGACAAAATGGGCCAATATGCTACTCCCTGGGCGCAGTGTTGCAAAGCGGTTAATACTGATAGGGGAAAAACCGGATTTGATAATGGGCTCCAGTCGGATGGTCCCGGGCAAGCGGGTGACAGACAGATGAACGATGACCGGCCGCTGGCACTCTATATCCACCTCCCCTGGTGTGTTCGCAAATGCCCTTATTGCGACTTCAACTCGCATCAGGCGCCCGCGGGGCTTGACCATGACGCCTATATTGATGCGCTGCTGCGGGATCTGGACTTCGAGCTTGAGAGTCTGCGGGGTCGGTCACGGGTGGTGCAGACGATTTTCATCGGCGGAGGCACGCCAAGCCTTTTTCCGGCCAGGGCGATCGGTCGCCTGCTTGGCGGAATTCGTCTGCGGATGACTTGTGAGGAAGAGATAGAGGTGACCCTGGAGGCCAATCCCGGGACCCTGGAGCATGACCGGTTCGAGGGCTACCGTGAGGCTGGCGTCAACCGCCTTTCGATTGGCGTCCAGAGCTTTGATTCCGGTTGTTTGCGCCGCCTGGGCAGGATTCATGGCGCGGATGAGGCGCGACAGGCTGTTTTTTTGGCGCGTAAGGCAGGTTTCGAGAACATCAATATTGATCTGATGTGTGGCCTGCCCGGGCAGAGTATGCAGATGGCCCTGGAGGATGTATCGGCGGCTGTGGCGGAAAACCCGGAACACATCTCTTATTACCAGTTGACCCTGGAACCCAACACCCCTTTTTATCACCACCCTCCGGACTCTCTTCCCGGGCATGACCAGGAGTACCGGTTATTGAGCGAGGGGCGCCGGATGCTTGCGAATGCGGGGTATGTGCAGTACGAGATCTCCGCCTTTTCCAGGCCCGGCCTGCAGTGCAGGCACAACCTAAACTACTGGCGGTTTGGGGACTATATCGGCGTAGGTGCAGGGGCCCACGGGAAGATCAGCGTTGATGGTGGTGCCCGGGTGATTCGGCGCTGGCGGGTGAAAAGCCCCGGTCGATACCAGTCGCTGGCCGGCAGCGCGGAGGTGCTGGGTGGAGAGCGTCAACTGAACCCGGATGACCTGGTGGTGGAGTTCATGATGAATGCGCTGCGCCTTCGTTCAGGTTTCCCGCCGGGGCTTTTCAGCAGGAGTACCGGTTGCGGGGAGGATCTGCTCTGGTCCCGCCTGCAGCGACCGATGGCTCGTGGACTGGTACGGATTGAAAAGGGGTGTGTCCGGGCCACCGGGCTTGGCTGGCGGTTTCTCGATGAGCTCCTTACAGAGTTTCTGGCTTAACCGGTGTTTCCCGGAGTGCGGAGTAAAGCAGTTCCCTGAAAAGCAGAGTGTCCCACCCTATGCTAGGCTGGAATCAGGGCATGGGAATTGCCGCACCAGGCGGCAAGAGGAGCCGACATCATGGGCCGACCCCGGTTTGATCTCGATTTTGATCACTGGCTTGACCTGGCAAACAGGGACCTCAGTGCCTTTGAGCTGCAGCGCAGGAGGATGATTGACCAGGTGATCGCGGCAGCTCCGCCTCCCCAACAGGAGCGCCTGCGAAAGCTGCAGTGGCGAATAGACAAGGAGCGGGAGCGGTCGGATAGCCCCATGGGCGCCTGTATCCGGATTTCCCGAATGATGTGGGAACGCATGATGGGGCGTGGTGGCCTGGTTGAGCACCTGGAACGTTTGCGCCAGGTGACCAGCGGTAAAAAGGTGGCGGTCACCGGGCGTAACGTAACGCCCCTGCTGTCGGACCGCGACCCCGGTTAGGCGGAGGCATCATGGTTGCGGCGTCGTGCTGGCTTGGTTATAATGCCCCGTTCACCGCCCGCTTCTTAATGCGGGAAGTTTTATATTATCAGAGGCTGTCATGAAAGCAGATATCCACCCCAAGTATGAAGAGATCAAGGTTGCCTGCAGTTGTGGCAACGAGTTTACTACTCGCTCCGCCCTGTGCGAGGATCTTCACGTGGAAGTTTGTTCAGCCTGCCATCCTTTCTTCACTGGTAAGCAGAAGATTATGGATACCGCTGGCCGTGTAGACAAGTTCCGCAAACGTTACTCGCGCGGTTGAGCGAGGGTCCCAGGCAAATGAGACAAAAGGCACTTCGGGTGCCTTTTGTCTTGTCTGGCGGCAGCCAAAGTTGTGCGCGTCTCGTCTCTTCCCGGCGCCGGTTGGAACCGTTCTGGTGCCCGATTTTTGCGCCGCTCGCCGCGGAATGAACTAAGCTTGGGCTGCCCTTACGCTGACTTGATTGACGTATGGCGCCGGCGGATGCTCGTTAGTATTCATAAACTCAATACGATGTATTTATAAATACAGACATTGCGTCCAAATATGGTTTTGGTAGCATGGCGCCGCGGTCTGTCTGGCTGAAGATCGCTCGAAACAATACTTATAAGCGCTGAAAACCACCAAAAACAGCTGATTGTCCGTGGTTCAGGGGGCGTAACATATCGGACGTTCATCCTAATATGGTTGAGAGGGGTTGTTCTAATCGGCCGGCTGTTATATAAAAGGCCAGTTAGCCAGTTTATGGCAGGAGAAAATGAGCTTATGTCAGATAAAAAAGTAACCTTAACCAACGAAGCGGATGGAACCTCTGTAGATCTGCCTGTTTACCAGGGCACCGAAGGGCCGGATGTTGCGGATATCTCCGCCCTCTACAAGAACACCGGGATGTTCACCTATGACCCCGGCTTTGTCGCAACCGCTAGCTGTCGTAGCGCCATCACCTATATTGATGGTGACAAGGGCATCCTGCGCTATCGTGGATATCCCATCGAGCAGTTGGCCAAGGAGTCGAGTTTTATCGAAGTTGCCTACCTGCTGATGTATGGCGATCTTCCAAACGCCGATGAGCTGGTCAAGTTCGAAAACACCATCCGTCGTCACACCATGCTGAAGGAGACCCTGAAGAACTTCTTCGATGGTTTCCAGTA
>JAPHTA010000397.1 GCA_026196475.1 Sedimenticola sp.
AACGCGCCGGTGGAGAAGACCACCTTCGGCATCTTCCGGATGTAATCAGGGAGTAATTTCAAAGATGATGGCAGAAGATTCGGTACTACTGGACGTGGATGAGCGCGGCGTCGCCGCTCTTACCATCAACCGTCCGGAGATCCACAACGCATTCGACGATGCCCTGATCAACCGCCTGCTGCAGGCCCTGGAGTCGGTGGAGATGGACCCCCGGGTGCGGGTGGTGATCCTGCGCGCCGAGGGCAAGAGCTTCTCCGCCGGCGCCGACCTCAACTGGATGCGTCGCATGGCGGACTACAGCGAGGACGAGAACCTGGCCGATGCTCGCATGCTGGCGAAGCTGATGCAGACCCTGAACGGCCTCTCCAAGCCCACCATCGCCCGGGTGCAGGGCGCTGCCTTCGGTGGTGGTGTCGGCCTGGTGGCCTGCTGCGACATGGCGGTGGCCAGCGAGCGGGCTCGCTTCTCCCTCTCCGAGGTGCGCCTGGGGCTGATCCCGGCGGTGATCTCCCCCTACGTGATCGCCGCCATCGGTGAGCGGGCGGCGCGGCGCTACTTCCTGACTGCCGAGCGCTTCGACGCCGAGGAAGCCTGTCGTCTCGGCCTGCTGCAAGGGGTGGTAGCGGAAGAACAGCTGGACAGCCGCATCGAGGAGCTGGTAGCGGAGCTGCTGAAGGGCGGACCGAAGGCCCAGGCGGCAGCCAAGTCGCTGATCTTCGCCGTCTCCCGCCAGCCCACCGGCGAGGCGGTGATCGAGGATACCGCCCGGCGCATCACCGCCACCCGCGCTTCCGACGAGGGCAAGGAGGGTCTCAACGCCTTCCTCAACAAGCGTCCACCGGCCTGGATTGAAGAGGGTACCGAGTAATGTTTGAAAAGATTCTGATCGCCAACCGGGGCGAGATCGCCTGCCGCGTGGCCCGCACCGCGCGCCGTCTCGGTATCACCAGCGTGGCCGTCTACTCCGAGGCGGACGCCGACGCCATGCACGTGGCGCTGTGTGACGAGGCGTACCTGATCGGTCCTGCGCCTGCCCGGGACAGCTACCTGCGGGCGGACAGGATCCTGGAGGTGGCCAAATCATCGGGCGCCCAGGCGATCCATCCCGGTTACGGCTTTCTCTCCGAGAACGCGGAGTTCGCCGAGGCGTGCCAGGCCGCCGGTATCGTCTTCATCGGTCCGCCATCCTCTGCCATCGTGGCCATGGGTTCGAAGAGCGAGGCCAAGCGCATCATGAGCGAGGCCGGGGTGCCGCTGGTCCCCGGCTACCATGGCGACGACCAGGGCGAGGAGCGCCTCAGGCAGGAGGCGGACGCCATGGGCTACCCGCTGCTGATCAAGGCCACCGCCGGTGGCGGCGGCAAGGGCATGCGGGTGGTGTCGAAGGCGGAGGATTTCCTCACCGGTCTGAACGCCGCCAGGCGCGAGGCGAGCGCCTCGTTCGGCGACGACAAGGTGCTGCTGGAGCGCTACCTGCTGGCGCCGCGCCACGTGGAGCTGCAGGTGTTCTGCTACAGCCAGGGCAACGCGGTGCACCTGTTCGAGCGCGACTGCTCGGTGCAGCGTCGGCACCAGAAGGTACTGGAAGAGGCCCCGGCCCCCGGCATGACCGAGGCGTTGCGCCAGCAGATGGGCGAGGCCGCCACCAACGCGGCCAGGGCGATCGGTTACGTCGGCGCAGGCACCGTGGAGTTCCTGCTCGACAGCGACGGCAGTTTCTACTTCATGGAGATGAACACCCGCCTGCAGGTGGAGCACCCGGTGACCGAGATGATCTCCGGCCAGGACCTGGTGGAGTGGCAGTTCAAGGTCGCTTCCGGTGAAGCGTTGCCGATGGCGCAGTCGGCGCTGCAGATCAACGGCCACGCCTTCGAGGCGCGCATCTATGCCGAGAACCCGGCTCGGGACTTTCTGCCCGCCACCGGCAAGCTGCGCTACCTGCAGACCCCGCAGCAGGGGCCCGGGGTGCGGGTCGATACCGGGGTGGAGCAGGGTGACGAGGTGAGCGTTCATTACGATCCGATGATCGCCAAGCTGATCGTCTGGGGCGAGGACCGTCCCAGTGCGCTGATGCGCCTGCGGGCCGCCCTGGCCGACTACCGTATCGTCGGCGTTACCACCAACCTGGAGTTTCTCTCCACCCTCTGCGCCCTGCCGGCGTTTGCCAACGCCGAGCTGGATACCGGCTTCATCGAGAAACACGAGGCGCAGCTGTTTCCGGCCGCGGAGGGGTTGTCCGACGATATCCTGGCCATCGCCTGTCTCTACGAACTGCTCTGCGAGCGGCAGGCGATCGCAGAGCGCCAGGCCTGCTCCACCGATCCCTACTCGCCCTGGGGCGAGGCCAGCGGCTGGCGCTTGAACCAGGACAGCTTCCACGCCCTGCACTGGGCGCTGGACGATCAGCAGGGCAGGGTGGTGGCCCACTACCGGGGTGACGAATTCCTGCTTGAACTGCCGGGTGGCGAGTGCCGGGTCTCGGGCGAGATCCTGGACAACGGCGACCTGCTGGCGGACCTGGCCGGGCGCCGCTTCAAGGTGGCGGTGATCAAGCACGACCAGGAGCTGACCATCCTGCACCAGGGACGCTCCTGGCAGATCAACCTGACCGATCCGCGCCTGGATGCCCTGGAGGGCGAAGGCGATAGCGGCAGCCTGGTGGCGCCCATGACCGGCAACGTCATCGCCATCAACGTGGCCGAGGGCGACGCGGTGAAACAGGGTGATGCCCTGATGATCGTGGAGGCGATGAAGATGGAGCACACCATCAGCGCCCCCGCCGACGGCACCGTCAAGGAGATCCGGTTCAGTGTCGGCGACCAGGTGGAGGACGGTGAAGCCCTGCTGGTGATCGAGTAGCATGGCACGGGTCAAAAACATCGGCCCGGGGCGGGCCTCCTACAGGCAATATACCCGTAGGAGCGGCGCCCCCGCCGCGAATCGCAAACAGAAACAGGTAGGTTGGGTCAGCCCGAAGGGCGTAACCCAACAGATTACCTCGGACCTTTAAGCAGCACCGTCAAGGAGATCCGTTTTGGCGTCGGCGACCAGGTGGAGGACGGTGAAGCCCTGCTGGTGATCGAATAGTACGGCCCGGTTTCAAAAAGGCCCGCAGCGAATCGGTAATGCCCCGGATGGTAGGATGGGTGAAGCGAAGCGCAACCCATCAGCCGGAACAAACAGTAGGTTGGGTTAACCCGAAGGGGGTAACCCATCAAGTTATTCCAGCCGGTAGGGTGGGCACGTGGTCGGTGCCCACGCGGAACAAGGTACCGAACCAGGAGCGGCTTAAGCTGCGAATCGCAAACAGTAACGGGTAGGTTGGGTTAGCCAGAAGGGCGTAATCCAACAAATCACCCCGGACCTTCAACCAGTCGCAGGCCAGGCAGCGTAGCGAACTGATAGGGAACAGACATGCAATTACCCGAAAAGGTTAAAATCGTCGAGGTCGGCCCCCGGGACGGCCTGCAGAACGAAGCGACCCCGGTCCCGGTGGAGGTCAAGCTGGCCCTGATCCGGAAGCTGGAAGAGGCGGGGCTGCCGGTGATCGAGGCCGGCAGCTTCGTCTCCCCCAGGTGGGTGCCGCAGATGGCCTCCAGTGCCGAGGTGTTCCGCGCCATCGACCCGAAACCGGGTGTCAGCTATCCCATGCTGGTACCCAACCGGAAGGGCCTGGATGCAGCCCTGGAAACGGGGGTGAAGGAGATCGCCATTTTCGCCGCCGCCTCCGAGAGCTTCACGCAGAAGAACATCAACTGCTCGATCGGGGAGAGCATCGCCCGTTACAGCGACGTCATGCAGGGGGCCGAACAGGCGGGCGTGAAGGTGCGGGGCTATGTCTCCTGCGTGCTGGGTTGTCCCTACGAGGGTGAGATCGCCGCCGACAGGGTGGCCGAGGTGGCGGGGCGTCTGCACGACATGGGCTGCTACGAGATCTCCCTCGGTGACACCGTGGGTGTCGGCACCCCGCTCAAGGCGCAGCGGATGATCGACGCGGTCAGCCAGGTTGTCCCGGTGGCACAACTGGCCGCCCACTTTCATGATACCTACGGCCAGGCGCTGGCCAACCTGTTTGCCGTCTTGCAACAGGGGGTGTCGGTGATCGACAGCTCGGTTTCCGGCCTTGGCGGTTGTCCCTATGCCCGGGGTGCATCCGGTAACGTCGCCACCGAGGACGTGCTCTACATGCTCAACGGTCTCGGCATCGAGACCGGCATCGACATGGACAGGCTGCTGCAGGCGGGTCAGTACATCAGCGAGCACCTGCAGCGCCAGCCCGCCTCGAAAGTGGCAAGGGCGCTGACTGCAAAAGCGTGATTTACAAAGGGTGGATTAGCCCACCCGTAAACAACCTGTAGCAGCGACGCCCTCGCCGCGAATCATCGGCCCGGGGGCGGGCTTCCTGCAAATGGTAGGATGGGTGAAGCAAAGCGCAACCCATCAACCGGTGCCGGATCAAAAACGTGGACACCAAAGACGTGCCCACGCTGATACAACAGATTCAGAACGCAACGTGGCAAACGCCAACAGGCCCACGCAACAGCATTACATCAAGAAACCGGAGGTACAGATGTCCGACAAACCGATCAGCCGATTCCCCATACCCAATATCGCCGACATGCCGGAGGATATCCGCAACACCATACTGGAGGTGCAGGAGAAATCCGGTTTCATTCCCAACGTGTTCCTGGCCCTGGCGCACCGGCCGGACGAGTTCCGCGCCTTCTTCGCCTACCACGACGCACTGATGGAGAAGGAGAGCGGCCTGACCAAGGGCGAGCGGGAGATGATCGTGGTCGCCACCTCCAGCGCCAACCAGTGCATCTACTGCGTGGTGGCCCACGGTGCCATCCTGCGCATTCGGGAGAAGAACCCGTTGATCGCCGACCAGATCGCCGCCAACTACCGCAAGGCCGATATCACCCCACGCCAGAAGGCGATGCTCGATTTCGCGGTCAAGGTCTCCCAGACCGCCTACGAGGTGGGTGACGAAGACTACGTCACCCTGCGCGAGTACGGCTTCACCGACGAGGATATCTGGGACATCGGTGCCATCTCCGCCTTCTTCGGACTCTCCAACCGCATGGTCAACCTCACCAGTATGCGCACCAACGACGAGTTCTACCTGCTGGGCAGGCTGCCGAAAGAGAAGAAGTAACACGCGAAACAGGGCGGGGCGGTTGCCGTAAAGGGCCGCCCCTGCCATTGAAGGTCCGGAAGAGCTGGAGTTCCTGGTGATCGCCGTGCCCATGGCCCACACCCATATAAACCTGTTGGGGTGAGCATGCGAACCCCAACAGGTTTATATGGGTAGTTTGGGATCAGATCACTGCTGTCCCATTAAGAAACACTTTGGCTGTTTGTAACCTGCTGATTAAACGTAAAAATATAGTTCACAGCAAGGCATGTGACATAGAAAATCA
>JAPHTA010000047.1 GCA_026196475.1 Sedimenticola sp.
ACATTCACAAGACGCCACCCTGCCAGGGAAGCTGTCCCTCAGGTGAGGATATCCGTGGCTACCTGGCCATCGGCCGGGGTCAGGAGAAGCCGCCCGAGGGCATGGAGCGTGAAGAGTACATGTTCCTTCGCTCAACCGATGCCAACCCTTTTCCCGCCATGATGGGCCGGGTCTGCCCGGCTCCCTGCCAGGATGGCTGTAACCGCAACGACGTCGAGGATTTCGTCGGTATCAACGCGGTGGAGCAGTACATCGGCGATTCGGCCATTGAGAAAGGCTACAAGTTTGCTGCCGGAGAGGCGAAGGACAAGAAGGTTGCCGTGATCGGTGGCGGTCCCGCCGGCATGTCAGCCGCCTACCAGCTGCGCCGCATGGGCTACGGTGTCGCCATTTTTGACGAGAACGAGGAGCTGGGCGGCATGATGCGCTACGGCATCCCCGGCTACCGTATTCCCCGCGACAAGCTGGACGCGGAGCTGAACCGTATCGTGGAGATGGGCGTCGAGCTGAAGCTGAAGACCCGTGTCGGTCGTGACGTCACCGTCACCGACCTGGAGAAGGAGTACGATGCACTGCTGTGGGCCCTGGGTTGCCAGAGCGGTCGCGGACTGCCGGTCCCGGGCTGGGAAGGCACCCCCAACTGCGTCACCGGTGTCGCCTTCCTCAAGGCCTTCAACGAGGGCCGCATGAAGGTGACCGCCGACAAGGTGGTCTGTATCGGTGGTGGCGACACCTCGATCGACGTCGTATCCGTGGCCCGCCGCCTGGGTCACGTCAAACACAAGAATCCGACCGATCGTCCGGAGCTGGTGGTGCAGGACGGCTACGTCGCCCATGACGTCGCGGTGACTGCGGACGCCCAGGGCTCCGAGGTCACCCTGACCTCCCTCTTCACCAAGGAGAAGATGATGGCCGCCGAGCACGAGGTGCAGGACGCCACCACCGAGGGTGTCACCATCCTGGATGGCGTGATGCCGCTGGAGGTGCTCCTGGGTGACGACGGCCGTGCCATCGGGCTCAAGGTGTGCGACTGCACCATGGACGGCATGAAGCCGATCCCGGTCGAGGGCACCGAGCGGATACTGGAGGCCGACCTGATCGTGGCCGCCATCGGTCAGGGTGGCGACATGAGCGGCCTGGAGGACCTGGCCAACGATCGTAACCTGATCGATGCCGACAAGTTCTTCCAGGTTCCGGGCAAGCAGGGCCACTTCGTGGCCGGCGATATCATCCGTCCGCACCTGCTGACCACTGCCATCGGCCAGGCGTCGATTGCCGCCGAGAGTATTGACCGTTACCTCAAGCAGGAGGAGCAGGTGAAACGTCCCAAGGTTGACGTACACCACTTCGACCTGCTGGACAAGCTGCACGAAGTAGGCAAGGATCCGGAGCGATTCGATCCCACCGTGGGCGACCAGCGCGGGACCGCTTCGGCCAAGTACGCGGTGCATAACTTCGAAGACCGCTCCGAGCAGGAGGTGATTCCCTCCAGCGACCTGTTCCTCGGCCACTTCTCGTTCACACCGCGCAACAAGCGCAGTGAAGAGGTGCCCTCCGCGGACGACGTGCTGGGTCACTTCCACGAGCGCCTGCATCCTTACAGCGAGGAGCAGATGATCAACGAGTCCAAGCGCTGCATGAGCTGTGGCATGTGCTTCGAGTGCGACAACTGCGTGGTATTCTGTCCCCAGGATGCGGTGTTCCGGGTCAAGAAGGACGACGCGACCACCGGTCGCTACGTGGATACCGACTACAACAAGTGTATCGGCTGCCACGTCTGCAGTGATGTCTGCCCGACCGGTTACATCCAGATGGGTCTTGGCGAATAGGAGCAGTGATGCGTAGTTTATCCGGCATCAGGCGGATTGCTGGCTTGCTGGTGGGAGGGGCCCTGCTGCTCCTCACCACCGGCGCGATCAGCGACACCGCGGTAACGAAGGGTTCCAAGGCGGCCGGCATGGATTCGTGCGTGGCGCCCACTGCCGACATGCGGCGGAACCACATGGACTATCTGAAACACGACCGTGACCGGACCGTGCACAAGGGGGTACGGGATACCCGCAACAGTCTGGCCGCGTGTATCGATTGCCATGCCGAGAAGAGCGAGGCCGGGGGTTACAAGCCGGTTAATGCCGAGGGCCAGTTCTGCGCCTCCTGCCACAGCTACGTGGCGGTCAACCTGACCTGCTTCCAGTGCCACAGCACCACTCCGCAGGGCGCGGATGAGAAGGTTTCGCAGAACGCTGCCGGAGGCGCCGGGTTGGGCCTGTTACACGGCATGGAGCAGCCGCTCAGTCTGACCCGGGATGAACTGCAACGCCTGCACGCCAAAGTCGAGGGGAACTGATCATGAGCAATAGAGATGACCAGCCTGATATGAATCGACGTGCCTTCCTCGGCCAGACCGCCCTGGCGGCCGGCGCCGCCACCGTGGCACCTGGCGTACTGCTGGCGGTTGCCAACGGTGAGGCCGACGAGGGAGTTACCAGCGACGTGCGCTGGGGTATGCTGATCGACACCAACAAGTGTGCCGACGGCTGCACCGCCTGCGTGGAGGCCTGTGACAAGGAGAACGGAATCGACCTGATCCAGCGCCCCCAGGGACAGTCGGACGAGATGTGGAACGCCCAGCGTCCGCAGTGGATCCGCAAGCTCAAGGTGCGCGATACCCAGACCGGGGCGGTCTCCAACCTGCCGATGATGTGCCAGCACTGTGAGCATCCGCCCTGTGTCGATGTCTGCCCCACCGGCGCCTCCTTCAAACGGGCCGACGGTATCGTCATGGTGGATCGTCACACCTGCATCGGCTGTCGCTACTGCATGATGGCCTGCCCCTACAAGGCACGCTCCTTTATTCACCAGGACGTGGTCAGGCAGCGCACCAATGCACCGCGGGGCAAGGGCTGCGTGGAGTCCTGCAACCTGTGTGCACACCGCATCGATGCCGGGCAGGAGAGTACCGCCTGCCAGGAGGCCTGTAGCGCTGAAGGACACAAGGCAATCCTGTTCGGTGACCTGAAGGACCCGCAGAGTGAAATCGCGCAGGCCCTGAAGGCGCACGAGAGCCGGCAGATCCGGGGTGACCTGGAACTCAACACCGGCGTTCGTTACAGCAATATCTAGGCGGTAGGAGAGAATCGATGTTGAAAATGAAGTACCGCGAACTCTACTGCAGCTCTCCCCGTTACTGGGGCGGTCTGGCATCCCTGGTGTTCATCATACTGATCGGGCTCGGTGCCGCCTTCCACATGGAACACAGCGGCCACTACGTGACCGGCATGAGCAACCAGATCGTCTGGGGACTGCCTCACGTCTTCGCCATCTTCCTGATCGTTGCCGCCTCCGGAGCGCTCAACGTGGCCTCCATCGGTTCCGTGTTCGGTGGGCCCATGTACAAGCCGCTGGGACGCTTTTCGGGACTGCTGGCGATCGGACTTCTGGCCGGCGGCCTGGTGGTACTGCTGCTTGACCTGGGGCGGCCGGACCGGCTGATCGTGGCCATGACCACCTATAACTTCAAGTCGATCTTCGCCTGGAATATCATTCTCTACACCGGCTTCTTCACCATCGTCGGGCTCTACATCTGGGCCATGATGGATCGCAAGATCGCTCACCTGAAGCGCCCGATCGGCTTTGCAGCCTTCTTCTGGCGACTGGCCCTGACCACCGGTACCGGCTCCATCTTCGGTTTCCTGGTGGCGCGCGAGGCATACGACGCGGCGATCATGGCACCGATGTTCATCATCATGTCGTTCAGCTACGGCCTGGCCTTCTTCATCATCACCCTGATGGCCGCCTACTGGTGGGCCGGTCGGACGATCGGTGATCTGCGCCTGGCCAAGCTGAAGAACCTGCTCGGCGTATTTGTCGGTGCCGTGCTCTACTTCGCACTGGTCTACCACCTGACCAACCTTTACGTGACCCAGCATCACGGCGTGGAACGCTTCATACTGCTGGATGGCGGCATCTACACCAGCATGTTCTGGATCGGGCAGGTGCTGGTCGGGGGTATCATCCCGCTGTTCCTGCTCTACTCGCCCGCGTTCACCCACTCCCGGTTCGCCATTGCGGTGGCCTCGCTGCTGGTGTTGATCGGCGGCTTCTTCCAGGTCTACGTGATCGTGATCGGCGGACAGGCCTTCCCGATGAGCCTGTTCCCGGGCAAGGAGGTCGTCGAAAGCACCTTCTTCGACGGGGTGGTCGCGGCCTATACCCCGACCGCTGCGGAGGCCCTGCTGGGTATCGCCGGTGTCGCCGTCTCCATGACCCTGGTCGCCATCGGTGCTCGCATGTTGCGGGTGCTGCCGGAGACGCTGGAGGATCCGCAAGAGGGCGAAGCGGCCTGATGAATCTGCGATACAGCTTGTGCTGATGTGATCCACCGCAGCCTGGCTGCGGTGGATTTTTTTTAACCGCAGAAACCGTGCCGTTGGATTCACTTTACAGATTCATCGTCCCGGGGGACTATAGGCGGTAGCCCTTTTTTGCAGTTGGCAGACTCCCGGGGTCCGTCGCTAACCGACCGAATGCCATGTCCTACTTCTTTATCTCCGCCGCCCACAAGTCATCCGGCAAGACCACCCTCTCGGTAGGCCTCACTGCCGCACTCGACCATCGCGGGCTGAAGGTACAGACTTTCAAGAAAGGGCCCGACTACATCGACCCTCTCTGGCTTACCGCCGCCAGTGGGCGGCCCTGCGTCAATCTCGATTTCTTTACCATGTCGGAGGAGGAGATCACCGGCCAGTTCGGTAGCGCCATGCAGGATGCCGACATTGGGGTGATCGAGGGTAACAAGGGACTCTACGACGGCCTCGACCTGGATGGCAGCAACAGCAACGCGGCGCTGGCCGCCAGGCTGCAGGCACCGGTGTTCCTTGTTATCGATGCCCGGGGCATGACTCGCGGTATCGCCCCCCTGATCCTGGGTTACCAGGCGTTCGACACCGATGTGCGCATTGCCGGCGTGATTCTCAACAAGGTGGGTGGCAGCCGGCACGAGGCGAAGCTGTGCAACGTGATAAATCACTACACCGACGTACCGGTGGTCGGCTCGGTACACAGCGATCCCGAACTGGTGATCGACGAGCGCCACCTCGGCCTGATGCCGAGCAACGAGACCGAACTGGCGCAGAAGAAGATTGCCACCCTCGGCAGTCGCATCGCAGAGCAGGTGGATGTTGACCGGATACTGCGGATCGCGGCCGACGTGCCGCCGCTGCCTGAACCGCAGGTGGTGCCGACACCTGTTCTGGGGAGCGACCTGAGAATCGGCTATCCGCGTGATCGGGGATTCGGTTTCTACTACCCCGGAGACCTGCAGAAGATGCACGACCTCGGTGTCGAGCTGGTGCCGTTCGATACCCTCAACGATCCGCACCTCCCGACCGTGGACGGCCTCTTCATTGGCGGTGGCTTTCCCGAGATGGTGATGGAGGGGCTGGAACGCAACGTCACGCTGCGCCGGGAGATCCGGGACTTCATTGAACAGGGTGGACCGGTCTACGCCGAGTGCGGCGGCCTGATGTACCTGGCGCGCAGCGTGACCTGGAAAGGGAAGCGGTGTGAAATGGTCGGCGCCATCGCCGGGGACGTATGCATGCATGAGCGCCCACAGGGGCGGGGATATGTGCGACTGGAGGAGACGGGGGCGAGTCCCTGGCCAAGGGTGCCCGGCTGCAGCGGCCAGATAGCGGCGCACGAGTTTCACTACTCGGCCCTGGAGAACCTGGCGCCGGATACCCGGTTCGCTTACCGGGTGACCCGGGGTACCGGGATCAACGGCCGGGATGACGGTATCGTCTACAGGAACCTGCTGGCCAGTTACACCCACCTGCGGGATGTGGGCGGGAACCAGTGGATCAGTCGCTTCCTGGCCCATGTCAGGGCCTGCCGGATACGACAACAGGAAACGGAATAGAAACGGCCCGCCGGGCAGAAGGATCAGCCTTGAAGCGGGACAATTTGAAAGGGCAGGTATAACGGGATAGTCTCAGCGCAGGCATGTCCCTGAAGCAGTATGGAGTGTTCTCATGTTTGAAATGACGGAAAGTGCGGCCGAGCAGGTGCGCAATGCGGCGGAGCAGGGCGGCACGGAAGGCATGGTGTTGCGGATGGCCGCCAAGATGAAGGATGACGGCAGTATCGATTACCTGATGGGCTTCGACGAACCAAAAGAGGAGGACGTGCGGGTCGTTACCCAGGGAGTCGAGGTGGTGATGGAGCCGCAGTACGTCCCCCTGCTGGAGGAAGCGGTGATGGACTACGCCCGGCTGGATGACGGGGAGTTGCGCTTTATCTTCATGAATCCCCAGGATGCCAACTACAATCCACCACCCAAGGCGAGGCCCAAGAAGTCCACTTGAGCCCGCTAAGGTGCGGGTGGAGGCCTGGCAATAACGGGGTGTCGGCAGTTGTGCTAGGGCCTGTTAACACTAATTTGATTGCCGGCGTTGCGGCTAAAAATGTGCCAATCAAGGCGCGCCAAGCGTGCTTTGGTGGCTCCAAAGGAGCGCG
>JAPHTA010000078.1 GCA_026196475.1 Sedimenticola sp.
GCGTAGATCACGCTGGTGCGCCCCACCTTCATCACCCGCAAGCCGAGATCGAGCACATCGGGAAAACTGACCGCACGCAGGAAGCGACACTGGCTCTCCGCTGCGTAGGGAATGACCGGATCCTGCATCCAGTCCAGTCCGGCGTCGGTCAGGTACTGCACGATCAGGGCCTCGTAGAGACGGTAGTAGATCACGTTGTTCAGATGCCCGAACTGGTCGTTATCGTTCCAACGGGTTGGAATGGTATGGAAGTAACGGTAATCCTGGCGCTTCAGCCACGGGTTGTCGATCATGGAACGGAGCCCCCTGTTGCCATCAGGCAGTTATCCAGGCACATCACGGGCCGCTCATAACCACATGATATACGGTGTTATTCAGTAATGCTGCGATACAGCATAGTCTCGTTTGATACTAACTGGCAAGCGGCCCCTTCGAACGCTCGGCTTCGGTCAGTTCGATCAGCTTGCGCATGGCACCACTCAGGGGCGTGTCATCACGGCGCACCAGCAGGGTCTGGATATGGGCGATATGGCGCGGTATGGGCGTCACCTCCACCTCGACCCGGAAAGCGGAACGCTCGACAACCGCCCGCGGCATCAGGGTGCGACCGAGGCCGGCATCGACACAGCCCAGAATCCCTTCCAGGGTGCCGTACTCCATCACCGTGTAGGGCAGCTTTCCCTCTTCCCGCAGCCACTGCTCGGCCCGGGCCCGGTAGACACAGCCGGAACGGAACACCAGCAGCACGTCCTCCGGTACCCCCTGTCGCGCACTGACCAGCACCAGCTCCTCCTCGAAGGCGACCTCGCTCACCAGTTCGGGGTGCTCTACCGGGCCACCCACGTAGGCGCAGTCCAGCCGGCCCTCCAGCACGTCCTGGACCAGGCCCTCGGTACGCCCGGTACTGACGCTGATATCGGCGTTGGGCAGCTCTCCGTGCAACTGCTTCAGGATCGTCGGCAGCCGGATCGCCATGGTGGTCTCCATGGAGCCGAGGCGCACCGTTCCACCCGACTCCAGGGTACCCCGCACCGCGTCGACCGCCTGCAGCTCCAGGCGCAGGATCCGTTCCGCATACTCCTTCAGTACCCGTCCCGCAGCGGTCAGGGACATGCCCCGGCTGCGACGTACGAAGAGCGCCGCCCCCAGCTCCTGCTCCAGCTTCTTGATCCGCGCGGTCACATTGGACTGCACGTAGTGCAGCTGCTCGGCCGCGGCCGAGATGCCGCCACACTCGGCCACGCTGAGAAAGATCCGCAGACTGCTCACCTCCATACCCACTCCATCACTATTAATGAACGATTTGATCATAATAAATCATTTGTAATGATTATCAAGCTGCGGCAGAGTCGCTATCAGCCATTCACAAACCTGGAGATACAGTGTGAATCATCCGGCACAGACAGCCCGCGTACTGATCGGTGGGGTCAGCAGCCTGATCCTCACCATGGGCATCGCCCGCTTTACCTACACGCCGGCCCTGCCACGGATGCAGGAGGCGCTGCAGATGGACGACAGCGCCGCCGGTCTGCTGGCGGCACTCAACTTCGCCGGCTACCTGAGCGGCGCCCTGCTGGCCAGCCGGATCGGCGGCGGCCGCCTGAAACTGCAGCTGTTCCGTGCCGGCCTGGTTCTGGCCCTGCTCTGTAACGCCCTGCTGCCGCTGGGTGACTCGCTCTCCTACTGGGGCGCTTTGCGCTATCTCTCCGGCCTCTCCAGCGCCGCCGGCATGGTACTGGGCACCAGCCTGGTGCTCGAATACCTGGCCCGGCATGCGAAACGTCCCCTGATCGGCGTCCACTTCGGCGGGGTCGGTGTCGGCATCGTGCTCACCGCCCTGGCCCTTGGCAGCAACGGCATGGCGTGGCAGATGACCTGGTGGATGAGCGCCCTGATCGGCAGCCTGTTCCTTCTTCCGGCCTGGTACTGGGTGGTGCCATCGACCGCTGCCGCAGCGCCTGAACCGGCCAGCGCCGCGCCATATACCGGGCAAGCGGCTGGACAGGCGTTTCGCTATCTCGCCGCCAGCTACTTCTTCGCCGGCGGCAGTTTCGCCGTCGGCACCACCTTTATCCTGGCGGTGATCGAGGCGGACCCGTTGCTGGCCCCGGTCTCCGGCTCGGCCTGGCTGCTGCTGGGACTGGCCGCCGCCCCCTCCTGCTACCTGTGGGTACGCTGGGCCGGCCAATTCAGCCCGCTACAGGCACTTCTGGCCGCCTGGCTGGTACAGACCGCCGGCCTGTTACTACCGTTGCATGGCAGTGCCGCGGCAACCCTGGCTGGCGCCCTCCTGTTCGGTTTCACCTTTATGGGTATCGTCGCCATGGTGCTGGGCCACGCCGGCAAGCTGGCACAGGACAATCCGGCCCGCCTGATGGGGCTGCTGGTCACCTCCTACGGAGTGGGACAGATCGTTGGCCCGCTCATTGCGGGCCAGGTGATGACATTCAGCGCCGAGCCCACCAGCGCGCTCTGGCTGGCTGGCGGTCTCAGCGCCGCCGGCGCTCTCTTGGCGATCGGCAGCGGCGAGCAGGAGCGGAAGCCGGAGCACGCCTGCGCCGAGGCCGGCTAAAATCGATCTACCCGGGGTCGGAGTCAAGCCACCACTCAGGGGGTGAAAAATACAGCCTGTCCCGGGCAGCTTGACTCCGCCCCCTTCTTTCTTAAGAGAGGAACCAACCCATGCCATTCGTCAACATCAAGATCACCAACGAAGGTGCCACTGCCGAACAGAAGGCCACCCTGATCGAGGGGGTGACCCGGCTACTGCAGGAGACCCTGAACAAGAATCCGGCCACTACCGTGGTGGTGATCGAGGAGGTGGCCACCGACAACTGGGGGATCGGCGGGCGCAGCGTTACCGAACTACGCCAATCGGGCTGACCGTTACTTTCACATCCGGCCCCGGGACATCTCGTAGCTGACCGCCACCACCCAGTAACGGCGCTCGCCGGAAGGGGTCTGCACCACCACCTCGTCATCCAGGGTCCGCTTCATCAGGGCCCGGGCCATCGGAGCATCCATGCTGATCCAGCCCCGGGCGGGGTCGAACTCGTCCGGACCCACGATGCGATAGCGCTCGACGACACCCTGCTCATCCTCCAGCTCCACCAGGGCACCGAAGAAGATCTGTGCCGGGTTGGAAGGCGGGCTCTCCACCACCTTGAGCTCCGGCAACCGCTTCTGCAGGTAGCGGATGCGCCGGTCCAGCTCCCGCAGCTCCTTCTTGCGGTAGATGTACTCCGCGTTCTCCGAGCGATCCCCCTCGGCTGCGGCCGCGGCCAGGGCCCGGGTCACCTCGCGGCGACGTACCCATAGCTGTTTCGACTCCGCTTCCAGGCACAGGTAACCCTGGCGGGTGATGTAGGGCGACTTTCTGGCTGCGGGTGGACGATAGCGACCCATCTCTACCTCATACGGGCTTAATTCAAAAACGAGAACGTGTAAACTACGCTCACTGACCGGAATGGCACTGAGTCAGGGCGAAATGCAGGATCTTCGTCATCCCGGCGAAGGCCGGGATCCAGACAGCTCAATGGTGGCGGTTTTCCTGGATTCCGGCCTGCGCCGGAATGACGGTGGCTCTCCGGTTCAGTCAAACACCATTCCTCCCTGACCGTATTTACCAGAGTAGATTGCCCATGAGCAACAGACCCGACATCCTGAACAAGATCGTGCAGCGGAAACGGGAGGAGATTGAGCAGCGTCGGGCCAACCTGCCACTGCCGGCCCTGGTTGAGCGACTCGAGTCGGCGGACAAGCCGACCCGGGGCTTCGTCCAGGCGATCGCCCGGCGCATCGAGTTGGGAGAGGCGGGGGTCATCGCGGAGATCAAGAAGGCATCACCCAGCAAGGGAGTGATCAGGGCCGATTTCCGTCCGGCCGAGATTGCCGCCAGCTACCAGGCAGGAGGCGCGGCCTGCCTCTCGGTACTGACAGACGTGGATTTCTTCCAGGGTAGCGACGAGTACCTGATGGCGGCCCGGGCCGCCTGCAGTCTGCCGGTGATCCGCAAGGATTTCATTATCGACCCCTACCAGGTTCACGAGGCACGCCTGCTGGGCGCCGACTGTATCCTGCTGATCGTCAGCTGCCTGGACGACGCCACCCTGCACAGCCTTAACGATCTGGCCCACCAGCTGGGGATGGATGTGCTGGTGGAGGTGCATGACCAGGCCGAACTGCAGCGGGCGCTGGCCCTGCCCAACCGCCTGATCGGCATCAACAACCGCAATCTACGCAGCTTCGAGGTCACCCTGGAGACCACCCTGGGCCTGCTGCCGCTGATCGACGACCAACGCATCGTGGTGACCGAGAGCGGCATCCACACCCCGGAAGACGTGGCGCGGATGCGCGCCGCCGGGGTCAATGCCTTCCTGGTCGGCGAGGCGTTCATGCGCGCCGATGACCCCGGGCAGGCGCTGGCCAGCCTGTTCAGCCGTCCACACAGTCCATAGGTTGGGGTGAGTGAAACGCCCCCCAACAAATGCAGGTTGTATTCAATCCCCGATATTGGGGCCATATGCGTTCCCACGCGGAGCGTGGGAACGAGTCAACCTACCGGCACTGTTCGGTAAGCGTGCCGGATTCCATCGGCCCGGGGCGGGCCTCCTACAGCCCTTATCGATCGTGGGAACGGCGCCTTCGCCGCAAACAGATCCCGTGCGCAGGTTGGGGTGAGCCTGCGAACCCCAACAACTCACCTGGAAACAGCCAGTCTGTAGGATGGGTGGAGTCGGCACGACGTAACCCATCATGTGTCCCGCCCCGGTAGCCCGTTGGGGTGAGCCTGCGAACTCCAACAACTTGAAGTGAAACAGGCAGTAGTAAATCGCGATAGCACGCCTATCTGGCCAAGGGTGTTTGGAATCGTTCCTCATTCCAACCTAC
>JAPHTA010000353.1 GCA_026196475.1 Sedimenticola sp.
GAAACTGGAGATTATCGAGATGCCGGGCCAGGCCTGGTGTCTGCAGTGTTCGAAAACCGTGCCGGTCAGCCAGCGTTTCGACGCCTGCCCGGAGTGCGGCAGTTACCAATTACAGATTACCGGCGGCGAAGAGCTGCGTATCAAAGAACTGGAGGTGGACTGATGTGTACCGTATGCGGCTGTGGCGAGGGTGAGACCCGGATCGAGGGCCAGGAGGTGGGGCACCACCATCACCATCACGACCATGACCATGAGCACAGCCACGCTCATGACCACCACCATCATCACCATGATCACGAGCATGCCCATCACCACCACGAGGGGGATCATCACCACTACGGTGAAGGCCCGGCCCACGCCCACGCGCCCGGCATGAGCCAGTCGCGCATGGTGCAGATCGAGCAGGATATCCTGGGCAAGAACAACCAGTACGCCAATGCCAACCGGCAGCTGTTCCGGGACCAGGCGATCCTGGCCCTGAACCTGGTCTCCAGTCCCGGCTCCGGCAAGACCACCCTGCTGACGCGAAGCATCGACGACCTGAAAAGCGAGTTGCCGATCACCGTCATCGAGGGGGACCAGCAGACCGCCAACGATGCCGACCGTATCCGCGAGACCGGGGTGCGGGCGCTGCAGATCAACACCGGCAAGGGATGCCACCTGGATGCGCACATGGTGGGACACGCCATGGAGAGCCTGCAGCCGGAGAGCAACAGCCTGCTGTTCATCGAGAACGTGGGAAACCTGGTCTGCCCGGCCGCCTTCGACCTGGGCGAGGCGCACAAGGTGGCGATCCTCTCGGTCACCGAAGGCGAGGACAAGCCGCTCAAGTACCCGGACATGTTCCATGCCGCCGACCTGATGATCCTGAACAAGACCGACCTGTTGCCGTACCTGGATTTCGACGTGGAGAAGTGCATCGAGTACGCCCGCCGGGTCAACCCGGATATCGAGGTGCTGCAACTCTCCGCGAAGAGCGGCGACGGAATGCAGGCGTGGTACGAGTGGATCAAGTCACGCATGGTGTAGACGGAGGTAACCGCGTGGGCACGAAAACGTGCCCAAGAATAAAGCCATAGGATGGGTGGAGCGCAGCGCAACCCATCGATGTCAGGTGATATACGCGTGGGCATGAAATAGGAGCCCAAAAATAGAGCCGTAGGATGGGTGGAGCGCAGCGTAACCCATCGAAGCCAGGTGATATACGCGTGGGCACAAAATACGTGCCCACCCTACGGTCCTGTAGGAGCGGCGCCCTCGCCGCGAAGAAGCCGGGTGGAGTGGTGCCGGTTTCCATCGGCCCGGGGGCGGGCATCCCACAGGTTGATGGACCTCGTTCCCACGCTCTGCGTGGGAATGCATATGGAACAACTGTAGGAGCGGCGCCCCCGCCGCGAAGGAACCGGGAGGAGTGGTGCCGGGTTCCTTCGGCCCGAGGGCGGGCCTCCTACAGTTGGAAACGCAGACCAACGATACAGAGGTGTTACACACAATGTGCCTGGCCATCCCCGGAAAAGTCGTCGCCATCGACGAGGCCACCGACACCGCCACGGTCTCGGTGGGCAACGTAAAGAAGGACGTCTCCATCGCCCTGGTGGAGGACGTGGCCCCCGGTGACTACCTGCTGGTACACGTCGGCTACGCCCTGAACAAGATCAGCGAGGAGGAGGCGGAGAAGACCCTCAAGCTGTTCGAGGAGGCGGGGCTGACGGAGGAACTGGCATGAAATACGTCGACGAGTTTCGCGCCAAGGAGACTGCGCAGAAACTCTCCCGCGCCATCCAGAGCGAGGCCCACCCCGATCGCCGCTATCACCTGATGGAGTTCTGCGGCGGCCACACCCACGCCATATTCCGCTACGGCGTGCAGGACCTGCTGCCGAAGAACGTGCGCCTGGTACACGGCCCGGGTTGCCCGGTCTGCGTGCTGCCGATCTCCCGTATCGACATGGCCATCAACATGGCCCAGCAGCACGGGGTGACCCTCTGCTCCTACGGCGACATGCTGCGGGTGCCGGCCTCGAAACGGAAAAGCCTGCTCAAGGCGAAAGCTGAAGGGGCGGACATCCGCATGGTCTACTCGACCCAGGACGCCCTGAAGATTGCCCGGGAGAACCCGGAAAAACAGGTGGTCTTCTTCGCCATCGGCTTCGAGACCACCACCCCGCCCACCGCGGTCGCCATCAAGCAGGCCCAGGCGATGGGCCTGGAGAACTTCTCGGTCTTCTGCAACCACGTGCTGACCCCGGCGGCGATCCAGAACATCCTGGAGTCGCCCGAGGTGCGGGAGCTGGGCACCGTCTCCCTGGACGGTTTTCTCGGCCCCTCCCATGTCAGCTCCATCATCGGCAGCCAGCCCTACGAGTTTTTCGCCGAGGAGTTCCAGCGCCCGGTGGTGATCGCCGGCTTCGAACCGCTGGACGTGATGCAGTCGATCCTGATGCTGGTGCACCAGCTCAACGAGGGGCGCCACGACGTGGAGAACGAGTACACCCGGGTGGTCTCCCCAGAGGGCAACATCAAGGCCAAGACCCTGGTGGCGGAGATCTTTGAACTGCGCCGCGCCTTTGAGTGGCGCGGTCTCGGACTGGTGCCCTACAGCGCCCTGCGGATCAAGAAACCCTATGCCGGATTCGATGCCGAGCTGCGCTTCCCGGTTGAAGAGGTACCGGCGGCAGATGTGAAGGGGTGCGAGTGCCCGGCCATCCTGCGTGGGGTGAAACGGCCCACCGACTGCAAGCTGTTTGGCACCGTCTGCACCCCGGAGAACCCGATGGGCTCCTGCATGGTGAGTTCGGAAGGGGCCTGCGCCGCCTACTGGACCTACGGCCGCTTCCGGGAGCAGGCGGCGTCGTAGCGCCGTAGGATGGGTGGAGCGCAGCGCAACCCATCGATGTGGGGTGCAACCGCGTGGGCACAGACAACGTGCCCACCCTGCGAACCCCGGGTGAAAAAAACTGTAGGAGCGGCGCCCCCGCCGCGAAGAAGCCGGGTGGAGTGGCGCCGGTTTCCATCGGCCCGGGGGCGGGCCTCCCACAGGTTGATGGACCTCGTTCCCACGCTCCGCGTGGGAACGCATACGAAACAACCGCGTGGGCACGAAAGATGTGCCCGGGAATAGTGTAGGAGCGGCGCCCCCGCCGCGAAGGAGCCGGGTGGAGTGGTGCCGGTTTCCATCGGCCCGGGGGCGGGCCTCCTACAGGTGGATGGACCTCGTTCCCACGCTCTGCGTGGGAATGCATACGCAGCAACCGCGTGGGCACGAAAAACGTGCCCACCCTACGGAGCTGTAGGATGGGTGGAGCGCAGCGCAACCCATCAACAATTAAAAAACGAACGAATTGGAATTTGCCAAACCCATGAACAAAAAACGCTACACCAGCCGACTGGATCTGAAAAACGGCACCGTGGACATGACCCACGGCAGCGGCGGCCGTGCCATGGCGCAACTGATCGACGAACTGTTCCTCAGCCTGCTGGACAACGAACTGCTGCGCCAGGGCAACGACCAGGCGGCGTTTCCGGTCAGCGAGGGGCGCATGGTGATGAGCGTGGACGGCCACGTGATCTCGCCCCTGTTCTTCCCCGGCGGCGACATCGGCTCCCTGTCGGTGCACGGCACGGTGAACGACGTGGCCATGTCCGGCGCCAAACCGCTCTATCTCTCCGCCGGGTTTATCCTGGAAGAGGGCTTCCCGCTGGCCGACCTGAAACGGATCGTGGAGAGCATGGCCCGGGCCGCCAACCAGGCCGGGGTGCCGGTAGTGACCGGTGACACCAAGGTGGTGGAGAAGGGCAAGGGCGACGGCGTCTTCATCACCACCACCGGCATCGGCGTGGTGCCGCCGGGGCTCAACATCTCCGGTGACCGGGCCCGTCCCGGTGACAAAATCCTGGTCTCCGGCAGCATGGGCGACCACGGCGTGGCGATCATGTCCAAGCGCGAGAATCTCACCTTCGAGACCACCATCGAGTCTGATTCCCAGTCGCTGCACGACCTGGTGGCCCGGATGGTCGAGGCGGTACCCGATATCCACTGCCTGCGCGATCCCACCCGGGGCGGCCTCGCCTCCACCCTGAACGAGATGGCCCAGCAGTCCGGTGTCGGCATGAGCCTGCGCGAGGAGGATATCCCGGTCAAACCGGAGGTGCATGCCGCTTGCGAACTGCTTGGCCTGGACCCGCTCTACGTGGCCAACGAGGGCAAGCTGATCGCCATCTGCGCCGCCGCCGATGCGGAGAAGCTGCTGGCGGTGATGCGCGCCCACCCCAAGGGGGCAGAGGCGGCGATCATCGGCGAGGTGATCGAGGACGA
>JAPHTA010000098.1 GCA_026196475.1 Sedimenticola sp.
CCGATAAAGATCGTCATCCTGGACAACCAGGCCCTCGGCATGGTGCGCCAGCAGCAGGAGGTCTGTTACCAAGGGCGATACAGCGAGATCGATCTCTCGGACAATCCGGACTTCATCACTCTCGCCTCCGCCTTCGGTTTTGCCACCTACCAGCTGAACGATCCTGACGAGTGTGACTACACCATCAACCGGCTGCTGGAGACACCGGGCCCCGCCCTGCTTCACGTCTCCATCGCCACCGAAGAGAACGTCTGGCCGATGGTCAAGCCGGGCGACGCCAACGACCAGATGATTACAGGAGAACACGCATGATACACAGCCTGCACATTGAAGCCCTGCCCCTGCCCGGCATGCTGGAGAAGATCCTTCAGACCAGCCGTATCCGGGGATTTACTATCCGCCACCTGGAGTTCCGCCATAACGAGGGAGAGCCGCTGTTGAAACTGCAGATGACGGTGGAGAGTGACCGTCCCCAGGCACGCCTGGTGACCCAGCTGCAAAAGCTGCCCGGGGTTCGGGAACTGACCGCCCTGCACTCCGTGGCGGAACGGCCGGAGAGACGCCCGGAAAGCATCGGCAACAGTGTCGCCCTGATGTATCCGTTGTAGCCAAAATTCGGACAATTGGCGGGTTGGTTGACTGGGGAGGCGCTCCGATTTCCGTTAAGATGACTCTTTTGCCACGGAGATTGGAATGAAACGGATCGGTGCCCACGTCAGTGCCAGCGGTGGGGTGGAAAACGCGCCCCTTAACGCCCGGGAGATCGGTGCGACGGCCTTCGCCCTGTTCACCAAGAACCAGCGGCAGTGGAACGCGAAACCGCTGACGGAGAAGAGCATCAGCGCATTCCGGGAAAACCTGGAAAAGAGCGATATTGCACCCCGCTACGTGCTGCCCCACGACAGCTACCTGATCAACCTGGGGCATCCGGAAGACGAGGCGCTGCAGAAGTCACGGGACGCCTTCCTGGACGAGATGCAGCGCTGCCAGCAACTCGGCCTCTCCCTGCTCAACTTCCACCCCGGCAGCCACCTCAAGCGGATCTCAGAGGAGGATAGCCTGCGTCGGGTCGCCGACTCCATCAACTGGGCCCTGGAACAGACCTCCGGGGTCACCGCGGTGATCGAGAACACCGCCGGCCAGGGCAGCAACCTGGGCTACCGCTTCGAGCACCTGGCCGCCATTATCGACGGGGTGGAGGACAAGAGCCGGGTCGGGGTCTGTATCGATACCTGCCATACGTTCACCGCCGGTTACGATCTGAGAACGGCGGAGGCGTGCAGTCAAACCTTCGACGAGTTCGAGCGCATCGTCGGCTTTAACTACCTGCGCGGGGTACACCTGAACGACAGCAAGCCGGACCTTGGTTCACGGGTCGATCGGCACGAGAGCCTGGGCAAGGGAAAACTCGGCTGGACGGTGTTCGAATTCATCATGAACGACAACCGATTTGAAGAGATCCCGATGGTCCTGGAGACCGTGGACAGCAGCATCTGGGCGGACGAGATCCGCCAGCTCTACGCTCTGCAGAAAGCGGCCTGAAAGCAGGCGCCAGACGACCTCTCCGTTCCCGTACTGCCCCTGGATAGAGCCGGTAGCTTTCGAAACGTGGTGTTATGCAGAAAAGCTGTTTTAATCACGAAGAGCGCAAAGACCACGAAGGAATATACTGAATAGTACTATCGCGGTGACTGACCTGCCGGGTCAGCCCGATAGTCCCGCAAGGAGACAACAGCGCTTTGCGTACTTCGTGCACTTCGTGGTTGGGTTCAGTCACCCGGGCAAATGATGCAGTCCGCGCTTACTTTTGGAGATCCGCGGTTGCTGTTTTTTCCCGCTGTATAGCCGGGCATGGCGGGTAATCAGGAAAGCAGTTGACCTTTCGGCAGGAATCATTAAACTACCGCGCTCCAACGTTGGTTGTCTCCACACGGACAGCCAATCAGAACATCGTGGAGCGGTAGTTCAGTTGGTTAGAATACCGGCCTGTCACGCCGGGGGTCGCGGGTTCGAGTCCCGTCCGCTCCGCCACTCTTGCAAAAAACGGATTCCTTCGGGGATCCGTTTTTTTATGTCCGGGGAGGGACGTATGCCGCGAAGGCCAGGGACGGCCGGGAGCGGCGATCCCGGCGCCAGGCGCTGAGCACCACGAACTTGCGGTTGGCGGCCACCTGCTTGACGTTGCCGAACAGCCGCTTCAGCTTGACGTGATAGTTCAGATGGCGGTTACCCACGATTCGCAGCTCGCCTCCCGGACGCAGCGCCCGGCGCGACTGGCTGAACATGCGCCAAGCGATTTCATCCCCCACCACCTGGCCCTGGTGGAACGGGGGATTGCACAGGATCAGGTCCGCACTCCCCTGCTCCAACCCACCCAGGGCATCGCCCAGAGTGAAACTCGCCGGGTTGGCCAGCCCGGCACCCCGGTAAGTGGCACGGGCACTGGCCAGGGCCATCACCGATTCGTCCAGGAAGTGGATCGAGGCACCCGGATTGGCCCGGGCCGCCAGGGTCCCCACCACGCCGTTGCCACAGCCCAGGTCAACAATGTCACGCAGGGCAGGATCGGTCGGAATATGCTGAATGAACAGGCGCGTACCGATATCGAGTCGATCACGGGAGAAGACGTTGGCATGGTTGACCAGTTCCAGGTCGTCCCCTTCCAGCCGATAGCGCACCGGGTAGGGAGAGACCGGCACCGGCCGTGATAGATCCGGGGTGGCATGAATCAGGCGCGCCTTCTTGCGCGCCAGGGAGGTATGGGTCGGACCGATAATCTTTTCGAACAGCTCCAGGGTGGAGCGGTGTATCTGCTTCACCATGCCGGCGCCGATGACCCGGGTTTCCGGCTTCAGATGGGGCCGTAGCCGGATCAGCTCATCCTCCAGCAGGGCCAGGGTCTTGGTCACCCGGACCAGGACCAGGTCGTAGTCCGATTGATGGGGAGTCAGCGAGTCGACCAGGCTCACGCTGTGTGGATCGATGCCGTTGGCCACCAGGTTTTCCCGGCTCGACCAGGTCGACAGGTAGGAGTCGCTCTGCATCACCGGCCGGTGACCGGCCAGGGCGCAACTGAGGGCGCCAAAACGGTCGTTCAGGATCAGGACCCTGCCGGAAACGCCATTCGCCAGTTCGGAGAGCAGGTACTCGTCCGCCGCATCCCAGGCACGCAGGGTCTCCCGCCGGCGCAGCGGGAAACGGCGCAGCTGAAAATTCCCGAACGGGCACTCAAACGTCTGCATCGGGGTGTTCCGGGAGGTAGACATCGTAGCGGGTATTGGGGCTGCTGATGCTGTAGGCGGGCACACTCTCGGCCAGCGGCTCGGCGCCGGCGGGACGCTTCACCACCACCCGCTGGCCGGCGAGCTTGCGCGCTACCGCCAGCAACCCGGCGCTGTCTCCATCCTCCCCCACCAGCTGCTGAAACAGGCGCATCTCCTTCTTCACCAGGGCCGACTTGCGACGATGGGGATACATCGGATCCAGGTACACCACCTGGGAACGGGGCAAAGCGCCGATTTCCAGGAGCCCGAGACTGTCCAGGTGGTGCAGCCGCATGCGGCCCGCGATCGGCACCGTCTCCGGCTCCAGCAGGGCCCGCCGTAGTCCATCCCGCAGCAGGGCATGGATGAGCGGCGAACGCTCGATCATCTCCACCTCGCAGCCGAGGGAGGCCAGGACGAATGCGTCGCGCCCCAGTCCCGCGGTCATATCCAGAACCGACGGTGTCCGTCCCTGCTTCATGCCCACCGCCCGGGCCAGCGGCTGTCCCCGTCCGCCACCGAAAAGACGACGATGGGCCGCCCTGCCGGAGACGAAATCGACCCGTACCGGCCCGGGAGCGTCGTTACCGAGCTGGCACAGGGCCAGGCCCGCCTCTCCACACTGCAGCAGCAGACCGGATTGCGGCAGGGGATCCCCGGCCAGGGGGAATTTCAGTTCAAGCGCCAGTGCCCGCGCCGCTGCCTCGTGGGCAACAGTTTCGGCACCGACGAAAATGTTGGTCTGTTCTGCTGGCAACCTGGGAATCCTGCATCTGGCGATCGTACCCGATCGGGAGCGCGATCAATCGGATGCCATTATCCCACTATTGCCAGATATCCACATCCTTCCCCTGCTCCCGGATATGCTCGGCCCGGGCGGAGAGGTAGCGCTGGAAGCTGGGCTGCCCACGGAAGGCGCCGGAGAGCAGGTAGTCGAAGATCGAGGCGGTATGGAAGCGCTTGAAGAAGGCCTCGGAACGGATCACCTCCCCTGCCTCCGGGTCGAACAGCACCAGGGTGGGGGCGTAACTGACGGAAAGTCGGCGCGCCCACTCCCGGGCAGTCAGCCGCTCACCGTCCGGCGTGACAAGCGGCGTATCCGACCACATATCGAGCTGTACCGCGTGGGTGCGACCCACCAATCCGGCGATCTCCGGATCTGCCAGCAGTTCCCGGTGCAAGCGGCGACAGGCAGGACAGTCCCGCTGTTCGAAAAAGATCGCGATCGGTTCCCGAACCAGGCTCAGGTCATGGGGCGGGGAGACGAAAAAGGGCTGGGCCTGCAGGGGGCCGGAGTCCGGCTCCTGCGGACGGTTCGCCAGCACGTAGTCCCGGAAGCTCTGATCCCGTTCCAGGCGCCGGCCCACGTAGTTCAGGGCAAGCTGGAAATCGGCCGGTGGCAGATAGCCGTTGAGGCGTAGCACCACCTCCCCGCCCTCGTCCAGGAACAGCAGGGTGGGTGTGAATTGAACCTCCAGGTCGGCGGCAAACAGCTTCTCGCTACGCTCCCGCCCCGCCAGGTCAGTCACTGCCCGGTCGCCCCACATGTTGACTGCGATGACGTCGAACTGCTCCTGCATCTGGCGCTCGATCTGCCGCTGAGAGAGATTTCGCTCCACCATCAGGTTGCAGTAGGGGCAGCCGTTCTGGTGGAAGAAGAGCAGTACCCGGCGCCCCGCTTCCCTGGCCTCGTCCACATCCTCCCGGATATCGAGAAAGCTCTCCTTGAACCAGGCCGGGTAGTGGGTCTCCTTTGCCCCCAGGAACCGGCCTGCCTCCTGGGCCACCAGTAGCAGGGGCAGAAACAGAAAGAGCAGGGAAAATCCGTACCGCATCGGGCGCTTGCGCATTGTTCAAATACCTCAAACACTGTTAACTTATCAGGCAGCCAACCCCACGGGTGACCCTGAAACGATTTGCCGGCGGCCCCCACCCGCGGAAATGACCTACCGACGAAATCCACAGGTACATTTGGCAAGAATAGCAGGTAGCGACCTGTTAACCGCAACCGGCAAGAAGCAGGAGGCAGCATGAAAATCTCGATCGACATGACACCGGAAGAGATGCGTACCCTGATGGGCTGGCCGGACGTCCAGGGACTGCAGCAGGAGATGATTGACAAGATCCGCGAGCAGATGAATGCGGGGGCGGAGGGTTACGATCCATTGAGCCTGATGCAGCCCTTCTTCGCCCAGTCCGCCAGCTCGATGGAGAGTTTCCAGAAGATGTTTGGCAACCTGATGAACGCCTACACCAAGAAGGGCGATTGACAGCTACCCGGTGCAGCTCCGGGTACCGACTGCCACTCCGGAAGGGGCGACGCATCGGGTGACGGTATGGCCGCCCTTCGACGGCACCTAAACCCTAAACCGGGATACCGCACGCTCCAGGGTCGCGGCAAGTTGTGACAACTGCTCGGCCGCCACGCTGGAGTTTTGTGCAGCCTCGCTGGTCTCCTGCCCCATCCCACTGATATTGACAATGTTGGCGTTGATCTCTTCCGCCACCGCATTCTGCTCTTCTGCTGCACTGGCTACCTGTGTGGTCATGTTGGTAATGCTACCGACCGCCTCAGTTATGGCCAGAAGTGCCTCTCCCGCCTTGGCTGCCCGATCCACGGTATCACCGGTCATGGACTGCCCGCGCTGCATTACGTCTACCGCCTCCCGGGTTCCGTCCTGCAGGCTCTCGATCATTACCTGAATCTCTTCGGTCGACTTCTGGGTGCGACCGGCCAGGGTTCGCACCTCGTCCGCGACCACGGCAAAACCCCGCCCCTGCTCTCCAGCACGTGCCGCCTCGATGGCCGCGTTCAGCGCCAGTAGGTTGGTCTGTTCGGCGATATCCCTGATCACATCCAGTACTGTGCCCACCTTCTGGCTATCCGACTCGACCCGCTCCAGGACCCTGGTTGCGGCCTCCACCTCGGCGGCCAACTGGTCAATCTTGCTGATCGTATCGTTGACCACCTGCCGACCACTATCCGCCTCGCTGTTGGCCGAACCGGCGGCGTCGGCTGCCTCGCTCACGCTGCGGGCCACCTCCTGTACCGTAGCCACCATCTGGTTCATCGCCGTAGCCACCTGATCGGTCTCAGACTGCTGCCGGGTGATGATCTGGTTGGTCCGGGCATTGATGTTCGACAGTTCACCGACCGACGCATTGACCTGGTTGGAGGCCTCCATCACCTCCTGAATGGTTTCGCGGGTCTTCTCCACGAAACGATTGAAACCCCTGGACACGTCCGCTATCTCATCCCTTCCCTTGACCGGCAACGACACCGTGAGGTCTCCCTCGCCTTCGGATATCTCGGTGAAACGGGCAGCCACCGCCCTGAGCGGCCTGATCACGCTGGCGACAATCATCAGAAAGACCAGGGCAGCCAGTACCACACCACTGACAACAGCGGCAAACAGGGTGCCATAGGCCACCGACTTGACCGATTCCAGTTCGGAGGCATAGACCTCCACCTTGCTGTCACCCACCTCTTCCAGCTCCGCCACCAGCGCCAGCAGCTTGGCATCGGCAGTGTCGAATCGCTCACCGGCCTCGCGGGCCGCCTCCAGACTCTGTTCACTGCCACTGCTTCTGTGTTCCGCGATTGCGGTTACAAACACATTCCGGGCCCGGGCAAACTCCTCCCTTGCCGAAGCCAACTGCTCGACCCGCTCCGGCTCGAAGAGACCGGTGGCGGTCATCCGCCCGATCGCCTCGTCGGCAGCTACCCTGGCCTCATCCAGATTCCGGTGCAACTCTTCGATGACAGCCGGATCACGCTCTTCCAGAAGCTCATGAACGGCAATAATCTGGGCCTGCAACTCAATGGTCCCTTCCATCGCGCCGTCTGCCGCATCCCAGGCTACGGTGGTAATGTACTCCAGTCCATCGGATAGCTTGTTGGCGGAAAAATAGCCTGCGCCACCGCTTAACAGAACCATCGCCGCCATTCCCAGCATGGCACCACCGATACGTGTAGATATCTTCATACTCGTTCCATCACCCGACAGTCAGGCTGCCTCTGTTGATCATATGAGAAAGCAATCGGCCGTCTGGCGATAACCTGAAGTGAATTTTTCCAATTTCCGCACCCTATTTGTTCGCCGATTCACAGGTAGTTGGAGTACTTATTAGTGTCGTTCCAATTAGACTTAAAAGCGGGAACAACTCTCCTTCCGGCCCGTCAGTGGCCCCGGGAAGAGAGATGACCGGACCTGCATCAGAAGTAGTTTTGGTAAAAGAAGTAGCCGGTGATAGCCACACTGGCAACGATCACCACCGCCCGAACGTATCGCTGTGGCAGGCGCCGCGCCAGGTGGGCCGCCACGTATCCCCCGGCCAGGGTACCCAGCAGAACGATGGTGCCCTCGTACCAGGCGATCACACCGTCAACAATGAACAGCGCAATTGCCACCAGGGAGACGAACGAGGAGACCAGCAGCTTGATGCCATTCATGCTGTTGATGTCGTTGTGGCCTGCCAGCGCCAGGTAGCTGAGGATCACGATGCCGAGGCCGGCATTGAAGAAACCACCGTAGATGCAGACCCCGAGCAGGAACAGCATCAGCAACAGCCTGCCCAGGCTGGAGGCATGGCGATGGGCCGAGGAGAGCCGCTTCAGGGAGCGGTTGATCGAGCCGCCAAAGATGAACAACAGGGTGGCGAACAGCAGTAGCCAGGGTATCGCCTCCCGGAACAGGGACTCCGGTGTCTGCAGCAGCAGCCAGGCACCCAGGATGCCGCCCAGCAGGCTGAGCAGGATAAATCGGGGCAGCTCGGCTCGGTGGGCATGGAGATCCTTGCGGAAGGCGTAGGTACCGCTGATGTAGCCGGAGCAGGAGGCGAAGGTGTTGGTGGCGTTTGCACTGATCGGCGGTACGCCGACAAACAGCAGTGCGGGAAAAGTGATGAAGCTGCCACCGCCGGCTATCGCATTCACCACCCCGCCGAGGAAACCGGCAACAAACAGAAACAGCATCTCAAGCATCATCTGGCGGCCCCGGCCTCCTCGCGATAGAGGGTACAGAAAGGCCACAGCATAGCGGTTTTACCCGGGCCTGTGCCAGGAACAGTTGGCGTCGTTTGCGGGGTTATCTGTACCGATCGAAGTAGCGCTCAGTCCGCCTTCCGGGTGGCTGCTGGCGGGCTCTTTCCCGCCTCGATCCGGGCCACCAGCTCTGCCATGATCCGCTCGTAGAGGATGTCACCCAGGACCTCATCCTCCACCCCGGCGTCGATACTGGGATTGTCATTTACCTCGATCACCACCACCCCGGCATCGGTCTCTTTCAGGTCCACTCCGTACAGTCCGTCACCGATCAGGTTGGCCGCACGCAGGGCCGTCTTGATCACCTGTGGCGGTGCATCTTCCACCGCCAGGGTGGCCGAGTCACCCTCCTTCTCCGGGCTGGAGTGGTCGTAGATCTGCCAGTGACCGCCGGACATGAAGTACTGGCAGACGTAGAGCGGCTGCCGGTTCAGTACCCCGACCCGCCAGTCGAACGGGGTGTAGGCGTAGGCCTGCCCCAGCAGCAGGTCGGAATCCTTGAACAGGCGTCGTGCAACCCGCTCCAGCTGGGCCCGGTTCTCCACTTTGTAGACACCCAGAGAGAATGAGCCGTCCGGCACCTTGAGCACCATCGGGTAACCGAGGCGCTGTTCCAGCTCATCCAGGCCGCCGGCACGTACCACCACAGTTTCCGGCGTCGGCACCCGGTGCGAGCGCAGCAGTTCCGCCAGGTAGATCTTGTTGGTACAGCGCAGTATGGAGTCCGGATCATCGATCACCACCAGTCCCTCGGTCGCCGCCTTGCGGGCAAAGCGGTAGGTATGGTGATCGATGGCCGTGGTCTCACGGATGAACAGGGCATCAAACTCCCCCAGTCGCCCGAAGTCTCCTGGAAGAATCAGCTCCGCATCCAGGCCCTGCTTCTTGGCGGCACGCAGAAACCGCTTCAGCGCCTTGGGGTCGGACGGCGGCAGTGCCTCGTCCGGATTGTGCAGGATCGCCAGGTCATAGCGCCCATGGCGCCGCTTCCGCGAGGCCTTCCAGCGCCGGCTCAGGTATCCCTGCAACGCCTCGGAAAACTCCACCTCCTGTTCCGGGGAAAGTTCCTGTACCCCGAGTGAACGGATCGCGGTGATACGCCACTCCGGCCGTTTCTCGAAGATCACCCGCAGCAGCGGAGCGCGCAGCAGTTCAAACAGCTCCCGCCCCAGGGCCTGGAATCCGGGCAGTGCCGTGCTTCCAAACATCAGAGTGATGCTGAAGGAGGTGATCTCCACCCCCCGCTCCTGGCGCGACAGGATACGCCGCACCCGCTTCTCCAGGTCCTCGGTCTCCAGCGAGTAGAGCGACTTGCGACTGAGATCCCGCAGGGTGCGCACCGACGGAATCACCTTGTGGCCGCGGGCCTCCGCCAGAAGCGAGCAGTAGTAGCCCTCGCCCAGGTAGCGCTGGGAACGACAGAGGTTGACAATGCGCAGGTCCCGCTTCTGCTGCCAGCGGGGATCGGTCAGGTATTCGGATGCGGTGACCACCGGACAGCTCTCCTGATCTCCTCGCCAGTGCCCCTGTTTCTCCACCAGTATCAGGTGTTCGGCCATTGCTCTCTCCTTCCGAGAATGGATTCATTTGTCATACAGCACCACCATTGCCTGCAGGCCGGCCCGCCCGTAGCGCGCCATTGACTTGAAACGCTCCTTCAGGATCGGCATATGTATCGAGTCGATCAGGGTCTCCCCCTCCTCCCGGTCTACAAACGGGTCATTGACGTAGACAAAACTCTCGTCGGTACCGGTGACCACCACCCAGTGTGGCACCCGCGCCTTGTAGATCTGCCAGGAGCTGATCAGCACCAGCGGGATACCACCGCCGGCCAGGCACCTTTCGATCTCTGCCACGTCGAGTCCCGCGTGGCGGATTGGCACTCCCAGTGCCTGCAACTGCTGGTACATATCTTCCTGCACCAGGCGCATCACCTCCCGCTTCTGTTCGCTACGCACCGAGTCACCCAGGTGGGTCCCCTGCTCACTGACGTGGACCTCCACCCGATAACCCCGACTGGCCGCTGCCAGGGCCAGGCCGTAGGGTCCGCAGCCGCCGTGACCGGAGGTCATGAAGATGGTGGTCGCTTCGCGCCAAAGACGCAACTCAAGCTGCCGCGACAGCTCCAACTCCGGTGTCAGGCTCTTCATGGCCATCATCAGGGCCGCCGGTCCACAGGTGAACTCCAGGCTCTGTTCGTAGAAGGGAACGGCCGCCAGCTCCGGATGCAGTTCGGGCGCCAGGGACTTCTCCAGGCGCCAGGCATCCATATGATCGGCGTAGTAGTCGGGAAATTCACCCAGCCGGCGATAGCCGAGCGATTCGTAGAGCTTGACCGCCGGCCTGTTATCCTTGCGCACCTCCAGACGCAGGTAGGCACGACGATGCTTCCACGCCTCACGCTCCGCCGCCTTCATCAGTGCCACGGCGGCACCACGCCCCCGTGCATCCGGATCGACGGCGATCGAGTAGAGTCGAGCCACCGAGGTGGCACGTGAGAAAAGCAGCACCGCGTCACCGATCGGCCGCCCCGCCTGCTCCACCACCAGCAAGGCGGCGTGGCCGCGAGTCATCAGGTACCGAAACTGGCGCCGGGAGATACGGTCGCTGTCGAAACAGCGCTCCTCGATACGCGCCAGGACGGCCAGGTCGGACGCCACCGCCGGCCGCACCCGCAGGCCGCCAGCTGGAAAGTCCCCGTTCATTGCGAATGCCGGAAGAAGAGCTCGTACAGTGTGAGCACTATCTCGACCACGATCAGTATGACGATGTACCACTCCACGCGTAGCGTCCGGCGGTCCTGTAGCAGGCCGAGCAGGGTCTCCGCGGTACCGCTTATCAGGTCCAGCTTGCGCTCCAGGGCAATCTGCCGCTCGGAGAGCTCGTACTCGTTCTCCATCCGCTGCCACAGGCGTTCCAGCTCCGGATGATCCCAGAGTACATCCGGCTTCTCACCCACCTGGGCACGGGCCACCATGCGGTGTTGGATCTGCAGTATCTCGCCAATGTGCATTAAAAGCCGCTTGGCCTGCCGCGGCAGTCGTCCCCCGATCTGCATCCGTTCGGCCAGGGGTTCGATCCGGTCGAAGGCACCGGCTGCACGATGTTCGTAGTGATCCAGTACCAGGCTCTTGGCCAGGATATCCGCCACCACCTGCAACAGGGAAACCTCAGCCGCCGGCAGGATCAGTCGCCCCTCCTCGATATGCTCCGGACTCTCCGGTCGCACCTCGATATCCAGCGGTTCCACCACCGGGATGTCGAATGGTTCCTGGATCAGCGGCCGCAACCGGGCCAGCAAGTTGGCTTCGGCATCGGCACCGACGTTGAACAGGACCACCACGCCAAAACGAAACAGTACGGCGAAGCTATCGCTCTCGACCTCGATAGTGGTCGGTTCACGGGAGAGTATCTTCAGCCCGGTCAGGCGCCGGAGCTCTATGACCTGGCCCACGAGAAGGGACCTGGCGGTGGTGGAAGTTGGCAACATGGACGATCTCTGCAACTGGGAACAACGATCGCCGGAGAGGTGGTTGGCACCTGACCTGGCAGCATACCGGGCACGGATTTGCAGCGGTATCATGCGCCTGGCATATCTCTTTTCGCAACCGTTTTTTCATCCCACTGAAACGCGCTGTACAGGCACCGGGACTGAGAGCGGGCCTGTGAGTGGAGATGTCCTGCAAGGCGACATGAAGATCAGCAAACGTCTGTACGAAAAGACCCGCTCACGGCAGCCAGACGGAGAAGCAGCCACCTGGCAGACGATAGTTGTTCTGCAGACGGATGAACCCCTTCCGTTCGCCGTTCTCGTGCATACCGGCGATCATGGAGGCAAAATGCAGGCCCAGCTTGGTCCTCCCCTCCACCAGGTCGGCACTGCTCTCGTCGGAGGACTGGGCTCGCAGCATCGGTTCCGGGTAACCGTCCCCGTTGTCCTCGACCCGGAACACCAGGTACCCCTCCTCCTGAGCAGCGGTCAGCATCAGCTGGTCCCGGGTATAGCGTATCCCGTTGCCGATCAGGTTGTTCAGCACGCCACGGATCAGTCCCTCGTCAAAGTAGCCGAACAGGTCCGGATCACACTCGTAAGCGAGGCTGATCCCGTTGGCGGTGGCTGAGGCGCTGTTCTCCGCCACCAGTTCCTGCAGAAAGTTGTCGATATCCATATCCTCGATGGAGGGCGAGATCCGCTCGTTCTCGATCTTGTACAGGGTCAACAGCTCGATCAGGTTGTTGTTGAGCCGTCTGGCCTCGTTCTGCAGCGCGGTGATCCGTTCCGGCCTGTCGTAGTTGAAGGAGGGGTCGGAGGTCACTTCGTCAAGGGTATGTACCACCATGCTGAGTGAGTTTTTCATATCGTGAATCAGCGAGGCGAGAACATCAGAAAATTTCATGGTGCACTCCTGCAGTCTCTTTCACTGCCGGACCAGCTTGCTGAACAAGCGTTGCATCTTATGCAGGGTCCGATCCTCCGGGGCCATGCCCCGGACCCGTTCCAGGTACTCTCGCACCTGCTCCAGCCGCCGGCTGTCGATACCATGCTCCTGCATGTAGAGCATGAAAATCCGGGCGGCATTCAGGTTGACCACCTTGTTCCCGGGCATGCCCTCCACCGCCTCCTCGAACAGCAGCATAGCCTCATCCAGCTTGCCGACCCGGGCCAGTTCCACACCCCGGTTATTGAGACGCACGATGCCTTTCTTGATATCACCGATCATCGCCTGTGGATCGTCGGAGAGCCCGAGATGGCTAAGGGTATCCCCCACCTCTTTGAGGAACAGCTCGTCAGAGTGATTGTTCTTCACCGCCTGCTGCAGCAGTTCCCGGGCGCGATCCGCCTCTCCCATCCGGTTACAGGTGCGCGCCATGTCCAGTGCCAGTTCCGGTGCCGCCCGGGTACCCAGCTCTTTATAGAACTCGTGGGCATTGACCATGCACTGCCTGGCCCGTTGGCCATTGCCCATATCCTCCTGGATCACCGCCTCGGTCATGGCCGCATACAGATCCGCCTCCCGGTCTCCCTTGAATGCCTTCTGCATGTCCCGCAGCACCTTCATGCCCACATCTCCACTGGTGGTCACTGCCTTTGCCCTGGCCAGGTTGGCGTACAGGGAGGGATGCTTGTAGATCGAATGCTTGCCCATCCGGATCGCCTGACCGAACGCCTTCTCGGCCACCTTCTCGTCGCTGTTTTTCAGTGCCAGTTCACCCAGCGTCCGCTGCCGGACCACCGCTTTCGCGGAGTGGCTCGTGGCCGTCTCCAGTACCTTCTGTGCGGCTTCAGCTTCATCCAGTGCCAGCAGGGTTCTGGCCAGCCAGTCGTAGGCCGCCATGAAACGTTCGTTCGCCTCGATCAGCCCCTCGAATACCGACTTTGCCTCGGTGTAGCGGCGGTTATGGTAGTAGGCCTTGCCGATGCCCATCCGCGCCCAGGCTACCTCGCGCTGCATCAACACGCCCGAGTAGATGTTCTCCGCCTGGTCGTAGGCACCGGCTTTCAGGCACAGGTCCGCCTTCAGCTTGATGAATTCGTTCACGTTACGGGGGTTGTCGGCGATCCGCCTGTCCAGCAGCTGGTTGGCCAGGTCGTAATCCTTGTGTGCGATCGCCTGCTCGATCTCCAGCAGATCCGTCTTGCGCATCAGCAGGCGTTCCAATCGCTGGGCCAGCAGATCCTTGGTGAAGGGCTTGGTCAGGTAGGAGTCCGGCTCATACTCCACCGCACCCATCACCATCAGACGGGTATTCTCCGCCGTCACCATCACGAACACGGTACTGGGCCCGATCAGCTTGCGCGCCCGGATCTCCTCCAGCACCTGCTGCCCGTCCCGCCCTTCTCCCAGGTTGTAGTCACACAGGATCACGTCGTAGCGGTTGGCCTCAATGTGGCTGATCGCCTCGCGTCCGTTGGCCACCGAGTCGATCTTCTGTACGCCGAACGACTGCAGCATGTTGCGCAGTACGCCGCGGAAGTCACCGTAGTCATCGACAATCAGAAAGCTCAACTGCTCTATTTTGGAGGCCATACATCCCTTCCCGGTTCCGGCACAACCTTGCTCTCAGGCCACAGCATACCACCCTCGTGCAGCGCCTGCAGGCAACCACTCAACGCTCCGGCCTTAACTGCTGTTCCGTGCAGCAGCGGTTTCTGCCACTTCGCTTGGCCAGGTACAGCGCCTCGTCGGCACGCTCGAACGGGGTCTTGCGTCCGTCACCCTCACGGAACGAGGCGACGCCGCAGGATACGGTAATACTTACCCGGTTGTTGCCGGAGTGAAACGGCTTCTCCTCTATCGCGGTGCGAATCTTTTCCGCTACCGCCCTGGCACCCTTGAGGTTCACTTCCGGCAGTAGAATAACGAACTCCTCGCCACCATAGCGGGCCGCAAAATCCACCTTGCGGGTGGCCCGTTTGAGGTGTGAACCAATCACCTGCAGCACCTTGTCCCCGGCCAGGTGGCCGTAGGTGTCGTTGACCCTCTTGAAGTGGTCTACGTCCACCACGATGAGGCAGAGCGGGTTACGGTAACGGTTCCAGCGGGAAAACTCCTCATCCAGCCGGCTGTCGAAGGCGTGCCGGTTATGGAGCCCGGTGAGGGCGTCGGTAAACGCCTCTGCACGCGCCTTCTCCACGCACTGGCGCAGGTCCGCGGTCTCCTGTTCCATGTCGCCCAGCTTGCTGTTCAGCAGGTCGATGCGCTCCTCGAAACCCTGCACCAGCCTCTCGGTCTCGTCCCGGTGTCCGCGCAATCGCTCCTGGATCAGCAGCAGGCGCTGGTTGATGCTGTTTTTCAGGTCTCCCAGGTCGTGCGCCTGGTCGACACTCTCCTGCATCCGGCTGACATGGTTCTGCATCTCCCGGTCGATCCGGGCATTACCGGCCGAGATTTCCCGTCCTGTTTCTCCGATACCGCTGACTTCCCGATCCAGTGCCTGTAGCTGGTCGGTCATCTGCATCAGGAAGCGTTCAACCTCCTGCCGCTCCCTCTCTGCCTGGGTTCGGGCGTGCTCGACCAGCGCCACAAGTTCGTTCAACAGCGGTGGCAGATTCTCCGCAGTGGTACGCTGCATCAGGCGCTGTCGCAGTGCCTGTGACCGGGACTGCAGCTCGGCCGGTATGTCCAGCCGTTCCAGCAGCTGAAGCAGTACCTGCCCCGGCTCCGGCCTGGAATCACCTTGATCCGAACCCTCTATCGGGGGAATCAGCTTTGCCAGTTCGGCCGCCACCTGCTGCAGCGCCTCCCGGCTGTCCGCCTCGCGGACCGAAGGCATCAGTCCATCACTGCCCCGCACCCGCTCCCGCAGCTGCTCCAGCAAAAAAAGCAACAGCTGCCGCGCATCACCGATATCCGCCTTGTCAGTACCGGGCCCGGCAGCACCAGCCGGTGCTGCCTGCTGGGCCCCACCCTTCTCCTTGCTGAACAGCTTGCCGATCAGACCGGCCCGCTCTCCACCAGCGGTCCCGGGGACGGTGCGCAGCGCCTCCAGTATCAGCTGCGTAGCCTCTTCAACGATCTTCTCTGCCGGAGAGTCCTGCTGCAGACACTGATGCAACCTGGCGGCCCGCTTCTGCAGACCCTCTGGCAGAGTCGCCTGTGAAAGCAGTCGGTTGAGGATGGGAACCGCCATGGATGTGGCTGCCGGCTGAGCCGAAGAAACAACGCCGCTGACTTTTTCCGCGCGACGGTTGATCGCCTCCACCAGGCTCAGCAGCGCCTTGATATCCTGTTCCCCCCGAACCCGGTTGCGCAGCTGCTCCAGCTGCTGATCCATCTGCGGATCCAGACCGTCGCCGACGAACGAGAGACGGGAGATGCACTTCCTCAGGGTCGACTCCACCGACTGCCAACGCCTCTCCTTGCGCTCCAGATCATCCAGACAATCCAGGTAGCGTTTTTTTAGTTCATTTTCAGATTGGCTCATCCCCACCACCTACTGCTTCTGCCGGGTCTGGTAACCGGTGCCGGATAGCATGCGAGGCACGAACTCATGTTTCCACCGCCGCCAGCGCTGATACCCGTCTCCGGTCCCTATCTGCCTATCGGCCGACAGGCCGGTTCAGTTTAATGTAAAAGTGCAGCGATGGCCTGTTTTGATCGCTTCCGGCTGCATAGTGCAGACCGGCCATCCTGCAATGCTGTTCGTTCGCCGCCACGGCGAAAGAAAAACAGTGCGACCCGGCCACCCTGATCGGCTAAAATACGCTACCGCTGCCCGGGACCGACCCCGTAGCCGGTTTCCGGCAGGCCGGGGGGGATCCGGGCAACCGGCCACCTGAGTTTCGCTTGGTACAGGGATAATGAACCAGAGTGCAGAGACAGACCGGGCACAGCAACTCGGGGTAGTGAGCGCCGTGGGCGCTTTCCTCATTTGGGGTTTTTCACCGCTCTACTACAAGCTGGTCGGTGCCGCGCCAGCACTGGAGATCATCGCCCACCGGGCACTCTGGTCACTCTTTTTCACCCTCCTGCTGGTAATCACCTCGGGACAGGTACGTCTCCTCCTGAAACTCTTCACCAATCCCCGTATCCCCCTGATCCTGTTCGTCAGTTCAATCCTGGTCTCGGTCAACTGGCTGGGTTTTATCTGGGCGGTGAACAACGGCCGGGCGCTGGAGGCCAGCATGGGCTACTTCATCATGCCGATCGTGATGGTGCTGCTGGGCCGCCTGTTCCTGGATGAGCGGCTAAACCGCTACCAGTTGATCTCGCTTATCCTGGTCTGCCTGGGGGTGCTCAACCTGCTGGTGGCGATCCGGCAACTGCCCTGGATTGCCCTGTTGCTGGCGATTTCGTTCGGCTTCTACAGCCTGGTTCGAAAACAGGTGGCAGTGAGCGCCCTGGTCGGACTGACCGTGGAGTGCCTGTTCCTGGCCCCCTTCGCCCTGGGCTACCTGCTCTACCTGGAACAGGCGGGGCAGATGGTGTTCAGCACCCGTGGTATCACCTTCGACCTGCTGCTGGTGGCAACCGGCCTGATGACCGCCCTCCCCCTGATCCTCTTCACCTCTGCTTCCAAGCATCTTCGGCTGGGCACGGTGGGACTGATCCAGTACCTGAACCCGACCTGCCAGTTCCTGGTGGCCCTGCTGATCTTCCACGAACCGTTCTCGCAGCACCACCTGAACACCTTCATCCTGATCTGGATCGGTCTTGCCGTCTACACCCTCGATTCGCAGCGGCCCCGGCGTCAGAACGCTGCCGCCCGCGCGCTGGCCGAAATGCCGGACCAGTAACCCTGCGAATTAGCCCGGCAATGACTCTTGCCGGGAAGCAGTCAGGCAGAGACGCCGCCAGCCAGCTTTCGCGCAACCGGAACCCGGTACTCGAGCTGGAAACGACCACTGGCATTGATGAAGTGGTTATCCCGGTAGCAGGCATGAGAGGGGATACTGCGCGCCCGGTAGTCACTCTTCGGCAGCCAGTCCATGTGCAGGTCCCGCATCAGGTAGAGCAGGTCACCGAACTGGCCCTCGGCCTGGCAGCAGGCATGCAGGCCACCGGGTATGCTCATCACCCCCACGCCATCCCCGGGGTAGCAGACGGAGGGAAGGGTCAGGCAGGCGACGTAGCGGCACTGATCAAACGGAATCAGGTCCGGGTTGCTGTGATGCAGGCCGATCATCTGCTGCTGTTCCACGTCGATGCCCCGGCACAAGGCCCAGTCAAGGAGACGCTCCCACACCTCGCTGATGCCCCGGTCGTAACCGACGTGCCTGATATAGGCGACGACCTGATCCGGCAGGCGACGTATCTGCACCTGGTGAGAGCTGAAACCGGATCCCGGATCCAGGGTCTGACGGTGATAAATTCGATGCGGGTTGTCGCTGGCCTCTGACCATCCGCTCTTCAGGCTCTGGCTGCGGCTGACAAAGCCCTCCCGGCGCCAGGCGCTGGGCGAGTAGCCGAAAGCGGACTTGAAGGCATGGCAGAACGAGGCGTTCGAGTGAAAACCGCACTCGGCGGCGACATCCATTACCGCCTCAAACGGGTTGTAGACCAGAAGATTGGCCGCCCACTCCAGGCGACAACGCCGGATGTAATCGTGGACCGACTCCCCGGTGACCTGCCTGAATATGCGCTGATAATGGAACGGTGAGTAACAGGCCCGGGCGGCAAGATCGGCAACAGTCAGATCACGGGAGAGGTCGGCATGAATCCGGTAGAGGGATTTGTTGATCCGCATCTGGTGATCCAGCAGGGTCTGTTTGCGTTGCGTCATCGGGTAAAAATAGCACATTTGAACAATAATTTTGCCCTCCTGGATCAAGTTTCGCGCCCACCGGCTGCCCTATGCTCAGAGCACACGGGACCTCATGACACCAGGTGAAAATGTGATGTTCGCCGAGCGCATCAAGAACCTCAACAGCTCATTCATTCGCGATATTCTGGCAGTGACCCAGCAGCCCGATATCATCTCCTTCGCCGGCGGCCTGCCCGACCCGGCCCTGTTTCCTGCCGGCCAACTGCAGGAGGCGGGGGAACGGATGCGGCAACGGCTGGGCAACGCCCTATACCAGTACGGCGAAACGGCTGGCGTAGCTACCCTGCGCGAGCAGATTGCCGCGAACCTGAGTGACGCCAACACCGGCCCGGAGAACCTGCTCGTCACTACCGGATCGCAACAGGGACTGGACCTGGTGGTGCGCTGCCTGGTGGATCCGGGTGAGCGGGTGGTGGTGGAGGGACCCACTTATCTCGGTGCACTGCAGGTGTTGCGGGCCAACCAGGCGCAGTTACTGTCGATCGCCTCGGATGCGGATGGCCCGGACCTGGATGCCCTTGAGACACTGCTCAAGGAACAGCCGATCCGCTGCTTCTACGCGGTGCCCGACTTTCACAATCCGACCGGGGCCTGCTACTCCCTGCGGCGGCGCCAGCGCCTGTTGGCACTGGCGGAAATGTACGACTTCTGGATCCTGGAGGATAGCCCCTACAGCGCCCTGCGCTACCGGGGGGAATCCCTGCCTTCACTACACAGCCTGGCCCCGCAACGGGTAATCCAGTTCGGTTCGTTCTCGAAAATCATCGCCCCGGCACTGCGCCTGGGCTGGATTAACTCGGCGCGCCCGGTGATCAAGGTGGTGGAAAAACTGAAGCAGGCCGCTGATCTCCATTCCAGCGGATACGATCAGCAACTGGTACTGCAGTTTCTTCTGGACGGCTGCCTGCAACCACACCTGGAGAGACTGCGCGAGATTTACGGCGAACGCCTGGATGCCATGGCCAGCGCCCTGGAGAGGGAACTGGGCGGCGCGCTCAGCTTCCACAAGCCACAAGGAGGAATGTTCATCTGGGCAACCCTTAAGCGCCAGGAAAGCACCCTGGAGCTGTTCCGGTCAGCCATCGCGGAGGGTGTCGCCTTCGTTCCCGGAGAGGCGTTCTACGTCAATGGCGAACAGGAGAACAGCATGCGCCTCAACTTCTCCAACAGCAGTATCGGGATGATCGAGGCGGGCGTGACGAGACTGGCTGGACTGATCAACGTCAGGCTGCACCAGACCTGCACCGCCGGCTGACCGGCAGCGACCGGCCTCGCATGCACCTGCTCAGGTCAGGAAAGGGTTGGTAGTCCGCTCGTGGCCGATAGTTGAAACCGGACCATGGCCAGCGATGAACTCAACATCGTCTCCCATGCTCCAGAGCTGTTCACGAATCGAGCGCAGCAAGGCGTCATGGTCGCCCCGTGGAAAATCAGTGCGCCCGATCGAGCCATGAAATATCACGTCTCCGACGATCGCCACCCGATCCTGCGGGTTGAAAAAGACCACGTGCCCCGGCGTATGCCCCGGACAGTGTCGCACCTCCAGCTTCTGGTTACCGACCGTCACCTCGTCTCCCTGCTCCAGCCAGCGGGCCGGTTCGAAACTTTCCGCCGGGGGGAAACCGAACATCTTGGCCTGCTCTGCCAGGTCATCGATCCAGAACTTGTCCTCCCGATGCGGTCCCTCGATCGGGATCCCGAGGCGCCTGGAGAGCTCGCCCGCAGCACCTGCATGATCGATATGGGCATGGGTAATCAGGATCTTTTCAAGCGCCACTCCCTGGTCCTCCACCTCCTGCAGGATACGCTCGATATCGCCGCCGGGATCCACCACGGCAGCCTTCCGGGTCTCGTCGCAGATCACCAGGGTACAGTTCTGCTCAAACGCGGTAACGGGAATCACGGCAAATTTCATAAAACCACTCGTCTCGGGTCGCTTAACAGCGGCCGAGTATAACGTATCCTGACGGAGTTGTGGCGTGAACAGACTGCCTCAGACCTGCCTACCCGAGATCTTCCTTATCCAGTAGATAAAAAGCCCCTGCTCCTCCGTGCTGTCAAGCAGCTCAAACTCGGGAAGCTTGCACAGTACCGGGAACTCCTTGCGGGAATCGGGATGGGTTACCGTGACCTTGAGCACCTGGCCCGGCCGCATTCGGGACAGGGCCGCCTTGGTCTTGAGAACCGGAAGCGGACAGATGAAACCACTGACATCCAGTTCCTCGTCATGCTCCAGACCTTCTATTGCCTCGCTCAACTCTGCCTCCACGATAGCCCGCAAGCAGGAAAAACGGCCCTGCCCATCCGACATGATTGATAATAGTGCAAAAAACGGGCTTGACAAGAATTAAAACGAACGTTTAACTGAGCCCTTAAAAACCGCGTACATCAGCAGGTAATATGACCAATGAATCTTTTCAGGGCAACCACCTTGGACAGGAAAAGAGGAATCGAGCAGGCGATCAAGCCACCGCTCGCCACCAAGGACAGGATTCTCGACGTCGCCGAAGAGATCTTCGCGGAAAAAGGCTACTCGGCCACCTCGATGCGGACCATCACCTCCCGCGCCAATGTCAACCTGGCCGCGGTCAACTACCACTTCGGCTCCAAGGCCCAGCTCTATCAGTCGGTGTTCCAGCGCCGGGTTGAACCGATGAACAGGAAGCGTATCGAGATGCTCGATGCGCTCGAGGCCGAAGCTGGCGGTGAACCGGTCGAACTGGAAGCGATCCTCCGGGCGTTCGTCGAACCGGCACTGAAGGCAAGCCAGAATCCGGACAACGGCGGCGCCAGGTTCATTCGTCTGCTGGGCCGGACCCATGCGGAGCCGGGTCCTGAAGTCCATGATTTCCTGCCCTTGCTCTACCAGGAGGTAAAGGACAGATATCGCGGCGCACTGGCCAGGACACTACCGGAACTCTCCCAGGAAGAGCTCTCCTGGCGGGTCCATTTTGTTATCGGCACCATCGCCTTTACCCTGGCCGGTACCGATGCGCTGGAGATGATCGAGTCCTGCCGCTTCTGTGACCCGGCTGATACTGAAGGCATCATCCAACGCCTGATCCCTTTCCTGAAGGGTGGCCTTACCGCCCCGGAAACAGTTCCGGATATCGGTACATGAAACAGAGGAAGATGAGCAACCGCAGAGTAGTAACAAGACAATAAGAATAAACAGCACTACACTGCTGTCCCATTAAGAGACACTTTGGTTGTTTATAACCTACTGATTAAATTTGATAATATAGTTCACAGTCAGGCAATGTGGCATAGAAAATCAGTGAGTGCGTCCCTTCTACCGTCAAGCGGCACCGAGGTCCATTCGGGAGAAGGATAGAATGAGGGAATATTAATAATCAGCAAGTTAACTCTTATTACCCCCTCACCCCAACCCTGGGCCGCATGTTCCCGACGCGGCCAACCGACTACATCCCTGTAGTCGTCTCCCTGGGGGAGAGGGAGTTTGTGGGACAGCAGTGACAGCACTATAAAACTATAAATTGAGATTCAAGATACACCCCGGCGAACAAGGTGATACAGCCCCCCGCCAAAACAACCGGGAATAAAGCAGTCATACAATTAATCCAGGTTGAACGGAAGCCCGCCATCCGATGCCATAACCAACATGGAGCGCGGCGCATCCCGAGAGGAGAGCACTATGAGAGCCAACCAGGAAATCATAACCCTGGACGAGGCAGGCACATTGGCCGGACTGTTCCAGGCCAGAATCCGCAAATCACCCGAGCGTGTTGCCTACCGCTATTTTGACCCGAAACAGGAGTGCTGGTGCGACAGCACCTGGGCGGAGATGGGGCACGAGACAGCCCGCTGGCAGGCCGCCATGCGACAGGAGGGGCTGAAGCCCGGGGACCGGGTCGGCATCATGATGGGAAACTGCCGCGAGTGGGTGATGTTCGACCAGGCGGCACTGGGTCTGGGATTGATCAGCGTGCCCCTGTTCTACAACGACCGCGGGGGCAACGTGGCCTATATCGCGGAGGCGGCCGGCATCAAGCTGCTGGTAATCCAGGGCCGGGAGCAGTGGCAAAGCCTGCAGCCGGTTCGGGATGAGCTGACCACGATTCACCGGATCGTCAGCCTGGAATCACTCGACGGATCCCAGCATGACGACCGGATCCGCCATCTCGAGGAATGGCTGCCAGAGGACGCCGACGAGTACCGGGTAGTGGACGGCCTGGATCCACATCAGCTCTGTTCCATCGTCTACACCTCAGGCACCACCGGCCATCCGAAAGGCGTCATGCTGAGCCACCACAATATACTCAGCAACACCCAGGAGGCGCACCAGACCACCACCATCCTGGAGGATGACATACTGTTGTCATTTCTCCCGCTCTCCCACATGCTGGAGCGGACCGGCGGATACTACCTGCCGATGATGGTCGGTATCCGGGTTGCCTACGCCCGCTCGATCCTCCTTCTGGCGGAAGACCTGTTGACGATACGTCCGACCTTCATGATCAGCGTGCCGCGCATCTACGAGCGGATATACGCCAGGATCGAAGAGGGTCTGGCGGAAAAGCCGCCCATGTTACGACGCCTGTTCAAGATGGCGGTCGATGTTGGCTGGACCCGGTTCAACTACCAGCAGAAAAGGGGGCACTGGTCTCCCTCCCTGCTGCTGTGGCCACTTCTGGATCGATTGGTGGCCGTCAAGATCCGGGACAAACTGGGTGGCCGACTGCGCATCGCCATTAGCGGCGGAGCACCGCTGCCGACCGAGATCGCCCGCACCTTTCTGGCCCTGGGTGTTCCGATTCTGCAGGGCTACGGGTTGACCGAGACCAGCCCGGTGCTGGCGGTCAACCGGCTGGATGACAACCTGCCGGAGAGCGTCGGCAAGGCACTGCCGGGTACTGAACTTAAAGTGGCCGAGGATGGCGAACTACTGGCCAGGGGCTCGGCGGTGATGCTGGGCTTCTGGGACAACCCCGCTGAGACCCGGCGGGTGATCGATCAGGATGGGTGGCTCCACACCGGTGACGTGGCAAGGATCGACAACGAGGGGCACGTTCACATCACCGGGCGTATCAAGGACATCATTGTACTGGCCAACGGCGAGAAGGTCTCCCCGGCAGACATGGAGATCGCAATTGCGATGGATGCACTGTTCGAACAGGTGCTGATCATCGGCGAGGCGCGCCCCTTCCTGGCCGCGCTGATCGTACCGGAACAGACGCACTGGAGAAACATCGCCGAAGGACTGGAGCTGGACCCGGATGACCCGGCCTCGCTCAGAGACCCCCGGGTGCAGGAGCAGGTGGCACACCGGATCAGCGAACAGCTTCGGGAATTTCCCGGTTATGCCCAGGTGCGCCGGGCAGTGCTGCTGGGCGAGGCCTGGAGCGTCGAGAATGGCTACCTGACGCCGACCCTCAAGACCAAGCGAAAACTGATCATCGAGCATTACCAGGAGCAGATCAGGGAGATCTACAACGGACATTGAAAACGCTCCCGGGTGACGCGGTCCTGCCGCGTCACCCGTCCGTACCTGTTCCCGCTCACTTCCCGCCTGTTATAGTGAGCGCCTCTCCAGCCACCCCTTGAGCCCGGCAGTCCACCATGTCAGAACTATCAGCTTTCGCCGCAACCTACTGGAAGAGTATTCTCGCCTTTATCTGGTTCCTGGCCTGCTTTTACGGCTACCTGCTCTACTCCGAACACAAGGCGCAGTCGACGCCCTGCCTCTCCAGCGTGCTCCACCAGTACCGGCAGGCGTGGATGGAACGCATCCTGGATCGGGAGATGCGGGTGGCGGACACCACGGTGCTGGCCAATCTTGAGAGAAGCGTGGCGTTCTTCGCCTCGGCCACCATGCTGATTCTGGCCGGCCTGATGACCGTGCTCAGTTCAACCGACAAGATCATCGACCTGGTAGCGGACGTGCCCTTTGCCACCATCGCCACCCGCGCCGAGTGGGAGATCAAGCTGCTACTGCTGGTCGCCCTCTTCACGTACGCCTTCTTCAAGTTCACCTGGAGCCTGCGCCAGTACGGATTCTGCGCGGTAATGCTGGGAGGAGCACCCAATCCGGATGACCAGGTAACGGAAGGAGAGCGTACGGCCACCGCCATTCGCATGGCGCGGGTCGCCTCGCTGGCGGCGAACAACTTCAACCAGGGATTACGCACCTACTACTTCAGCCTGGCGGTGATCGGCTGGTTCTTCAATCCCTGGCTGTTCATGGCACTCAGCAGTGGCATCGTCTGGGTGCTGTACCGGCGCGAGTTCAAATCCCGAACCCTTCGCGAGCTGGTGACCAGTCGTGCCGGCTAGCCAGCCTGCACACACGAACAAGAGCTTGCGAGGATTGTTCAGCTCAGACAAAAGGCAACAGGGATTCGTCCGACCCATTGAGCTCGGTCAGCTTGCGACGGATCATCTGCTTGACCGGCGGGAAGTTGTTGCTCATGCGCAGAACCAGGCCACGCAGGATACGCGCCGGTATCGAGTCATTGGTGTACAGGCTGACGATCTCGTTGGTACCTGTATAAAGCGGCCAGGTAACACGCCGGTGCCGGCGTTCGTAACCCTCCAGTACCGACAGTGCGCCAATGTCCGCGCCTTGCAACTGGGCCCTTCTGATCTCGTTGTACAGCGTCTGTTGTCCCCGTAGCCCGAGGTTGAAGCCATGGGCGGTCACCGGGTGCATGCCCACCGCCGCATCGCCCAGCAGGGCATAACGAGGCTTTACAAACCGGTTGGCATGCACGGCCACCAGCGGATAGGCATAACGTTTCCCGACCAGCTTCATGTTTCCGAGTCGATCGTTGAAACGGGCCTGGACATCAGCGGCGAATACTTCATCATCCATCGCCATGATCTCCTGCGCCTGGTCCGCGGATACGGTGACCACGGCGGAGGAGCGGTTCCCGTTCAGCGGCAGCATGGCCAGGGTGCGGCCATAGTGGAAGCACTCGTAGGCCACCTGCTGGTGCTCTTTTTCGTGCTGCATCCGGCTGACAATGGCGACCCGGCCAAAGTCGAGCATTGAGGCCGATATACCAACATTTCTTCTGGACTCGGAGAAACGGCTGTCCGCCGCCACAACCAGGGAACAGGCGATACGGTCACCATCGGACAACTCCACCTCGGCCTGATCACTCCCGATCCGGACACCGGTCACCGTCGTCTCGTCGCGGATCCCGACATTGTCCAGATTCACGACCTCTTCGAAGAGAGCTTTCCGGATCAGGTAGTTGGGAACCAGGTAGCCAAGTGCATCCACCGCCTCCCTGGCGCTATCAATCTCGAGGCAGTAGGAGGATTCGCCATTGATCACCTTGGCCTGCCTGATTGGCGCAATCTCGTTTTGCGGGATCCGGGCAAGCGCCCCCATCTCGGTCATGATCTTTATCGACAGGTGGGTCAGGGCAATGTCCCGCCCATCGATTGCCGGATCGGCCAGGGAGTCGATACCCGAGCGCTCGACGATCAGTGCCCGAAGGCCGCTGTTTGCCAGTGAACGGGCAAAACTCAGGCCGGCCGGCCCTCCACCGATTATGACTATGTCGTAGTTCATAGACCCCTCTTCCACGGCACTGCTGCACACCCGACTGCCGACATCCATCCCCTTGGCGCAACTGTACCATGACAGCCTGGCCCGGAAGCGATTCGGCAGACTCATGATAACGGTTAGCCAGCGACCGGGACAGGGGCAGGTGACAAATATCATCCCTGCAAACAGTGTTGTTGCGGCCTGGAGGGGCAGCAGTGAAGAGACCTGAAGATTGAGCAGGAGAATAAATCATGCTATACAGTTTCCGGATAAAGCGGTTCACGGACGACACGACGCATAACATCCGGGGCTCAAAGCCGCATGGCCAGATATACTCTTATACTGTTCTTCGGCATGCTGTTTCTGCTGACACTGAGCGACACCGCTCTCGCCAACAAATTCACCACTATTGGAGGAGGGGTCAGCGGCGCGAGCCACGAGAAACTCGAGATCCTGAAAAAGATTGGCGCCTACAGCGGGCTCTTCTTTCTTTTTCTGGGCCTTCTGGGCATCCTCACAAGAGGCCGCTACGAAGGCTTTATCGGTAGCGGCAGAAAAGGAAAAAAGATATCACCAGGAGTGTACGTTCTGCTGGTTATCGGTGGCATCCTTTCCCTGTTGTTTTTTGTCTGACTCCCCTTATCCGGTTAACCGGACAAGGCACTCATGCGGAGTGGGCAGTCTTGTACCCCTTGTAGGTCTTGACCAGGCGCTGCATGGCGTCCTCATCGAACGGTCGCAGTCCGCGCAGCGCCATACGTTTCTCCCCCTCGCCCACGACATGATTACCCGATTTCAGACAGAACAGCATTCGCACATCGCCCTTCTTCCCCTCCACCTGGACCCGTGTCTCCATCAGCTGCAGGGAGGGTTCCGCAATATCCAGGGTTTTCAGATCGATCGACATACTCTGGTATATCACTATCGGTCGGTCGGGGTTGATCATAACCCCTTTATCGTTCATTGCCGGTACCAGAACCTGGAGAAAATTCTTCCCCGAAAACTCCACGTAACGGCGGGTAAATTCATCAATCAATGAAGGGGCCCGTGTAACATCCCCATCCCTCTCGATCCCCAGATAGGCCTTTCCCGCACCGTCCACCAGTGACAGGTCATCTCCGGTCTCTGCCCGGTACCTGAGCTGGATTCCGTCCCCCACCATGCCGGAGAAAGTGAAGCACATCCTCTGGCTGAGACCATGTCGTGCCAGGGTAACGGCAAACAGCAGATCTCCCGGCACGCAGAACAGTTTTGCATCCGGGTCATGCAGGGGGTTGAAATCGTCTGCAATCTGCTTGGCGAAGCCGCTTGCCTGCTGTCTCGTAAAACAGAGTCCGTTCTCATCCCCGGAGTAGAATTGATCTAAAACCATATTTTCTGCCTGGTATTATCGCGGTTTTGTGCCGCATCATATCAGGAGTCAGGCATAAATCTGTAGTTTCATGAATCCCGACCATTGCCAACCGGCTGCCGGACTTGGAATATGGGGACTTAATCATACTTCGGACAAAAAGGTCCCCTTGAGGGGGTCCGGTGTAGCGGGCAGGAAAATCCGTTGCTCAGGATTTCTCCGCCGGGTACCCCAGAATAGCCTGTTTCAGGTCCATGGTTACGGGGTCTTCCCCCAGCCAGATCTTCAGCAGGGCCGGGTAAAAATCACTACCCTTCACCTGCCCCTGCTCGACCTCGTTTATGGTTACCCGGGTATCACCATTCGACAGCTGGTCGATCCAGATACGATCACCCTCTACAGCATCCGTAAACAGGCCGGCAAACGTCTCAATTCTCGGGTTCAAAGCAGCCAACTCCGCTGCAGAATGATTGTCCTCGAACCCCTCTCTCCAGGCCTGCGCAAGATCTTTCTGCTCTACACGGTCATACAGAAAGTGCATCAGTACCCTTTTCGGACCTGGGCTGTTGATTGCATGCTCGGCCACTTTCTGTGCCTGTGGCAGGTAGAGCGCACCAATATAGATCTTGAAGATAAACTTGTAGCGAACGCCCGCCCCGTTCAGCAGCAGTTCCCGGTCGTTCCCCGCTATTCTGCTGGCATCCGGGATCTCCACGCCGGCCACCTCTTTCGCAGCCAGCGGCGTACTGCCGAGGCAGAGTGCAACCATCGCTCCGTACATCCACTGTCTCATTTTCGATTCTCCCCTTTTTGCGGTTTACATCCCTGCCCCGCCAGACGGTGAATGCTACAGCTGCTCCGCCAGCTCCGGCAGGGCCTGGAACAGGTCCGCCACCAGGCCATAGTCCGCCACCTGGAAGATCGGCGCCTCCTCGTCCTTGTTGA
>JAPHTA010000100.1 GCA_026196475.1 Sedimenticola sp.
GAATGAACGAAGTGAATGGCGCGCCCGACAGGATTCGAACCTGTGACCCCTGCCTTCGGAGGGCAGTACTCTATCCAGCTGAGCTACGGGCGCGTAAATGGAACCTTACCGAATTGTAATACCCGGGGGATTAAAAAGTCCTGCGGACTTTCGGGCAGTACCCCCGCGACTGCGTCGCTTCCCCGGCCCGCTCGTCAACTCGCGGGCGTTCGCCTCGCGCGAAGCGGTGCTTCGCGAACTGCGCTCGGCTCACCCAACTGAGCTACGGGCGCGTATTTTCTATCAGTCCAAATTGTATCGCCGGAACAATGAAAAGTCCTGCGGACTTCATGCATGTTCACAGCGATATGGGCAGGCTGAAGAGGGCGTATCTTAACGCGCACGCCCTGTGTCGTCTATCCCAAACCCCGCCTTATGGCTGGCCAAACCGGGTTTCAGTCGATCTTTGGGGAGTGAGTCGCTATACTGCGCCCCAGTATTAGGACCGGGGGGGCCTGCATGGCGTGTGTCGCCCTGACTATTTCGTTCACGATGTGTGAGGAGTTGGACAGTGAGCCATAAAGTCGTTTCCCAATTCAAGAGCCTGGCGGTTGCCGGAATCTCAGCTCTGCTGGTGAGTCTTTCTGTGCAGGCGCAGGAGCGGGCCGAGGTGCTTGAGCGTATCAAGCCGGTGGGCGAGGTCTCGGTTGCCGGTGAAGAGGCGGCTGCCGCCGCTCCGGCCGTGGCCGACAGCGCAGCTGCGGCACCGGCCGACCCGGGTGCAGCCCTTTACCAGGCCAAGGGTTGTACCGCCTGTCATGGACCCGAGGGCAAGACGCCCATCATGTCGACCTATCCCAAGGTCGCCTCCCTGCCGGAGCAGTACATCCTGAACCAGCTGAAGGACATCAAGAGCGGTGCCCGGGAGCATGGCCAGACGGCAGTGATGAAAGGGATCATGGCTGCGGTATCGGAAGAGGACATGAAAGTGCTGGCGGCCTGGTTGAGTGGCATTCCCCGTGGCGCCGCTGCCCCGGCCCCGGCTGCAGCGGCTCCTGCCGCAGCAGCACCTGCTGCGGAGGCTCAGGCCGCGCCGGCGGCAGCCGCCGACCCGGGCAAGGCGCTGTATACCCAGAAGGGGTGTGCCGCCTGCCATGGACCGGAGGGCAGGACCCCGATCATGTCCACCTATCCCAAGGTGACCGGCATGCCGGAGCAGTACATCGCCAACCAGATGAAGGATATCAAGAGCGGCGCCCGCAGCAACGGCCAGAGCGCGGTCATGAAGGGGATCATGGCAGCGGTCTCGGAAGAGGATATCAAGACCATCGCCGGCTGGCTGAGCCAGCAGCCGCGCTGAGCGGGCTTGAGTGAAAATCAAAAGGGCGTGCCTGGCGCGCCCTTTTTTGTAACCTCTGTCCGGGTTGCCTAATCTCCCAGCATGGCCCGCATGCTGGCCAGGTGGGCGTTGCCCCGGTCCTGCTTCTCCTCTTTTGACAGGTTCTCCCGCTGCCCCCCTTCCCAGCGCAGGTCCTCCTGCGGCAGCTCGGCCAGGAAGCGGCTCGGTTCGCAGGCGATGATCTCGCCGAAGCGCTTGCGCTTCTCGGCGAAGCTGATGCTCAGGGTGCGCTGGGCGCGGGTGATGCCGACGTAGGCGAGGCGGCGCTCCTCCTCGATATTGCCCTCCTCGATGCTGCTCTTGTGCGGCAGCAGTTCCTCCTCCATGCCGACCAGGAAGACGTGTGGGAACTCCAGCCCCTTGGAGGCGTGCAGGGTCATCAGGTGTACCTGGTCATTGCCGCTGTCGTCCTCCTGCCGCTCCAGAATATCCTGTAGCGCCAGGTGGCTGACCATCTCGGCCAGGCTCTCGCCGACCCGGTCCCCCTTGTGCAGCTGTTCCAGCCACTGTACCAGGTCCATGACATTCTCCCAGCGCCGCTCCGCCACCCGGTCGCTGGAGGCCTTCTCGTACAGCCAGTCCTCGTACTGCAGCTCGCGCAGCATGTCGCGCACGGTCTCCACCGGGTGGTCGCGTTCGGCCCGCTGCCGGTAGCGGTTCACCCAGTCGGCGAACTCCCGCAGCCGTTCCAGGGGGCGCTTTGACAGGGTCTGCTCCAGTCCCAGCTCGTCACAGGCGGCGAGCAGGCTGCTGTCCCGTTCGCTGGCGTAGGTGCCGAGCCGCTCCAGGGTGCTGGCGCCGATCTCCCGGCGCGGGGTGTTGACGATGCGCAGGAAGGCGGCGTCGTCGTCCGGGTTCGCCAGCAGCCGCAGGTAGGCCATCACGTCCTTGATCTCGGCGCGGCTGAAAAAGGAGGTGCCACCGCTCAGGAAGTAGGGGATGTTGTGCTGCCGCAGGGCCGACTCGAACAGCTTGGCCTGGTGGTTGCCGCGGTAGAGGATGGCGTAGTCGCCGTGGCTGGCGCCGGAGGTGAACTTGTGGTGGATGATCTCCGACACCACCTTCTCCGCCTCGTGCAGTTCGTTCTTGCAGCTCATGATCCGGATCGGTTCGCCGGCGCCCAGTTCGCACCAGAGCCGCTTCTCGAACACGTGGGGATTGTTGGCGATAAGGGTGTTGGCCGCCTTCAGGATGCGCCCGGAGGAGCGGTAGTTCTGCTCCAGCTTGACCACCTTGAGACGGGGGAAATCCTCCTTCAGGCGGATCAGGTTCTCCGGCCGCGCGCCGCGCCAGGCGTAGATCGACTGGTCGTCGTCGCCGACCACGGTCAGCGCCTGGCGTACCCCTACCAGTTGTCGCACCAGCTCGTACTGGCTCAGATTGGTGTCCTGGTACTCGTCCACCAGCAGGTGGCGAATCCGGTTCTGCCACTGCTCCAGGGTCTCCGGGGACTCCCGGAACAGCCTTACCGGGAGCAGGATCAGGTCATCGAAATCCACCGCGTTGAAGGCGCGCAGGGAGCGCTGGTAGTGGGCGTAGAGCAGGGCTGTGCGCTGGTCCAGGTCGTTTTCGGCGGTTGCCAGCGCCTGCTCCGGGGAGAGCATGTCGTTCTTCCATTCGGAGATGCGCCACTGGTAGCTGCTGGCCACCTCGTCATCTCCCACCCCCTTGCGCAGCAGCTCCTTGAGCAGGCTCTCGGCA
>JAPHTA010000067.1 GCA_026196475.1 Sedimenticola sp.
CCAGGGCTGGGGCGGTGTGGACGAGGCCAAAAAGGAGATCACCGACAGCATTGAGATGTATAATGATGCACCGGAGAAACCCAACTTCTGATCTCTGGCGTGACAGGCGCGACACCCCCGGTGTCGCGGCACCGGTGCTGTCCGCCAGGGCAGCACCGGCTCGCCGTCAATGGCGAACCCGCAGGACCCCATGAAAATCTGTATCCTATCCGACAGCCACGACCACATTCCCCTGCTCGATTACGCGGTTGCCGAGGCCAAAGAGCGCGGCGCCGAGGCGGTCCTCCACTGCGGAGACGTGGTGGCGCCCAGCAGCCTGAAATGCCTGGTAAAGCACCACCTGCCGACCCACGTCATCCACGGCAATAACACCGGGGATCTCTACACTCTGGGCCAGCTTGCCAACAACCCGGAGAACGTGATCACCTACCACGGGATGGATGCCGGCATCGAGCTGGCCGGGAGAAAGATTTTCATGGTGCACTACCCGCACTACGCCCGTGCCATGGCGGCCACCGGGGACTGGGACCTGGTCTGTTGTGGTCACAGCCACAAGGTCGTTCAGCAGGAGATCGCCAACATCCGCGGTGGCACATCACTGCTGATCAACCCTGGCACGGTGGGCGGTGTCGGCGGTGCCGCGGCAACCTACGTGATGGCGGACCTCGAGAGCATGAGCTTCGAATTCCACGAGATCCCAAAAAGCATCGAGCACCAGTCAGTGGCCGGCTGAGGAGAGCGGAATGAGTGAACTGACCCACTTCAACCAATCCGGCGAGGCCCACATGGTGGATGTGGGCGACAAGGACGATACGCAACGGGTCGCCGTCACCGAGGGCCGCATACGCATGCGCCCGGAGACCCTGCAGCTGATCCAGCGCGGCAACCACAAGAAGGGAGACGTACTGGGCATCGCCCGGGTAGCCGGCATCATGGCCGCCAAGAAGACCGCCGACCTGGTGCCCCTGTGCCACCCGTTGGCCCTGACTCACGTCAACATCGAACTGGTCGCCGAACCGGAACAGGCGTGCGTGCACTGTGTCAGTACGGTCAAGACCCGGGGCCAGACCGGGGTCGAGATGGAGGCCCTGTGCGCCACCCAGGTAGCCCTGCTGACGATCTACGATATGTGCAAGGCGGTGGACCGTGGCATGTCGATCGAGCAGGTACGCCTGCTGGAGAAGGCCGGCGGAAAGTCGGGCCACTGGCGGCGCGAAGACGGCTAATATCAATCGATTCGCTGACATTAATCAACAAAACTGCCAACTCTGATTTCACCCCGCCGACTGACCAATTAATATCCACTCAATATTTGCGGGTATTGACGCAGGCACCGCCTGCCAGCTGACTGGAGTGGAGTACAGAATGAACACTTTCATAACCTGGAGTGATGACCTCAGCGTCGGCATTGAGGAGATCGATGAGCAGCACAAGATCCTGATCGGCCTGATCAACCGCATGCACGACGCCATCCACGAGCGTCACGGCAGCGACGTGGTGGAGAGCATCCTGTCCGAACTGATCGACTACACCCGGATTCACTTCGCGGTGGAGGAGAGCCTGATGCGCATCCTCAACTTCCCCGGCTACGAGGAGCACCACGATCAGCATGAGGAGTTGACGCAACAGATCCTCGACCTGCAGCAGAAGCTCACCAGCGGCAAGAAGGCGATCAGCTTCGAGCTGATGCACTTCCTGAAGACCTGGCTGTCACGCCACATCATGGAGGAGGACATGCAGTACAGCGGCTTCTTCCTCGCCTCCGGCGCCAGGCCGGTACTGGCCCAGCGCTCCTGGGCCCGACGCCTGTGGTCCAGCATTGCCGGCTGACGGGCAGCCTTCACCCCGCTGGCGGGCGGGGTGAAATTAGGGTATGTTCCCCGCATCCCAGGCCAGCACGACAGCGGCAGCATGAACCCGATCTACCACCAGGCCCAATTTCTCACCAGTGCCGCACGACTGGACCAGTCCCCGCCGGACGAGGGATACGAGGTGGCGTTTGCCGGCCGCTCCAATGCCGGCAAGTCGAGCGCCATCAACGCTCTCTGCCAGCAGAAGAGCCTGGCCCGCACCAGCAAGACCCCGGGACGCACCCAGCTGCTCAACTTCTTTGCCCTCGACGAGACCCACCGCCTGGTGGACCTGCCGGGCTACGGCTACGCCAAGGTGGCGGAGCGGATCAAGCTGCAGTGGCAGGCGGAACTGGCAGCCTACCTGGAGAAACGCCAGTCGCTGCGCGGGGTGATCCTTCTGGCCGACGTGCGCCACCCGCTGAAAGAGTTCGACCTGCAGATGCTGGAGTGGAGCAACAAGATGCAGCTGCCGGTACATATCCTGCTGACCAAGGCGGACAAGCTGAAGCGGGGCGCCGCCTCCAGCAGCCTGCTGAAGGTAAGGCAACTGCTCAAGGATATGCCCGGCGAGCACTCGGTACAGCTCTTTTCGGCCCTCAAGCGCCAGGGCATCGACCAGGCCCATGCCGTGCTGGACCGCTGGCTGGGGCTGGCTGCTGAAACTGCGGCCGCGGATAGCGGTGCGGCCCCGTAATCCACTTCAGCACCGAAGAACCTACAAAACAGCTATTATTGCGGCCCATTCGGGTTTATTCGCGTCCATTCGCGGCTAATCACAGCAGAATGCGAACCCACCTCACCCCTCGTTCCCACGCTCCGCGTGGGAACGCATACGGAAACAGCCGTGCGAGGTGCTATCGGCCCGGGGGCGGGCCTCCTACAGGGCGCATGAGGGCGGGTATACGCCCATCCCTCACACATACCGCTCCCGGCCATTCCTGGACATAAAAAAGACCCTGTCACCCAAGGGGAGTTAAGGTGATCAGGGTCGTAGGTCCCGACTGGGGTCGTCGGGGCAGGTCACTTGGGGAGAAGTGACCGCGCCAGCTGGCGCTATATATTGAGATAGCAGAAATCG
>JAPHTA010000373.1 GCA_026196475.1 Sedimenticola sp.
TATGCCGATCCTGCTGCACAAGGTCCTGGACGACGCCTCCACCGGCCGCCTGCAACTGAACTGGAAATCGGAGACCCTGGAGCAGATGCGCAAGGAGGCGAAACAGCACCAGCGCAACCTGCTGACCGCCATTGGCGGTATCGGACTGCTCCTTACCGGAACCCTGTTGCTGCTGCTCGGGCCCGGACCCTTGCTGCCCCCGGGCGCCGCCCTGTCGGCCGGCTCCGCGCTCTCCGCCATCGGCGCCCTCACCCTGTTCCGCGCCTGGATGAGAGGATAACCCTCAGCGTCCCACCTGGCGCACCAGGCCCCAGGCCATCCAGCCCAACAGCAGGCTGGCCAGAATCAGCACGCCCCACAGCACTCCCTGTTTCCAGTCATACACGGGTGAAGGATCGAGGGCCCGGCTGCCGGCCAGCTCAAAGAGCTTTCCGGGCGTGACCGATCCGGTCAACAGCGGTTGCTCGTTGAACCCCTTCGGCAACGGCATCGCCGCTGAATCCGCCACTCTTGCACTCCCGTACGCCAGCGTATAGGGCGGTTCGCCCCGGGCGGCAAAACGCAGCCTGTGGGGCAACCAGCTGACTTCGACACCGGGCACTACGGCGCCCAGGCCGCCACCGCTCGAATCCACAACCAGGCGCCACTGACGGTCACTGACCCGGTCCACCTCTATCCGGTACTGCTGCAGCTCGGCATCCGCCTGCTGCAGCCGGAACAGCAAACCCTGTCCGCGCAATCGCCAGCCGGACGCGTCGTCGGCACGTGAATAGAGAGACGCCCTGACCAGGGTGTTGACCTCTCCCGGCCGCACCGTGACAGCCGTTATCGGCAACGGACCTGGCAACTCGAACCGGTACTCACCCTCCGCCTCCTCCCGTCGCAGATCGAGCACCCCTGTTACCCGGGGCTCAGCCGCCCGCACGACGCCACGGATCTGTACAAACGCCTGTCGTAGCGAAATCATCGGCTCGTCCGTAAGCGGGCGCAGGCGGATATACTGCCACCCCCTGCGGACAGAGGCAGCCCATCCCGAACCAGCCGCTCCCCGGCAAACCTGAGATCGGCGATCACCCGCTTGCCCGCCAGGGTATGCCACTGCACCAGATCCCGGCTCCGCTCGACACGGATCCCCTGCATGAAACCGTTCTGGTCCGGATCCCACTGTAGTGTCAGCTGCTCGAAGCGCTCACCCCCGGCCAGCTCCGGTAGACGAACCAGGTAGCCCCTCAGTACCTGGTCACGGGTCTGCTGGTAACGACGCTGTTCCAGCCGGATCTCCCCGTCAGGCTCGCGCTGCACCATCTGCAGCGACAGCTGCTGCAGGTCAGCAACCCGGCTCCCGTACAGGGGAAAGATGGCAACCGGCTGGCACCGCGCCTCACCCGGCCCGCTCCCTGGCGGAGCTTGCAACAGGTGCGGTATCAGGTGTCCACTGCCATTGAACAGGCGCAGGTCGGAAAGGTCCGGGTGGGCGACACCCCGGTACACCTCGAGCGGCATAGATAGCTGGTAGATCGGGCTCGCCCCGTCCGTCTGCAACCTGATGCCCCAGGCAAAATCCTCCATCTGCAACGGCCGCTCGCCGGCCCCGAAGAGGGAACCGCTGAGCAGCAGGCCCAGTATCGTAAGCCAGCGTTTCATGCTTTACCCTCCCCAGCCACCTGCGGCTCCGCGTCGCGTGGCGGCGCGGGTGAAAAGTAGCCCACCACCATCAGCAGCAGGCCGACCCCAATGAAGGCCACGATACGTGCCACGGTGCCGGTGTTCGAGAGATCAAACAGGAACAGCTTGATCACCACCAGTCCCATCAACCCGGCTCCGGCCAGCCACAGCGGGCGCAGCCGGAAGCGATTTCCAGCCAGCATGCAACTGAGTCCGAGCACCGCCCAGAGCACCGCGATCGACGCCTGCAGCACCTGGGACTGGAACAGCAGGCCGGCATCGAACGGTACGCCGCCCCAGTGGTGAACCGAGCGTGCCACCATGCCGTTGCACCAGAGGAAGAAAGCCACACCAAGCAGGCCATGATACTGACCACTGGTGACCCCGCTCTGCACCATCCAGTCGCCAACCTGCTGCCACCACCTGGCCAGCAGCAACAGGGCAAACAGGATGGTCAGGTCGAGCGGGTTGAGCAGTGGCATGTAGTCCAGTGGCCAGGGGTTGCCCGGACTCGACACGTTGGCCAGCATGGCCCACCCCAGCAGGTAGACGGCGAGCACGGCCATTGCCTTTACGTTGTAGGCGATGATATGGCGCTGCACCGGCCAGGCGAGTCGCTGTCCCACGCTCAGCAGCAGCAGGCCGATCAGGGTCGGTACCGCGCCCCAGGGGATCATCTCCCAGAGCCTTGCACCGGCCACCGCCTGGTCCAGTTGCCAGGCCGCCTCCGCGGTGAGCAGGAATGTGAGCAGCCCCAGGCTGCCGACATGCCAGACATCGAGGGGAACTCCCTCCCCGTCCCGCAGACGCCACAGCAGCAGGTACTGACCCGCCAGCGCGACCGGCCAGGCGATCAGCAGGTAGCCGGCCAGAAGATGGGGCTGGTCGAGCCAGACAAACAGGGCCACGGGGAGCAGGGCGGGCAGTAGCGCCAGCGAGACCATGCGTGGTCGCGGCCACTCGAAGCGGACCCGGGCCCGATCCCCCAGCAGGGCGGTGACAGCGAGGAAGACCAGGATGCCGGTCCACTGATCGCTTCCGTAGGTGAAGCGGTCCAGCTCCTGCAGACCGGCACCCAGCCACCAGGCAAGTCCCCACAGAAACAGCAGGGGTGCCGAGAGCCGCTCGTAGGACTCGTTCTGTTCACTGTTTCGGTCAAGCCAGAAGGCACTGAACAGGCCGGCGAATCCGATCAGGGCGGCGCCCAGGAAGTGGCTGTTGAGCAGCGGTGTCTGGCCATAGACCCAGTGCGGGTCCTCCAGGTAGAGCAGTCCCGCCAGCAGCTGCAGAACAGAGCCAAACAGGCGCGGCAGCCGGCGTGACTGGCGAATGCCGATCCAGATCATGGCCGCCCCCTCCAGGGCCCAGAAGGCGGAGGTGAGACGCCCCTCCAGGGCGAAGGGAACCGCCAGGGTGGTGAACACCACGCCAATTGCCAGGAAGGTCTCCGCCAGCAGTCGCAGGGCGCCGTCGGCGCGGCGGAACAGCAGCATCGCCAACAGCAGGTAGAGCGCACCCAGGGCCAGGGCGCTGTAGGCCAGACCGAACGGCAGGTCCTTCACCAGCGCAGCCTGCAGGGCGGCACTCACCAGGGGCACGCCGAATACCAGGGTGGCGTCGATCAGCCCCCGCAGATTGGGCGGCTGGCGCAGGGCGAAGAGCACCGATATCGCCAGGTACATGAGAAAGAACGCCACCAGGAACGGTTCCGTGGTGGCGAAGAATTCGGGCTGGTAGTACCGGTAACCCCAGATACCGGCAATAACGAAGGTGAACGCGAAACCGACCAGGTTCAGCAAGCGCCAGGCCTTGAACCAGGCGATACTCAGCACGCCGGCGTTGAGCAGCAGATAGTAGCTGAAGAGGGCCACATGGCTGCCCTCCCCGGTGGAGGTCAGCACCGGTGCCAGAAATCCCCCGGCGGTGGCCAGAATCGCCAGCGATGCCGCGTCCTGCAGCAGGGCCAACAGGGTGGCCAGAACGACGAAAAGCAGTAACAGGCCGAACGCCAGGCCGGCGGGCAGAACCGAGTAGAGGCGCAGAGCGCTGAACACGGTCAGGTAGAGCACGCCCACCGCACCCCCCTGCAGGGCCAGCGCGTAGAGTATTCGGCGCTGTCTCAGGCGCCAGCCCAGAACCAGCATCACCACCCCGGACAGGGCGACGCCGGCAAGCCGCAGCTCGATCGGCAGGTAGCTGTTGTCGGCAGCGTACTTGAGCAGGAAGGCGACACCGAAAAAGAGCACGATGATACCGACACGGACGATCAGGTTGCCGCCACTGAAGTAGGCCTGCAGCATCCCGGCCAGGCGGGACGCCAGGGTCGGTTGTGGTGCTTCCTGTGCGGGTGGTGGGCTGCGGTGAACCGGGACCGGGGTCGATGCCTCCGGCTCATCCGGCAACTCCAGGTCAAAATCGATCTCGGAGGGTTCCGCTTCCAGGCGGGATGGTGGGGCTGCCGTGGAGTGGGCATGGGCTGCCTTCGGAGTCTCCTGCCGGCGGGACTCGACCGGGACACCCTTCAGCTGGTCCAGCTCTTGTGACAGCCGCTGCAGTCGTTGCCCCTGCTGGTAGACCGCGCCCAGGAGGTATCCGATCAATGCGCCAAACACCGTGGCCTCGAGCCCGAGTGCCCCGGTGGCGAGAACACCGCCCAGTATTGCCAGAATATATGCCATGCCTCTTCCTCTGTCGGGAAAATCCGTTATGCCAGGCCGCAGCATGAAGGAGGCAGACAGCAGGCTGAACTGTTACCGTCCGGGTTGCATACGGTGACACCGGGCGGTCCGAAGCTTGATACGCAAAGCTGGCAATCTTTCCGCGCTAGGGATTGACCGGACGACTCAACTCCCGCACTACCCTGAAACCGGTGTCATCGCTGCGCCGGGAAGGGAAATCCCGCCAGCGATTGGCTGATCTTATCTCCTCCGGCGGAAAACTCCAGGCCCCGCCGCGGATCACCCGCTTGCCGCAGGTCGCATCGGCCGATTGAACCGGATCGGATATCGCCGGAAAACGCTCCTTCCAGCAGTCAGCCACCCACTCGAAAACGTTCCCGGCGGTATCGTGCAGGCCGAACGGGTTGGGAACAAAACGGCCCACCGGGGCGCTCTTCTCCCCGTCCCAGATACTGTCACAACCACTGCAGTTGGCCGTGTGCGGCCTAAGCTCGTTGCCCCACCAGTAGCGGCTCCCGGTTCCGGCCCGGGCCGCGTACTCCCACTCGGCATCGGTGGGCAGCCGGTAGTGCCGCTCGGTGCGTCGACTCAACCACTCGGTATAGGCGCTGGCATCCTCCCAGGAGACATTCATCACCGGTCGGCTGCCCCGGCCCCAGCCCTGGTCATCCGGCCTCCGGTGTCCGGTCTCGTCACAAAACTGGTCGTACTCGTCGAATGTCACCTCGTATATACCAATAGCGAATGGCTGCAGGTTGACCGTAACCACGGGCTGCTCATCAAAGTCACCGTCTCCCTGCAGGTCTCCACGGGAGAAACTGCCACCCCTCAGGGCCAGCATTTGGGGGCCGAGTGACCCGTCTCGCATCCGGTCCTGGATAAAGTCGGCCGGATTGAGTCGCTGCAGGAACCAGAAGGCTGGTCGGTTGCCGGAGTGGTTGACGCGCAATCCCACTGCACTCAGGTGACTGAGTGGTATATCCAGCTCCATGCCGAATCCGGTCCTGACCCGCAAATGATCCAGCGCAAACTTGCCCTGGTATACCTGGCCATCATTACTGGTGATCTGGGCCAGGTAATCGTCCCCTTCATGCAGCGACTCCACGTCCAGCAGATGGATGCCGGAAGGATTGGCCAGCCGGATTCCATCCTTGCCCGTCATCATAAGGGCTTCCGTTACTACCCGGGCGGCAAAGCGATCACCGTTGCGGGTGATCACGCTATCCGGCGTCTGCTGGTGTTGAAGTCGAAACTTCCGGTTGGCGAAGTAGATCTCGGTAACATCCTCGACCGCTACCGGCAATGTGGGGTCCAGGACCCGCAGCATGGTCAGGCGACGCTCCAGAAGCCGACCACTGTATCTGCCTCCAAGGCGGGTGAGGATGCGGTCTGGCTGATCCGGCCCACCGAGGATCAGGTGCACCATCTGGCTGTAGGGGATGCGCAGCTCACCGTAGGGTGTGGCAAGGGTGAAATGCTGCTGTGCAACGGTGCCGTTATAGATATCACCGTTGTTCAGCGTGACGACATCAAATTCATTGCCGTTATCGGCCAGGACAGCGGAAAACGGAAGCGATACCAGGAACAGTAACCACCGGAAGCGGTTTGCCAGGAACATGCGACACCTCCATGAGCTGCTTGCGCCTGATTTGCCGCCTCGCCGAAGTGCAGCCCAGGCCCTTTCTTTGCTATCTTGTCACAAACTGATTCTGCTGTTCCAGGAATAATAAATAATGATCAGACGGGTAGGTATACTGACGGCCGGTGGCGACAGCCCCGGTCTCAACGCGGCCATACGGGCTGTTGGCAAGAGCGCCCAGGGCCACCACGGGATGGAGATGATCGGGTTTCGGGATGGCTTCCGTGGCCTGATGGAAAACCGGACCATGCGCCTGGACGGCAACGTACTCTCCGGCATCCTGACCCTGGGCGGCACTATCCTGGGAACCAGCCGTGACAAGCCCCACCGCATGCGGGTCGACGGCGAAACCGTCGACATGACCCGGACTATCATCGAGAACTACCGGCGCAACCGGCTCGACGTATTGATCTGCCTGGGCGGCGGTGGCACCCAGAAAAACGCCCTGCACCTGCAGCAGCACGGGCTGAACGTGATCACCCTGCCCAAGACCATCGACAACGACGTGGCGCAAACGGACACCACGTTCGGCTTCGATACCGCGCTGGGCATCGCCACCGAGGCGATAGACCGATTGCACAGTACCGCCCACAGCCACCACCGGATCATCGTGGTGGAGATCATGGGGCATCGCGCCGGCTGGCTGGCGCTGGGCGCCGGCATCGCCGGGGGCGCCGACGTGATCCTGCTGCCGGAGATCCCCTACTCCACCGAAAGGGTGGCCCAGGCGATCCGGCAACGGGTGCAGAGTGGCAAGACCTTCAGCATCGTGGCAGTGGCCGAAGGCGCCCGCTCACGGGAGCAGGCGGAGATGATCGCGGCCGCCAGGAAGCAGAAAATGGAGGCCTCCAGCAAGAAAGAGAAGAAGCGGGCCAAGCAGCAACTCGCGTCGCTGGAAGCCCACCACTCCGGAAACCACACGGTGCAGCTCTCCGAACAGCTGGAGCTGCTGACCGGGCTGGAGAGCCGGGTCACCATTCTGGGCCATCTGCAGCGGGGCGGTGCCCCTTCCGCCGCCGACCGGCTGCTGGCCACCCGCCTCGGCACCGCCTGCACCGAGCTGGTGGCTGCCGGAAAGTATGGTGTCATGGTGGCGGCCCGGGGTGAGCAGACCGAGGCGGTCGCACTGGAAAAGGTGGCCGGGCAGAAGAAACTGGTGCCGCTGGACCACCCCTGGGTAATCAGCGCCAAGCGGGTCGGCACCAGCTTCGGAGACTGACCCGGATCTTTTATCCGGGTTAGCGCGCCAGGCCTTTCTCAACCTCGTTTCGACGCTCTTCCCCCTGCAACAGCTGCACCAGCTCCAGGGCGAAATCCATCGCCGTACCCGGTCCCCGGGAGGTGATCACCCGGCCGTCCCGGACCACCGCGCCGGCTGAGGGCCGGATGTCGGAAAGGGCCAGCGCGTCCAGCACTCCCGGGTAGGCGGTGGCCTCCCGTCCATCCAGCAGGCCGGCGCTGGCCAGTACCTTGGGCGCAGCGCAGATCGCGGCAATATAGCCATCGCCAGCGGCGATCCTTTGCAGCAGTTTCCGGATACGGGGATCCTGGTCCAGGTGATCGGCACCGGGCTGTCCGCCCGGTAGCACCACCATGTCGAAGGGGGCGTCCAGTACATCATCCAGCAGGGTATCGGGCAGCAGGGTGACACCCCTGCTGGCGGTGACCGGACCGGCGACAAGCCCGGCGCTGATCACTTCGATTCCGGCTCTTCGCAACAGGTCGATAATGGTGACTGCTTCGAGTTCTTCGCAACCTTCGGCGAGGGGGACGAGGACGCGTGCCATGTTCGAACACTCCTTTGATGACGAATCATTTCGGATGCAGGTATCAGCCTCACGCCGAGCGCTTCCAGGCGCGACAACTGCTCGGTGAGGACCTGGCTGGTCTCCGGGTAGGGATGGCCTATGCCGATGGCGTAACCCTTGCGCCGAGCCTGTCTGACCAGTTGCCGGAACTGGTGTTCGATCGCGGCCGGGTCACGATTATTGTCCAGAAAAACGTCGCGCCGGGCGTTGGGTACCTGGTACTCGGTGGCGACCTGTTCGCCCACCGTGGCCAGGGTGGTTCGGCTGTCCACGAAATAGAGGGGACCGTGGCGCCCGATGCCCTGCATCAACCAGGCCATGGCCCCGGGGTGTCGCGTGAGCAGGCTGCCCATGTGATTGTTGATGCCCTGTACATGGGGCACCGCGGCGAGATTGTCGTCCAGGGTGCGCTGGAAGGCCTGCTCGGTCATGTGCAGGGTCAGCGACCCGGGGCCGAGGCGATTGCCCTCATGGGACTGCATCGGCAGGTGCAGCATCACCTCCTTGCCATCGGCATGTGCGGCACGGGCAAGCCGGACCGCATGCGGTGTATGCGGCAGAAAGGCGTAGGTGACGGGCCCGGGTATCCGTAGCGCCGCCTCGCCCCAGCCACCGTGGTTACCCATGTCATCGATGATCACGGTAATGACCGGCTGTGCCGCCTGAACGGCTGCCGACGCCCAAACGGACAGCAACAGGAGCAGTAGCCTGAAAATCCGATCGCTCCTGTTGGCCCGGGTTAGCACCATTTACTCCCAGCTGCTGTAGATATTGAGGCCCTTCAGCAGATTAAGCGCCTCGTTAAGCTGGAAATCCTCCTCGATCACGCTCGGCCCGGCCTCATCGCTACTCTTTGAATCAGATGACTCCTGCGACTGGTCGTCGCCCTTGCCCAGGTGCCCTGCCAGGTCGGCCTCCTTGACGCGGGTCGCCTTGTCCACCTCCTTGCGGGTCACCTCCAGGTCGGAGAGTGCGATATCCGGCTTGATCCCCTCACCCTGAATCGATCGTCCGGAAGGGGTGAAATAGCGCGCCGTGGTGAGCTTCACCGCCGCGGTATCGCTGACCGGAATGATGGTCTGCACCGACCCCTTGCCGAAGGTCTGGCTGCCCATGATGATGGCCCGCCGATGATCCTGCAGCGCGCCAGCCACAATCTCCGAGGCGGAGGCGGAACCACCATTCACCAGCACCACGATCGGGGCGCCATCCAGCACATCGTCCGGCGCCGCATTGAAGTCGAGGCGCGACTCCTCGCTGCGCCCCTGGGTGTAGACCACGATCCCCTCGGTCAGAAAGGCGTCGCTGATAGAGACCGCGCCGTTGAGTATGCCACCGGGGTTGTTTCTCAGGTCCAGAACCATGCCCTTGATACCGTTGCTCGATTCCGCTTTGAGCTGGCTGATCTTCTGCAGCATGTCGTCGGTGGTGCGGGCCTGGAAATGGGACAGGCGGATGTAGGCAAAGCCATCCTCCAGCAAGCGGCCCTTGACGCTCGCCACCTTGATGATGGCACGGACCAGGGTGATCTGGATCGGTTTGTCGAGCCCCTCCCGGGCGATGGTCAGGACCACCTCGGTTCCCGGCTTTCCACGCATCAGGCTGACCGCCTCGCCCAGGCTCATCCCCTTTACCGGCTTTTCATCCAGGCGGATGATCAGGTCGCCCGCCTTGACTCCGGCCCGCTGGGCCGGTGTGTCGTCAATCGGTGCGATCACCTTTACGAAGCCGTCCTCCTGCCCCACCTCAATGCCGAGGCCACCAAACTCACCGCTGGTACCCTCCTGCAACTCCGAGAACTCCTCCTCGTTCAGGTAGGAGGAGTGGGGATCGAGACCTGCCAGCATGCCCCGGATGGCATGTTCGAGCAGCTCCCTGTCATCCACCGACTCGACATAATTCTCCTTGATGCGGCCGAAAATCTCGGCGAAAGCGCGCAGCTCCTGCATCGGCAGTGGCTGTTTCGGCTCCTCCGCCATGGCGCTGCCCGCGGACAGCTGGACTGCAGCTGCAGTCACACAGAGTACCAGTGAAACCGCCAAGCCAAATCTCTTCTTCATACCTTGTTTCCCTGCTTCGAAAACCATCCCGGACCATCAGCCGTGCTGTGGAACCGGTGAGATGATATCGGGAGTGAACGGCACGGAAGCCGGCGTCATCTGCCGCTGGAGCCGCGATCCGATCCTGTTGTCGCGAGTGCGTTTGCACCACTTTTTCGGGTTGACCGCCCTCCCGTTGTGACGGATACCAAAATATACCCCCGCGCGCTCCTTCCCACCACTGCTGCCCATCAGCGCCACCGCCTCGCCCGGCTCCACCCACTCGCCGGTATCCTTGAACAGGCTCTGGTTGTGGCCATAGAGGCTCATGTAGCCATCTCCGTGATCGATGATCAGCAGCAGGCCAAAGCCACGCAACCAGTCGGCAAAAGCGACCCGGCCGTGATGTATGGCCCGTACCTCGCTCCCCTCCCCGGCGGCGATCACCACCCCGTCCCAGGTCAGGTTGCCGGCCCGTTGCTGCCCGAACAGGCTGACCAGGCGCCCCCGGGCAGGCCAGTCCAGCTTGCCCCGCAGGCGTTTGAAGGGCTGGTGCCTCTCCGTCTCCAGCGGCAGGGCGGCAAATTCGCTCTGCAATCTTTCGACCAGCGCCTGGAGCTGCTGTTCATCACGTCGGAAACGCTCCAGGGCCTGGCCCTTCTCATCGATCTCCCGGTTGAGCAGGGCGATGACCTGCTGGCGGCCAGCCTGCTCACGGTCCAGCGCGGCCTTCTCCCCGGCCACCTGCTCGCGGGTCTGCTGCAACGCCCGTTCCTCTTCGCGCAGCGCACTCTCGGTTTCGTTCAAGTGGCCGAGTATCTCGCCAATGGCCGCCATCTGCCGGGCACGTTCCCGGTTGAAATAATCGTAGTAGATCATCATGCGGCTGACCGTGGCCGGATCCTGCTGGTTGAGCAGGATCTTGACCCGCTCCTGGCGGCCCATCACGTAGGCGGCACGTATCTGACGTACCAGCACCTGGCGACTGTTCTCCAGCGCCTGCTGCCGGGTCGAGCGCTCCTGACCCAGTTGCGCCAGGCGCTTCTGCTGGCTTGCCAGCCTGTTGCCAAGCTCGCGCAACTGCCGGGCACTCCTGCCGATCCGCTCTTCCGTCTGCCGCAACTGCGCCTGCAACTGCTGGCGCCGCTGGCGCCTGCTGTCCAGGGTCTGCTGCAGACTGGATATCTCGCCCTGCAGCGCCTTCAACTCACTCTCCCTGCTGCGGATCTGCTCCTCCTGGGCGAGGACCGCTGAAGCGACCAGCAAGAGACCCAGAAGCGCCGCTACCGCACCGGCAGATCGATTAACGGGTCTCATCAGCCAGTCTGCATGACATCATCCGCATCTCTCTGCTGCAGCAGGTTATGGCCCTGCATTTCGGACGGCACCGCAAGTCCCATCAGGGTGAGCAGGGTGGGGGCTATGTCACAGAGCGACCCGGAATCTTTCAGGCGCGCCTGCCGGCCAACGTAGATCAAGGGTACCGGATTCCGGGTATGAGCAGTGTGAGGCTGGTCATTCTCCACGTCCTCCATCTGCTCTGCATTGCCATGGTCGGCGGTGATCAGCATCTCCCCTCCCGCCTGTCGCAGCGCCTCGACCACCCGCCCCAGGCAGCGATCGAGCGCTTCGATCGCCGCAACCGCGGCGTCGAAATTGCCGGTATGACCCACCATGTCCGAGTTGGCGTAGTTGCAGACGATGGCGTCGTACTGGCCACCCTTGATGGCATCCACCAGGGCATCGGTCACTTGCGGGGCGCTCATCTCCGGTTTCAGGTCGTAGGTTTCGACCTTGGGCGAGGGGATCAGAACACGGTCCTCCCCCTCGAAAACCTCTTCCCGGCCGCCGTTGAAGAAGAAAGTGACATGGGCATATTTCTCTGTCTCCGCCAGTCGCAGCTGGCGCAGGCCCAAGTTGGCGATGTACTCGCCGAACACGTTGTCCAGGCGCTCCGGGGGAAAGGCGACCGGGATATCGAACTCCTTGCTGTACTCGGTCAGGCTGACAAAGCTGCTCAGTGCCGGCACCCGCTCCCGTTCAAAGCCGTCGAACTCCGGCTCGATGAAGCTTCGGGTAAGTTGACGCGCCCGGTCAGAGCGGTAGTTCATGAACAACACCGCGTCCCCATCCTCGATGGTCACCGGGGACTCGCCCTCCGGGACGATACAGGTGGGCTTCACGAACTCGTCGGTCTCGCCCCGCTGGTAGGCGTCATCCAGCGCCTGTCGCGCATCCGTGGCGGTATAGGCGCCGCGACCCAGAACCATCATGTCGTAGGCCTGCCTGACCCGCTCCCAGCGGTTGTCCCGGTCCATGGCGTAGAAGCGCCCCGTGATGGATGCGATCCGGCCCTGCCCCAGCTGGTCAAGCTGCTGCTGCATCGCCTGTAACGAGGGCGCGGCGCTCTTCGGCGGCATGTCCCGGCCATCCAGGAAGGCGTGCACGAACACCTTGCGCGCACCCCGCTCCACCGCCAGCCGGGCCATGGCATGGATATGCTCCTCGTGACTGTGCACACCGCCGGGAGAGAGCAGGCCCAGGATGTGCACCGCCCGGTCCCGCTCAACAGCCCGGTCCACCGCGTCCACCAGGGTCCGGTTACTGAAAAAGGAGCCGGTACGCACGGATCGACTGACCCGGGTAAACTCCTGGTAGACCACCCGGCCGGCCCCCAGGTTGAGATGCCCGACTTCGGAGTTTCCCATCTGTCCGTCCGGCAGCCCCACCTCGGCACCGGAGGTCCCGATCAGGGTGTGTGGACACTCCGCCCACAAGCGGTCCCAGACCGGCGTTTTTGCAGCGCTGATCGCATTTGCGTGCGGATCCTCGCTGTAACCCCAGCCATCCATGATCAGCAGCACAGCAGGTTTCACTCTGGAAGACATTTCAGTTCCTGACTCCGACAACTTGCAGCCAGCCGGGCTTGCCGGCTAACTCATTGAAAAAACCGCGATATTACACCATTTTACCTACTTCAACATTAAGTCGCGCGGAATAAAACCCGCCACATTTCAGGGACAAACTGTTCCTATTGATTGAAAAACAGGATAAATTTACGTAAAACAGCTTATTATTGTTTTCTTTTATAAACGGTAGTCGTTGTATCTCAGTGGGTTGAAGTTGTACGGAAGAGGTGGTGCAGCTGGAACAGGCTGCCGGGTTGGTCGCCGGTTCCGGTGCGGAGTTCCCGTCTCTCCCTATACTCTGATAGCAACGTTCGTCTGTCCCCAGTAACCAGAGTTGTATTTGAACAAGGCCCGCGTATGGAACATAAATTTGGAAGCACCAAGGTCCCGGTACTCGAATCTGCACAGAGTATGGAGCAGGATCTCGACCTGATGGCCGATGACGAGGACATCGAGCGCGCGTCCCGCTCGCTCAAGGCGATGTCCCACCCGTTGCGACTCAAGATTCTCTGCACCCTGGGTGACGAGGAGGTCAGCGTGCAGGAGATCGTGGAACACGTAGGCACCTCCCAGAGCAATATCTCGCAACACCTGGCAATCCTGCGGGACAAGGGCATCCTGGCCTCGCGCAAGGATGCCAACCGGGTCTACTACCGGGTCAGCGATTCGCGCACCCTGAAGTTGATCGGCATGATGCGCGAGGTGTTCTGCTCCCACGGCCACTGATTGATGACTCGATCCGCTCCCGGGGCAGTACGCCACCTGAGTAGAAACGGGAAGCCACGCTTCCCGTTTTCTCGTTTTCCCGCCCCCGAAGTCCGGTCATGAGCGGTCGATCAGACAGATGACGGAATAAGCCGTGGTACCGCCCCCCTCGCTGGTCTAAAATGTGCCCCCCGTACAGGGGCCTTTAGCAACCACTTCAAGCAGCCAAATTTCATGCAACAGCTTATTGAGTTCATAACCAACCATATCTTCCTCTTCTCCGCCCTGGTGATCGTGCTGGTACTGATCGCCCAGAACCTGCTGGCCAGCGGTGGTGGCAAACACTCCGTGGCCCCGCTCAAGGCGACCGAGATGATCAACCGGGAGGATGCCGTGGTCATAGACGTGCGCCCGATCGCCGACTTCAACAACGGGCACATCATCAACGCCATCAATATCCCCAGCTCGGCGCTGAAGAACCAGCTGAAACAGCTGGAAAAGCACAAGGGCAAGCCGATCATCGTGGCCTGCCGCTCGGGAGCCCAGTCCTCCGCGGCCTGCAAGATCCTGCGCGATGCCGGTATCGAGCCGGTCTACAATCTTCAGGGCGGCATGATGGCATGGCAGAGCGACAGCCTGCCAGTGAGCAAAAAGTAACCCCTTTTTTCACCGGAAACCCGTTAACCGAGATCGATAGTTATGACTGAAAACACCCAAGCCAACGAGCCCAGCCGGGAATTTGCCCTGCAGCGCATCTATGTCAAGGACGTCTCCTTCGAGACCCCCAACTCGCCCTCCATCTTTACCGAGGAGTGGAAGCCGGAGTCGAACCTGAACCTGAACAGTAACGTTACCAAGCTGGACAACGATCTCTATGAAGTGGTGCTGACGGTGACGGTGACCACCAAGATCGGTGACAAGACCGCCTACCTGGTGGAGGTGCTGCAGGGCGGCATCTTCACCATCCGCAACTTCCCGGAAGAGGAGATGGGACACATGCTGGGCGCCTACTGCCCGAACGTGCTGTTCCCCTACGCCCGGGAGGTGGTCTCCGACCTGGTCAGCAAGGGCAGCTTCCCGCAACTGCTGCTGACCCCGGTCAGCTTCGACGCCCTGTACGCCCAGCACATGCAGGAGCAGGCCCAGAAAAAGGCCGCCAACTGACCGGCCATGGCGCAGAAACGATCCTCCATCGCCGTTATCGGAGCCGGATCCTGGGGCACTGCGCTGGGAATGCTTCTGGCCCGCAATGAACTCGGGGTACGGCTCTGGGGACACCTGCCGGAGGAGATGAGACAACTGCAGGAAGAGGGTGAGAACCGGGCCTATCTGCCCGGCATCCCGTTTCCGGACGGGCTGTACCCCAGGGTCGGTCTGGAGGAGACACTCGACCGGGTTGATGATGTACTGATCGTGGTCCCCAGTCATGCCTTTCCCGCCGTCCTGAAACAGGTCGCGCCCCTGCTACCATCCGGGATCGGGGTGTGCTGGGCGACCAAGGGCCTGGAGCCCCGTTCCGGTCGCCTGCTGCACGAAGTGGCGGACGAGATCCTCGGCGGGAACCGGGCCAGCGCGGTGATCTCCGGGCCCAGTTTTGCCAGGGAGGTGGCAGCAGGACTGCCGACCGCGGTGACTGTCGCTTCCCGTTCAGAATCGTATGCAGAGCGGATCGCCGACTTTCTCCACTCCGACTGCTTCCGGGCCTATACCAGTGATGACGTGGTAGGACTCGAGATCGGCGGTGCGGCGAAAAACGTGATGGCGATCGGCGCCGGTATTTCGGACGGCCTTGCCTTTGGCGCCAACGCCCGGGCGGCCCTGATCACCCGCGGACTGAACGAAATCATGCGCCTGGGACTGGCCCTGGGGGGCAGGCAGGAGACCTTTATAGGCCTCGGCGGCATGGGCGACCTGGTGCTTACCTGCACCGATGACCAGTCGCGCAACCGTCGCATGGGCCTGGCCCTGGCGCGTGGACTCTCCGTTGAACAGGCGAAAACGGAAATTGGCCAGGAGGTCGAGGGCGTGATGGCGACCCAGGAGATCTTCCACAAGGCACGTACCCTGGGTGTGGAGATGCCGATTACGGAACAGATCCATCGCGTACTGTACGCCGGACTGGATCCGCGCGAAGCGGTGGATGCACTGCTGGGACGTGACAAACGGCCGGAGAGCGGTTAACCCTCAGGCGGCGCCGTGGAAACCTTGCTGGCGCCACGCCTCGTAGAGGATAATCGCCACCGCGTTGGAGAGGTTCAGGCTGCGATTGCCGGCACACATCGGTATCCTGATCTTCTGTGCCTCCGGCAGTCGGTCAAGCAGCGCCTGCGGCAGACCCCGGGTCTCCGGACCGAACAGCAGGCTGTCTCCCGGCTGAAAATCCACTTCACTGTAGCAGCGGGCGCCCCGGGTGGAGCAGGCAAACAGGCGCTGCACCGGTTGGGCGGAAAGGAACGCCTCCAGGTCCGGGTGCTCCTGCAGGCACGCCAGGTCGTGATAGTCGAGACCGGCCCGCCGCAACTGCCGATCCTCAAGCTGGAAGCCGAGCGGATGGATCAGGTGCAGGCGGCTGCCACTGTTGGCGCAGAGGCGTATGATATTGCCCGTGTTTGGCGGAATCTCCGGCTCGTAAAGCGCGATGTTAAACATGACAACGGAAACCATTAGATGACTACAACCAGTGACTCGCCGCTCGCGGTCGACTTCTGCGGCCTCGATTTCAACACTCCCCTGGTACTGCTCTCGGGCTGTGTCGGCTTCGGCGAAGAGTACACACGGGTCGACGGCTTTAGCAACCGGGATGTAGGCGCCATCTGCCTCAAGGGCACCACCGGCGAACCCCGGCTGGGCAATCAACCACACCGCATCTACGAAACACCGGACGGCATGCTGAACGCGATCGGCCTGCAGAATCCCGGTGTGGACAAGGTGGTACGGGAGATCCTGCCCGGCCTCGACTTCAGCGAGACCCGCTTTATCGCCAACGTCTCCGGCTCCACCATCGAGGAGTACGAGGAGGTGACCCGACGCTTCGACGACTCCCCGATCGATGCGATCGAGATCAACATCTCCTGTCCCAACGTAAAAGAGGGTGGCGTCGCCTTTGGCAATGATCCGGCGATGTCGGCACGGGTGGTTGAAGCCTGCCGCAAACTGACCGACAAGCCCCTGATCACCAAGCTGTCGCCCAACCAGACCGATATCGCCGCCAATGCCCGGGGCTGTATCGAGGCCGGAACCGATGCCTTCGCGGTGATCAACACCCTGATGGGCATGGCGATCGATATCGAGAGCCGGACGCCGATCATCGGCAATAACCAGGGTGGCCTGTCGGGGCCCGCGATCAAACCGGTAGCCCTGCTCAAGGTGCACCAGGTGTACCAGGTATGCCGCGATCACGACATCCCCATTATCGGCCAGGGCGGCATCACCAGCAGCGAGGATGCGATCGAATTTCTGATCGCTGGCGCCAGCGCCGTCGGCATCGGTACTGCGCTCTTCTACGACCCGTTGATCTGTGCCAAGATTAACCGCGGCATTGCCGACTACCTGCAGCGCCACGACTTCGCGTCGGTGCGCCAGCTGACCGGGACCCTGTCACTGAACAGTCCCGGAAAACCCGCCTGCTGCCCCTGAAATCAGGCACCGGCGAGCAGGATCAGCTGAATTTGAATCATCAAACCCCAGCTTCCACAGGATGGGAGAGGTAATACAGGGTCAGGATATGGATCACAGCAATACCCACCCGACAATTGACGAGCTGCAGCGGTTTACCCCGCTGCAGCCGTTCAGCAGCCAGCAGTTGAACCTGCTGGCCGGTGCCACGACGATCCGCCAGGCCAGGCCGGGCGACGTGATCATTGAACTGGGCAGTGACGACAACAACACCTACTTCCTGATCGAGGGGACCCTGCTACTGACCGCGGCCGACCAGCGTACACGACAGATCGAGGCCGATGATGACTCGGCCAGGTCACCGATCGCACTGCTGCGCCCGCGCAAGTACCGGGTGGAGGCGAGGACCGCGGTGCGCTTCCTGGTCATCGACAGTGACTTCCTGGAGGATATCGCCAAGAACCACTCGGCCTCCTACAACCAGTTCGAGGGCTACGAGGTCAGCGGCGACCAGGGGGCTGAAACCAGCAGTTTCGAGGATCAGCTGAGTACACGACTGTTGAAGGATCTGAACAACGACTCCCTGGAGCTGCCCAGCCTGCCGGATGTGGCGATCCGCATCGGGCGCGCCCTGGAGGACGGGGTGAGCGATGCCAGCCGGATTGCCGAACTGATCCAGACCGATCCGGTAATCACCGCCAAACTGATCAAGGCATCCAACAGCGCACTCTACGGGCGCAGCAACCCGGTGGACAGTTGCAGTGCCGCGGTGGTCAGGCTGGGCGCCGACGTCACCCACAAGCTGGTACTCTCCTACGCCCTGCGGGAACTGTTCAATAGCGACTCGGCACTGCTGCGCGAGCGTATGGAGGCGCTCTGGAAACACAGCACCCACGTGGCGGCGATCTGCTATGCACTGGCCAGGCAGGACTCCCGCTTCAAACCGGAACACGCCATGCTGGCCGGCCTGCTGCACGATATCGGGGTGGTGGCGATCCTCAACTACGCCCGTAAATTCCCTGCCGAGTCGTTGCAGCCGGCTGTCATCGACCAGGCCATCGGTACCTTGCGGGCACAGATAGGCAGCATGATTCTGCAGAACTGGGGCTTCACGCCCGATTTCGTGATCTGCGCCCTGGAAGCCGAGGAGTGGATGCGCAACAAGGGGGATGCACCGGACTACTGCGACCTGGTGATCATCGCCCAGTTGCACAGTTATATCGGAAGCAACATGCTGAGGGGTCAGCACCTGCCGGCCATCGACGAGGTACCGGCCCACACCCGCCTGGAACTGGGTGAGCTTACGCCGCGCATGAGCCTGAAGATCCTGGAACAGGCCAAGGACCAGATCGCCCACGCCCAGTCGATGCTCAACGCCTGAACCCAAACACCGTTTTCTTCACGTATCCGGATAGACGCCATGAAGTACCTGAAACCCGCTCTCCTGCTCCTGACCTGCCTGCTGCTCGGGACCGGACCGCTGCAGGCGGGACGCCTCCTGTCAGTGGTCGAGGATCGGCCAAAGGCTCCCGACTTCACACTGAATGATGTGCACGGCAAGCCGGTTTCGCTGGCTGATTTCGGGGGCCGGGTACTGGTGATCAACTTCTGGGCCACCTGGTGCCCCTCCTGTCGCAAGGAGATGCCCTCCCTGGAGCGGGCCGCTGACTGGCTGAAGCAGTATGATGCCGCGCTGATAGGCGTCAACGTGGGGGAGAGACCGAACCAGGTACACCGCTACCTGGCGGAAGAGCCGGTGGATTTTCCGATCCTGCTGGATCCGGATATGAAGATGTCGACCGAGTGGGGCGCCACGCGCCTGCCGGTAACCTACGTAGTCGACCCGGAGGGCCGCATCGTCTACCGGGCCCTGGGCAGCCGGGAGTGGGATGCGCCGGAACTGCTGGTGCCGATCCGTTCCCTCGGCCTGGATCGCTAACCGGGTCTACTCCGGACGTATGTGTTCGATGTAGTAGGGCCGGTCCTCCATCTTCAGGATCACCGACTCGCCCATCACCTTGATCTGGCGATCGCTGCCGCGCAGGCGCAACTCGCAGTGCGCCCGCCCACGCCCCTCGAACGGGATCGGTAGCATGTCCCGGTAGGTGTAGACACTCTGCCCCACGTCGCCACCATCGCAGACGGCCGGGGTCTCCGGCAGGGGCTGTTCAACTTCGGCCTGGCTAAAAACCAGTTCGCCGGCCTGGCGCCAGCGGGTCCTCTCCACCGAGCCGGAGAGGGTCTTGATGATGTAGGCACAGGAGAACCTGATACTCACCGTGTCACCGTCAACGGTTACCTTTTCGATCTCCGAGCCCGGAAGCTCTATGTTGCTGCTATCCATCTCTCCCCCCTGCAGACAAGACGTTAGGGGAGCGGCTCCTCCAGACCCAGCTCCTTGATCTTGCGGGTCAGGGTGTTTCGCCCCCAGCCGAGCAGTTTAGCAGCCTCCTGCTTCCTGCCGCCAGTCTGTTCAAGGGCCGACTCGATCATGATGCGCTCGAACGCCGGCGTCGCCTCGTCCAGCAATCCATCCTGCCCCTGCTGCAGTCGACGTCGCGCCCATCTGCGCAGGGACTGGCGCCAGTCGTCACCCTGTTCCGGTGGCTCTTCCGCCTCCAGAAGCTCCGGCGGCAGGTCCTTGACATGGATCTCCTGACTGGAGGCCATCACGGTCAGCCAGCGGGCGGTATTCTCCAGCTGGCGCACATTGCCAGGCCAGTTCATCTGTTCCAGGCAGGCCAGGGTTTCCGGCAGCAGGGTCTTGCACTCCACTCCCAGCTCGTCCGCCGCGAGTGCCAGGAAATGGCGCATCAGAAGGCCGATATCCTCACCCCGCTCGCGCAGGGAGGGGATGTGTATGCGGATTACGTTGAGGCGGTGGAACAGGTCCTCCCGAAAACGCCCCTGCTTCACCAACTGCTCCAGGTTCTGGTGAGTGGCGGCAATGATTCGAACATCCACCCGTACCGGCTCATGTCCACCGACCCGGTAGAACTCCCCGTCCGCAAGGACCCGCAACAGCCGGGTCTGCAGCTCCGGCGGCATGTCACCGATCTCGTCCAGGAACAGGGTACCGCCGTCGGCCTGCTCGAAGCGCCCCTCGCGCCGGGCCTGGGCGCCGGTAAAGGCGCCCCGTTCGTGGCCGAACAGTTCCGACTCCATCAGGTCCCTCGGGATGGCGGCCATGTTGAGGGCGATAAACGGCTGCTTGGCGCGCGGGCTGTGCCTGTGCAGTGCCTGGGCCACCAGCTCCTTGCCGGTACCGGACTCGCCGTTGATCAGCACCGTGATGTTGGAGCGGGCCAATCGCCCGATAGCGCGGAACACCTCCTGCATGGCCGGTGCCTCGCCGATGATCTCGGGACTGGCGTCGATCTCCTCCTCCGGCACGTAAGCGGTACCGCGACCCTTGCGGCAGGCACGCATCACCTGTTCGATCGCCTCGTCAACGTCAAACGGCTTCGGCAGGTACTCGAAGGCCCCGCCATGGAACGCCGCGACCGCGCTGTCCAGGTCCGAGTGGGCGGTCATGATGATCACCGGCAGCGCCGGGTAGGCCCGGGTGATCCGCTCCAGCAAGGCGAGGCCGTCCATTCCCGGCATGCGGATGTCGGAGACGATCACATCCGGCTGCTCCCGGGTCAGGGACTCCATCACCCCCTCGGCGCTGGGAAAACTTCTGACCCGGAGGCCCGCCTTTTCGAAGGCCTTCTCCAGCACCCAGCGAATCGAGCGGTCATCATCGATGATCCAGACCAGGCTATTTGTTGGCATGTGGATTCTCCACCGGCAGCAGGACGCTGAACAACGTCTTTCCGGGCTCACTGGTGCACTCCACGAGTCCACCATGTTGATTGATCAGCGACTGGGCGATGGTCAGCCCGAGCCCGACCCCCCCCTCGCTGGCGGTTACCATGGGGTAAAACAGCTTCTCCCGGATCGCCTCCGGGATTCCCGGACCGTTGTCCTGAATGACGATCTGTGCAACCAGCCGGTAGCGGGTGGTGCCGATGGTGAACTGGCGCAGGATCCGGGTCTGCAGCACAATCTCCCCGTTTGGATCGCCCTTAACCTCGCGCGCGGCGTTGCGCAGAATGTTGAGCAGGGCCTGGATGATGCTGTCACTGTCGACATACAGGTCCGGAATGCTGGGGTCGTAGTCTCGGACAATGTTGAGCTTGTCCCGGGACTCCACTTCCACCAGGTTGCGCACCCGCTCCAGCAGGGTGTGGATGTTGACCTCCTTCAGGGTCGGCAGCCGGTTCGGTCCGAGCATCCGGTTGACCAGGTTTTTCAGCCGGTCCGCCTCGTCGATAATGATCCGGGTGTACTCGTACAGGGCCGGATCTTCCAGCTCCTGTTCCAGCAACTGTGCCGCCCCGCGCAGACCACCGAGCGGGTTCTTTATTTCATGGGCCAGTCCCCGTATCAGCTCCTGGGCCGCCTGGTGCTGGGACAGCAGCTGCTCTTCGCGGCTGATCCGCAGTTGGCGATCGATCTGCTGGATCTCTATCAGCAGACCGGTGCCATCCGCCTCGCTCATCGGGATCACGGTGCAGTCCACAGTTGCCCGCTTGCCGTCCGGCAGAGGCAGGGCCAGGGCCCGTTCGGTAAACGGGCGCCCGCTGTGCAGCGCCTCCTCCAGGGTCTTCCGGGTCAGATCTTCGGGACAGTGAATGATCAACTCCGCCGGGTTGCCCAGCATGTGGCGGCAGCTCACCTCAAACAGCATTTCGGCGGCCGGATTCATGTAGAGCAGGCACATCTGCCGGTCGAACAGCAGCACGGCACTGGCCAGGTTCTCCAGAATCCGCTGCGGGTAACGGGTCGTGATCAGGGTTGACTCTTTCATTGGCCAAAGTACTGCAAAAAACGAACCACAATTGGGGGAAGTGGCACCAACCCGCCAGGGCACGGAATACGGGCATTCGGAACAATCGGAACCCGCTACGGGCCCATCGTCATGCACTATTTTAGTGCACGACTCGAGGGGCCGCCAGAAGATTCGCCCGGGAGAAGGCTATGGCGGTTCAGTAGTTCGGCTTGAAGGCGGGGCTTGTGCCCTGGGAACGGGGGATAGGTTTGCTGCTGGAGCCGAAGTCCTGGTGCGTCTGGCCCGAGGAGGATCCGGCATCAAAGTCGGTGCCCTCGCCGGGCTTGAAGGCATCACCATCAGATTCGGGCTTGAACTGGGGAGCATCCCCACCATTGCTGCCGCTCCCGGAAGGCGGCGGTTGCGGCGACTTGCCATCCTCGACTACCGAGGTCTGGCGAACGAAAAACTGCACGATATTGGAGCGTGCCATGAGGCGGCCCGCCGCATCGTGAATGCTGGCGTGGATCATGTGCGCTCCGCGCTCCACGTTCTCCAGTAGCAGGGTACCCTGGTAGAGCCGCTGGTCGAGAATCCGGCCATCCAGTATCGCCTGGATGTAGTGTCCCTCCTGCAGCGACGGCTGGCTGGAGAATCGGATGGTAACCCGGCCATCATTGGCCTGTACCTGCTCGTTGCGACCCGGCGACAGAATCACAAAACTGGCATAGGGAAGACTGGACCCTGTACGTGGAGCCGTGGGTCGATCCACCGGCTCATTGTCGGTCCGGTTGCCGGGACCACTGGGCGTATAGATGGTCGGATCGGAGAGCTCGATCTTCTCTGCATCCCGTGTCGGGGTATCCGAATAGTGGACCTCGCCCCGGCTGTCGACCCACTTGTAGATCGCTGCCTGGCTGCAGAAGGTCACTGACAGGAGTAGACACAGAAGCTGTATTCTCATGCTTCGAGCATAGCCTACCGTTGTAAGGGCCTCAATAGAGGGGGCGACCGACTGTAGAGATTAGGTGACAAACGTATCAACAACTGCCGGCTGAAGGCCAATAACCGGTCCGCATCACGGTGGTTCCGGGGAGCGGGGTACCACGGAATAAAAAAACGCCCCCTTGCGGGGGCGTTGAATTGACCCGACGTGTCTCTCCGGATCAGAGACTGAAGTACATATCGAACTCCACCGGGTGGGTGGTCATGCGCATGCGGGTCACGTCTTCCATCTTCAGGCGGATGAAGCCGTCGATCAGGTCGTCAGTGAAGACGCCACCTGCGGTCAGGAATTCGCGATCGGCGTCCAGCGCCTCCAGCGCCTGGTCCAGACTGTGGCAGACGGTGGGGATCGACGCCGCCTCCTCCGCCGGCAGGTCATAGAGATCCTTGTCCATCGCCTCTCCCGGGTGGATCTTGTTCTGGATACCGTCCAGGCCCGCCATCAGCATGGCGGCAAAGGCCAGGTAGGGATTGGCGGTTGGATCCGGGAAGCGGACCTCGACCCGACGACCCTTCGGGCTGTTGACGAACGGGATGCGGATGGAGGCGGAACGGTTACGGGCCGAGTAGGCCAGCATCACCGGTGCCTCGAAGCCCGGAACCAGACGCTTGTAGGAGTTGGTCGAGGGGTTGGTGAAGGCGTTCAGGGCGCGGGCGTGCTTGATGATACCGCCGATGTAGTAGAGCGCGGTCTCGGACAGGCCGCCGTACAGGTTGCCGGCGAACAGGTTCTCACCCCCCTTGGCCAGGGACATGTGCACGTGCATACCGGAGCCGTTGTCGCCCACCAGCGGCTTGGGCATGAAGGTGGCGGTCTTGCCGTAGGCGTGGGCCACGTTCCAGGTGACGTACTTCTGGATCTGGGTCCAGTCGGCGCGCTCCACCAGGGTGGAGAAGCGGGTGCCGATTTCACACTGGCCGGCGGTGGCCACCTCGTGGTGATGCACCTCGACCGGCACGCCCATCTCCTCCATGGCCAGACACATGGCGGCACGGATATCGTTCAGGGAGTCGACCGGGGGAACCGGAAAGTAGCCGCCCTTGGTACCTGGGCGGTGACCGATATTGCCATCCTCGTAGACCCGCTCCGAGTTCCAGCCGGCCTCTTCCGAGTCAATCTTGTAGAAGGCACCACTCATGTCGGCACCCCAGCGCACGTCGTCCAGCACGAAAAACTCTGGTTCAGGGCCAAAAAAGGCTGCATCGGCGATTCCGGTAGACTGCAGGTGGGCCTCGGCACGCTTGGCCACCGAGCGCGGATCCCGCTCGTAACCTTCCATGGTGGAGGGCTCGAGAATGTCACAGATAATATTCACGGTGACTTCATCTGAGAACAGGTCCAGAACCGCCGTTTCTTCGTCCGGCATCAGGACCATGTCTGACTCGTTGATACCTTTCCAGCCGGCGATCGAGGAACCATCAAACATCTTGCCGTCCGTAAAGAGGTCCTCATTAATGGTGTGGGCGGGCACGGAGACATGCTGCTCCTTGCCGCGTGTATCGGTGAAGCGGAAATCGACGAACTTCACTTCGTTGTCTTTGATCATCTTCAGGACTTTTGAGGCCATGAGGTTCTCCAGCTGTTTGATATTTTGAAAGTATTTCCGCCCACCCGTGTGAACAGAAAAAAGAATTCGCAAACGTCTAGGTCGCCAACCAGGCAACCGCAGTCTATCCCTGGTTTAGCAAGTAGTATGCCACGCGTCTTGGCAACGCCTTTTGCCTCCTTACGAAATCGAAAAACGCTACTGCCCGGTTTTTCTTTGCATCCGATAAAGTAAATAAATACAATTGGTTAGTATTAAAAACGGCTAAGGCCGTCGCATCCGGCAACGCTCTATACCTCCATGTGGTTCAGGCCAGAAAACCACTATACGCACCATATAGGGGCGCACGCACCTGTGCATGCACTATTATAGTGCGTTTATCCATAAAACACCCGGACCTGCCCGAATTCGGGCAACTCTGCGGCCTTTTTTTGCAGCGACTGGCGCAACGCCTCCCGTGCCCCGGGCGCGGGCATCTGCTCCAGGTTGAAGTAGACATCCACGTTGATCTGCCCTGCCAGGTAGTGCAGGATCACCCGTCCCCGCTTCTCCGCTCCGGGGATGCCACGCCACTGCTGGGCCAGCAGCTTCTCCGCCGCCGCCCGCAGGGGCAGGCCCTCGCAAGGTACGCCCTCCTCGTCATCCTCCGGATCGATATGGACCGTTACGTCCATCACCTCGGTCACCTGTTCCAGCAGTCGATCGATCACGGTCTGACCGATCATGTGGCCCTCGGAGACGCTGAGCCAGGGTTCCACCAGGATATGCACATCGACCGTGGCATCACCACCGATGCGGCGGGTACGCAGCATATGGATATCCTGTACCCCGCCTATCTGCTGAATGATAGAGCGTATCGACTCCAGCCGCTCCTCGTCCAGACCCTCGTCAACCAGCTCCTGAAAGGCGGGCCAGCCCAGGTTCCAGCCGATTCGGGCAATCATCAGGCCGACACCCACCGCGGCGATGGCGTCCAGGTAGGGAAGCCCGGCCATGGTGCCCCCGACACCGATCAAAACCACCACCGAGGAGAGGGCGTCGGAACGGTGGTGCCAGGCATTGGCCTGCAGCAGGTCGGATCGGATGCGCCGGGCTACCTGCGCGGTGTAGTGATACAGCCCCTCGTTAGCCAGAATGGAGAAGGCTGCTGCGTATAGTGCCAGCGGCTTGGGGTGCAACAGGGCATCCGGAGAGAACAGGCGTCCCACCGCATCCCAGGTGATGCCGATCGCTGCCAGCGCCAGCAGCACGCCCAGTCCCAGGGTGCCGGCAGTCTCAAATCGGCCATGACCGTAGGGATGCTCTTCATCCGGACCGTGATGGGCGTGCCTGGCAGCGAAAAAAACCAGGCCGTCGGAGAGCAGGTCGGAAAGGGAGTGGATGCCGTCGGCAATCAGTGACTGGGACTGGGCCACCACCCCGATAATGGTCTTGCTGGTCGCCAGCAGCAGGTTGACCAGAACCCCAACCACCGTGACCTGCTTGATTGCCCGGTAGCGCTGCTGTCGTTCATCCATGACCTCACTCATCGATTCAAGACTCCGGGCCCACTTCCACCACAATGATGTACTCGCCATCCTCGGTACGGGTCTCCATCACCTTGTGCCCGCTGATCCGGGCCCAGGCAGGTATATCATTCAGCGCGCCCGGGTCGGTACAGATCGCCTCCACCTGGCTGCCGGGGGGAAGTCCCTTAACCCGATCCTGAACCCGGATCACCGGCATCGGGCAGAGCAGCCGGCGGGCGTCCACCACCAACCGGGTCACAGGTACCACTCCTGGGGAATCTCGCCCGGGGAGAGTGGCGCCACGGTGAGTCGCTCGCTGCTGCCATCGAGCCGTTTCACCTCCACCTCCACCTGGTCGGCCGTTTTTCCCTGGCTGTAACGGGCTACCAGGCGCGCCGCCAGGACGATATCCTGATCATCGACCTCGCCATCGATCAGGGCAACGGGCCCGGCATGGCTCTTCGTCGCCAGGTTGACATACTGCTTGCGATAGCCCTGCATGAAGTTGCCCTCACCCTCCTCACGGGAGATGATCACCTTGAAATGGGGTCGGGGACGCAGATGCCGCCCTACCTTGAGCAGCATGATGTCGTCCATTTCGTACTGCTTTTCGCCGCGTGCCTGCCACAGGTCGGCCAGCTTGACCGAATACTGGGCGTCGGTCAGGAAACAGCAACCACCGGCCGGCTGGGCATAGTCCTCCAGGCCGAACTGCCGGGCCAGTGCCATCTGTGGCTTGCGGCTGCGGCCATTGAAGCCGTACAGCCTGTCGCGCTGAATCCACCCCTCGCGCTCGGGCAGGGTCGGAGGCAGGTTCTGTCCCGACAGTGGGCGGACCAGTCGATCCTCGGCGCCGGAATCCCGCGCCACCACCGGCATGGTGTCCTTGCGCTGGGACATCGGTCGTTGCCCCACCACCTCTCCGGTGATGATGAAATCGAAATCGTTGTCGCGGATCCACTCGTGGGCCTTTCTGACCATGAAGATCTTGCAGTCGAGGCAGGGATTGAGGTTGGCCCCGTAACCGTGCTTCGGGTTGAACAGGACCTCCTTGTACTCCTCCACGATATCGACGATATGCAACTTGATGCCGAGCTGCTCGGCAACCCAGAGCGCGTTGTTGCGTTTTGGCCTGGCGCGATCCTTCTTGCGGATCGCGTGGGTATGCCCCTCGACACAGAACCCGGTGAAAAAGTTGATCCCTTCCACGTGGATTCCCTGTTCCTGGATCACCCTGGCGGCGAGGAGGGAGTCGAGGCCTCCCGAGATCAGGGCTACGGCCTTGCGCTGTTTGGTCATGACGGTCAGAAGTTAGAGCTCTATCGAACGCAGCATTGTAATCGCTAGCGGGGTGGCACGGCAAAGACTTGTTCCCGCGCACCCGGAAACGGGAGCCCCGAAGGGCTCGATAAGCCGCCGGCACCCGCTTCCCGGACTCAACAATCCCGGCTCAAGCAGATATACTTGCACGATTAATTTTTCCTTTAAGATATAGAGTCTTAACAAAAACCATGACGAACTCCTCAAGCCGCCCTGACACGAAGACGTTTCAGGGCCTGATTTTTGCCTTGGAGCAGTACTGGGCTGAACAGGGCTGTGTCATCCTGCAGCCCTACGACATGGAGGTGGGCGCGGGCACCTTTCACACCGCGACCTTCCTCCGTTCCATTGGTCCCGAGCCCTGGAACGCCGCCTACGTACAA
>JAPHTA010000136.1 GCA_026196475.1 Sedimenticola sp.
CAGGTTGAAGCGATAGTCGTAGTAGCCCCGACTCCCATCAGCGCGGTCTTCCAGGCAAAAACGTGTATCGGAGTTCCGCGCCTGCTCCAACAGTGGCTGAAAATACGCCTGGCCCTTTCCCAGCAGCTCAAAGATCTCGCCATAGCGCTTTGCGGCACGATTACCCTGCACCCCGGGACCAGGCCGAAAGCAGCGTTCACCCTCGGCCGGGTGCCAGGCCCGGGACACATCAGCCCCCTGCTGATAGGGAGTCGGCGGGTCGCAGGGGCTTCCGGCCAATAGGGGGGGCGGCAGAAGAAACGCCATCAACAGCCATCGAATCCGGCCACAACCGATCAGTTTCACCGCCTTCGTTCTCCTTGTTGTTATTCCCGATGCGCAGGGAGCCAGCTGCTACCCCGACCGGTTTATGTCAGTGCAAAGTAATCACCCGGCGGCCGTAAAGCACAGGAGTATGACGCACGGACCCTGACCAGCACGACTCTCCTGGCGCGCCTGTCAGCGTGCGGAAGAGCCACTTTCAATGGGCGAGTCAGCCTCCCGCTTGCGGGGGCAAAGAAAACGCAGCCACGTCCAGCCGAGTATCCCGGCCAGCAGGGATGCCACCAGGATGCCCGATTTTGCTGCGACAAGCTGGTCGGTGGCGGCAAAACCGAGGTTGGCGATGAAGATCGACATGGTGAACCCCATCCCACCAAGCATGCCGATCCCAATGATGTGGCGCATGGTCAGCCCCTCGGGAAGGTGCCCCAGGTTGAGTTTCACCGCCAGCCACGCCATCAGGGGAATACCGACACCCTTGCCTGCCACCAGCCCGAGCACGATACCCCCGGCCAGCCGGTCCTGCCAGATCGTCGGCACGATATCCCAGCTGATCGGGATACCGGCATTGACCAGCGCGAACACGGGCAGAACGAAGAGCCCGACCGGCTGCTCGAGCGCCCGCTCCCAGCGCCGCAGGGGAGTGGTGGCTTTCTCTGCCGCCTCCTGGACCCCCTCCACGATACCGTGCCGGGTTGCGTCACCGAGCATGCTCTCACCGGAGTAGCGCTGGCGTTCCATGCGTTCGAAACGGCGCATAAGCCGATACGCCCGCTGCATGAACCAGTCGGTCTCCCGCTTGGGTCGCGCCGGCACGGTCATGGCCACCACGATGCCGGCCACGGTGGCATGGATGCCGGACTGGTAGAAGAGCAGCCAGACAACACCGCCGAATGCGAAATAGAACCAGGGATTGCGTATGCCGGCCGCATTGGCCAGTATCAGCAGCGCCACCACGCCGCCGCTCATGCCCAGGAACTGCAGGTTGAGACTCTCGGTATAGAACAGCGCAATGACCAGGATCGCACCCAGGTCATCGAAGATGGCAAGCGCTGTGAGAAAGATAAACGCGGTATCCGGAATCCTGCCCCTAAGGAGCGCCAGGATGCCCACTGCGAAGGCGGTATCGGTGGCCATGGGCACCCCCCAGCCATGCACCGTATCGCTACCAAAATTGAGACCGACAAACAACAGGGCCGGCACCACCATACCACCAAACGCCGCAGCGACAACGGGCACCGTGCGCCGCATATCCTTCAGCTCACCGGCCAGCAGCTCGCGCTTTATCTCCAGCCCCAGCAGAAAGAAGAAGAGCGCCATCAGCGCGTCATTGATCCAGTGGTGCAGGCTCATCGCGAACCGTTCGCCGCCCAGCAACAGTCCCAGCTCCATTTCAACCAGGTGGGCGTAGAGTTCACTGAATTCGGAGTTGGCGATAAGCAGGGCCACCAGCGTGCAGATGATAAGCATCATGCTGCTGGTGGTCTGGTCCTGGATAAATCGCTGAAAGGGGGAGAGAACACGCTCGACCCGACGCTCCAACCGGGTCTGGATCTCCCGTTGTGAATCTTTTGACTGGGACATGATTAGAGATATTAGGACAGGGCCAAGGTATTCAACAGTCCATAAACCCTGCTCCGGCTGCCGATTCATATTTTTAGCAGGCTGCCACGTTTAGAAAGAGTCACCTTTAACGGCCCAATTCCCCGTTTGAAGCAATTCCGCACATGCTGATCCACATACCCGAATGGTGACATTTTGATCACCCTATCCAACCGTTTGATAATCGGGATACCGGGCTTGATGTAGACTAGGCCCTTTCTTGTCACCCTCCCTGAACCAGAGTTGCAAGGATCCGGTTTCATGTATCAACACTCCAGTAACCTATTTCCCGGGATATTTTTTCTCTGTTGCTGTCTCGGGTTAACGGGCGTCCACGCCGCATCCATTACCCTGGCGGTGGCCAACTCCACCTGTAATACCATCAAGCAGGTGGGAGAACGCTTCAGCGCCCGGCACCCGGTGGAGATCGACTACATCTGCAAATCGTCCGGTCGCCTGGCCAAGGGGCTGCATGGTCGCGCCATCGAGGCGGACATCTACATCTCGGCCAACCGCCGCTGGATGGAGTACATGGTTAAAGGTGGCCAGATCAGCGCCGATAAGGTAACCAGTCCCTGGGGAAACCGGCTGGTGGTGAGTGCACCGGCCGCCAGCCCGCTGGTAATGGAACAGTGGAGCGACCTGGTCGGTGAAGGTATCCACACCATTCTGATCGGGGACCCCGGGACCGCACCATTCGGACGCTACACCAAGCAGGCGCTGCAACGAACAGGGCTCTGGGAACAGGTGAAACACAAGATAACAACCAAGAAACACATCACCCTGCTCGCGGAAACGCTGGCCCGGTCCGACGGCCGGACCGTCGGTATTCTGTTCTCGACCAATCTCAACCACAGGTTACAGGCGCTCTTCCCTGTCGATCCCGCCTGGCACCCGCCAATCCGGTACTACATGGCGCCGATCGACAAATCGGCCGACCGGCCTGAAACCCGGCAACTGCTTGACTTCATACTCGGCCCGGAGGGTCGGGAAATATTCGGCAATGCCGGTTTTCACGTTACCCCACCCTGATTGTCGGGCCCATGTTCGGAAAGCTGCAAAACTGCTCGCTCTACCGCCAACTGATCATCCCCATGTTCGGCATCGGCCTTCTGTCGCTCATGGGCACGGTCTACTTCGCCAACATTCTGAAAGAGTCTGTCGCCGCACTGGACGAAGTCTATGTCCAGGGCGATCTCAGGTTACGCAGCCTGGAGAAGATCGAAAAACAGATAACCGGCTACCGTGCCCTGAGCCTGCGTCACCTGACGGAGGAAGAGTTCAGCGCCATGCAGGAGATTGCGCAGGAGTTGCAGCACTCCAGAAATGCGATCCTCGCCATCCTGCCGGAGACGCTCAACCCGACACGGATACCCGGTCACCCGGAAACGGACAGGTACGTGCGCGTGAACGACCTCTCCAATCGACTGGAGAGCTATTTCAACGAATCCGAAGCCGCGATACGGCTGAGCAACGACTTCGAGAAAGAGGCCGCTTTCGTTCTCCTGAGTCGCATCGAGTCGGAGTACATCCCCGAGATCAAGGAGATCACCTCGCTGCTTATCCGGCACGAGTTCGAGGACATCTCCGAGTCGCGCCAGGCGCTGACGTCGGCTGCGACACAGAACCTCTTCACCACCATCGCCATCGGAATCGCTGGTGGCAGCGTGCTGCTGTTTATCGCCTTCATCGTGATCCGCAACGTCACCCGCCGATTGTCACAACTGCTGGAGTGGTCGCGCATAATCTCGCGCGGAGACTACACCGCCCCACTCACCGCAGACTCCCGTGACGAAGTGGGACAGCTTACCGGTGCCATGATGGAGATGGCAGAAAACATCGCTGATGCCCACAAGGGGCTGCATCTGGCAAAGCGCAGGGCCGAATCGATTGCCGAGACCCTGAAGATCTATGCCAACGCCTTCGAGAACAGCGGCGAGGCGATACTGATCAGCGACCGGGAAAACCGTATCATCAACGTCAACCGCGCCTTCACCCAGCAGACCGGATACCGCCTCGCCGATGTGGCCGGCAAGAATCCCCGGATTCTCTCCGGCGGCAACACCTCCAACGAGACCTACCACGAGATGTGGCAGGCACTGAACCAGGACAACTTCTGGCAGGGTGAGCTGTGGGACCGCAAAAAGTCCGGCGAGATCTACCCGAAGTGGGCCGCCATTTCGGCGATCCGCGATGAGGAGGAACAGATACTGTTCCACATTGCAAGCTTTACCGACATCAGCGACCGCAAGGCGGCGGAGGCCAGGATCGAACACCTGGCCCACTATGACATTCTCACCGGCCTGCTCAACCGCTTCAGCCTGGAGAGCCGTATGGAGCAGGCGGTGCTGGCAGCCAAGCGTGATGAACTGCAACTGGCGGTACTGTTTATCGATCTCGACCGTTTCAAGTACGTCAACGACTCCATGGGGCACCATGTCGGGGACCAGTTGCTGATCGAGGTGGCCGGCCGCCTGAAAAGCTGTATCCGGGAGAGTGATATCGTGGCCCGCATCGGTGGCGACGAGTTCGTCATCGTTCTCACCGGCCTCAAGGACGTCGACCGGGTATCCGATCTCGCCGGGCACATCATTGAACAGCTCTCCCTGCCCTACAGGGTGGAGGACCACATCTTCGACAGCAGTCCGAGCATCGGCATCAGCGTCTACCCGGAGGATGGAAAATCGATCGACGAGTTGCTCAAGAACAGCGATATCGCCATGTACCATGCCAAGGACCAGGGTCGGAAAAACTTCCAGTTCTTCACCGAGAGCCTGCAGGCCGCTTCCGAGGAGCGGGTCGACTTTGAACACCAGCTGCGAAATGCCCTGGAACTGGACCAGTTTGAACTCTACTACCAGGCCCAGGTCACCACCGAGGGCAGCCGCATCTACGGGATGGAAGCGCTGCTGCGCTGGAACCATCCGACCCGTGGCTTCATTCCGCCGGACCGTTTTATTCCGATCGCGGAGGAGATCGACATCATCAACGAACTCGGCGCCTGGGTGCTGGACCGTGCCTGCGCCCAGCTTGCACTCTGGAAACAGCGCGGTGACTGCCCCCGCCAAATCTCGGTCAACCTCTCGGCCCGGCAACTGCAGTCGGAGAGCCTGATCGATACGGTGCGCAACGCCATAGCAAGCCATGGTCTCGACAAGGATGAACTGGAGCTGGAGATCACCGAGACCGCAGCCATGGCTGATCCCGAGCTGGCGATCCGCCAGCTCAACCGGCTGAGCCGGCTCGGCGTCAGCCTGGCCATCGACGACTTCGGTACCGGCTACTCCTCGCTCGCCTACCTGAAACAGCTGCCGATCAACACCCTAAAGCTGGACCGGGCCTTCGTCGGCGATATCGAAAACGACAGGAACGACGCGGAGATCTGCATGGCAACCATCGCCCTGGCCCACAACCTGGGGCTGAATATCGTGGCAGAGGGGGTGGAGACGCTGGCCCAGCGAGATTTCCTGGCCGAGTACCGTTGCGACTACCTGCAGGGTTACCTGTTCAGCCGTCCACTGCCACCACGGGAGGTGGAAGAGCTGCTACGCTGCAGCGGGCTCACTATGGATGCCCGGGCCGCGACACTCTGAGGCAGCCCTTCTTCTCCCACACCGTCACATGCTATATTCTTAACTCCCAACCTGCCCAGGAGACCAGAAGATGACTGTAATCACACCTGACCGGGCCGGCACACCAAACGCCTGACACAGGCCACGGAAGCCCCTCTCCCGGTATTCAACCGGGGCAAACCCGCCCTGAAGATTTCAACGGATGACGCCACGGCGTCAGGGGTCTCATCGTGACCAATCAAATCACACTGGCCAGCCTCGGCTGGCAACCCTTCTATCAACAGCAACTCACCCTGGACGAGTGGGACAACGCCCACCCGGTCCGGGTCACCGAACAGCACCGAAGTCGTCTTGAGGTGGCCGGCGACAGCGGCATAACGGCAATCCCGATCACCCCGTCCATGCCATCGATCTGCGTCGGCGACTGGCTGCTGCTCGACACCGATGGCCATTTTCTGCGCCTCCTGCAACGCAAGAGCTGCTTTCGCCGCAAGGCAGCAGGCAGCCGGGTATCAGAGCAGTTGATCGCCGCCAACGTGGACAGCGCATTCATCGTCTGCTCCCTCAATCGGGATTTCAACCTGAACCGGATCGAACGCTACCTGGCACTGGCCCACAAAGCCGCTGTCGAGCCGGTTGTGGTGCTGAGCAAGGTCGATCTCTGCCCCGATCCCGAGGGCTATCGCGAGGCGGTACAGAAGTTGGACAGCTTACTGTCGATAGAGCTGGTGAACGGTCTGGATCCGGCCAGCACCGTCCGGTTGCGTCCCTGGTGCCAGCCGGGAAACAGCGTGGTGCTACTCGGCTCTTCCGGTGCCGGCAAGTCGACCCTCGGCAACAGCTTGCTGGGGGAGACGCTGCAGGCCACCGGAACAATCCGGGAGGATGACGCCAGGGGGCGCCATACCACTACCCGCCGCTCCCTGCTGCGGATGGCGAACGGGGCCCTGCTGCTGGACACCCCGGGGATGCGGGAGCTTCAACTCGGCGATTGCGAAAACGGAGTCGCCGCCACCTTCTCCGATATCGAGCAACTCGCCACCCACTGTCGCTTCGGAGACTGCCAGCATCTGCAGGAGCCGGGCTGCGCGGTGCGCAAGGCACTCGAAGAGGGCAGGCTGGAGGCACGACGCCTGGATAATTACCACAAGCTGCTGCGGGAGCAGGCGCTGAACCGGGCCAGCCTGGCGGAGCGACGGGCCGGCGACCGGGAGCTGGGCCGCTTCTACAAACGGACACAACGGGAGAGTACGAAAATCAAGCGGGGAACCTGAGCAGCCCCCGGCCGCAGGATACGCCTGCCGTGTCGCCCATTGGATTGGCACGGCGGCGTACCGGCGCGGTCTTACCTGGTCTACAATGGGCCTGCTTTTTCCACCGCTTGAAGACGCGACATCATGAACGGACGCACCCTGGTCCTGCTGCTGACCCTACTATCCCCCTCCCTCGCTACAGCAAGCGAGTGCGTGGTACTGCTGCATGGTCTGGCGCGCAGCGCCGACTCCATGACCGATCTGGAAAACCGGCTGGCCCGGGCCGGCTACCACGTGGAGAATATCGACTACCCCTCCCGCGAACAGGCAATTCCGAAACTGGCTGAACACGCGGTGGCTGAAGGTCTGAAGCGCTGCCAGGCCGCCTCCGCAAGCCCGGTCAACTTCGTCACCCACTCCCTGGGCGGCATCCTGGTGCGCTACTACTACTCCCATCACAGCCCGGAGAATGTCGGCCGGGTGGTGATGCTGGGGCCGCCCAACCAGGGCAGCGAGGTGGTGGACAACCTGAAGGATGTGCCGGGCTTCGCCCTGCTGAACGGTCCCGCCGGCAGACAGTTGGGCACCGGCGAGTCGGACATCCCAAGAAGCCTCGGCCCGGTCAACTTCGAACTGGGGGTGATCGCCGGCACCCGCTCGATCAACCTGCTGCTCTCCACCCTGCTGCCGAACCCGGACGATGGAAAGGTCTCGGTCGAGAGCGCCAGGGTGGAGGGGATGTGCGGCTTCATCACCTTGCCGGTGACCCACCCGTTCATGATGAAGGACGACGAGGTGATCCGCCTGACCCTGCATTTTCTCAAGCAGGGCGCCTTTGATGGTATGGTCCCGGACAACTCCTGCAAACCGCCCCCTGCCCCTTCCAACTAGTCAGCTATCATTCCCGGTCCTGACCCCAAAGCATCAGAATATAGATCTCTGGATTTCGTTCAATTCGCCGTTTATTCTGTTTCAGACTTCACAAAACCAGAAACCTGCGAAACAGGGCCATCTACAAAGCAGTCACTTCGGGGAGACCATGATGTCCAGTTCACCCTTCACGACCCTTCTCTACCTCCTGCTACTTCTCGCTTTCAGCGGCAACGCCGCCGCCGAATGCGTAGAAGGTGACTGTACAAACGGCCAGGGCAGTTTCAGCTACCAAAACGGTGCCCTCTACAGAGGCGATTTCAAAAACGGAAAACGACACGGTATTGGCACCTACGATTATGAAAGTGGCAACCGGTACCATGGAGAGTGGCGAAACGCCGAGCGCACTGGTTACGGAATCTTCTACTGGGCCAAGGACGGTGAAAAATATGTTGGCCAGTTTAAAAACGGAAAACGCCATGGACAGGGAACCTACTACTATAAAAGCGGAAACAAGTACGAAGGTTCCTGGAAGACTGGCAATCGCCATGGCCTGGGTCTCTACACCTATGGCGAGGGGAAATCAGAAGGTACGAAATACCTGGGCCACTACGAGAATAGCAAGCGTCACGGACCCGGCACCTACCACGACCCGGATGGAGGAACCCGCAATACCTACTACGAAATGGGCAAGCAAGTCGAAAGAAATGGTCCTTCGGATAATCCGGTCGCCCCACCCGGGGTGGAGACGCAGCCGTTGTCGGCCGAACAGCAACAGCTGCTGGAGGAGTTCGGTGAGCCGCCGCACTTCGAGCTGTTCCTTGTAGATACGGAAGAGTCAGCCATACAACGCAACGAGACCTGGTACTATCCATCACTTCGCACCTCCTTCACCTTTGTCGACGGCCACTTTGCCGGATCGGGCCCAATCGAGCAGCCATTACCCGATACCCCCGCCCTGGCCTGGCAGGCCACCCGTCTGCGGAGTCAACTCACCCCAGAAGCGGTAGCCTTGCATCTGGTGGATCAGCCGGCGGTGCGCCTTGACCTGGAATCGGGCAGCCTCGGTAAAGAGATACCCGACACCATGGTCATGCTGTTCAGCCGGGGTGTGGTGTTCGGTTTCAGTAACGGCAGGCTGGCGATGGCCAGCACCCTGCCCGGAATGCAGCAACTGGCACAGGAGGCGCGCCCATGAGTATCGGCAAGCGACTCCAGCACGGTGCCGCGGTAACCACCGTGATGGGCATGATCGCCGTCCTCTCCTGGGTGATGACCGCGGCGGGAACCGCCAAGTACGGCGCCAAGGTGGGCGAGTCGTTCGAGATCAAGGACCGCATGGCCTCGATCCAGGACGAGATGAAGCAGATATTCGACAAGGCCTCCAACCGCGGTCAAATGTCGACCGCCCAGGCCGCCATCATGAAGCGCCGGGTCGACCGTAATGCGGCGCTGTTCCAGAAACTGGCTGAACGGGTGGTAGAACGCCAGGGGCAAATTCTGAACGCCAACTCCGCCTTCTTCACCCTGGATATCACAGCCAGCGCCTACAGCCGGGACTACAAGCGGATATCCGACCGTGTCGCCTCCATGGGCCGCGCCTTCCGAAAGATCGACTAGTTTCATATCGACAGCCTGTTCAAGGCGATCAGCGGCGCCAACAGTGTCACCGGCGAACTGATAGCCTCATCAGTGCAGGTACACGATATCAAGGCCGAGCTGGGTGACATCATGCAGGTATGGAAACAGGACGAAACCCCGTTCCAGAAGGCGATGGTGGCGGCCAAGGTCCGCAGCTTCTGGGATCAGGTCAGCTTCCTGGAGCTGGGCCGGGAGGACAGGAAGGCGTGGTTCAAAAAGTTCGTCACCCGCCTCTCGCGCGAGGGCTGGCGGATACCCGGGGTTGACTTCAATGACCGCAACGCGGTGGCACGTTACGTCCTCGACCAGGTCCGGGACTATCGCCAGGAGAAGTCCGGCAAACCGGAGCTGGAGATTCTCTCGCTGCGGGCCAGCAAGGAGGAGGCATCCCGTGGTGAAACGGTCCGCCTCACCGCCCAGGTACGAGCCAAGGGCATCCCCAAGGCCCATGTCGAGGCCAATTACGTCGCTGCCGGGATGGATGTCCCCACCCGCATACTCTCTACCGGCCGCAGTGACGTGGCGATGGAAGTGGTGGGCGACTGGGTGGTACAGGAGCACCTGCCGGCGGACGAGTACGGCTACGAACTGACCGTTACCGCGGTGGACCCGAACTCGATCCGCGACCTGCTCGGCAACAGCGCGCTAACCGCCAGCCGGACCGGCCGGGTCCGGGTAAACGACGAGATCAAGAGCGAGAAGGAGTTGCTGGCCTGGATAGATAAACAGTTGGAACCGGTTGAACGGGAGGTGGAATCGATCTGCCAAAAAGCACGCAACTGCTCCCGCGCCACCTGCAACCTGCCCCGTGATCAGTACACCTATGACGATCGCCACGACGGCGAGGAGTGGTGTCGCTTGTGGACTGAAAAACGGTCCAGCGGTGCGAAATTGGTCCACCTGGTGGACTGCGGCTGTATCTCCTTCGCCAGCGTCTCCTACGGCCCCCTGCGACGGGCAATGTACCCGAAACCCCAGTCCAAGCTACCCGGGATGCTCGCCTGCATCCAGTCAAACCTGCCGGCGGCCATGGATCAGCGCAAGGCCTGTTTCCGCCAATGGGGGAGGGATGCCAATCATCCGCAGCGTGACAAGCGGCTGGACAGCTGTATCGAGCGGCTGGATGCGAAAGAGCAGGCAGTACTGGACGCCTGCACGAAACCCGCCTGCGAAGCTGCATGCCGGGGTGAAGGCGATGTCGTACGTTATCGCCAGATCATGAACGACTATTGTGACTGCCGCTAGATGGGCGGGCACGGGAGCAATTTAAACCGGCTTGCAGGGTTTGCAACTGCACTTCTGATCGTGCTCTCGGCCCTGGCGTTGTGGCATATCCGTGAAGCCTGGCTTTCACTCTACCCGCTGTCTGGCGAACCCCGGCCGGCCCTGCCCCTGCCGACCAACTTGGCGCTGCAGCTCTCTGCTCCACTTCCCTTCGCGCTGCTGGCGATTATGGCCGCAGCCGCAGCCGGAACCGCCCGCCACCACCGGCTGCTGTTGATCACCAGTTTCGGCTGGTTCGCTATTTTCCTGTTTCTGAACTGGGCGCTGGCGCTGCCGTTCATACGGGTGGAGACAAACCTTTAGGCATGCAACCCCGGTTGGCAAGGCAGTCACTCGCCCCGCAGCATGCGCGCCAGGGCGGCGATCTCCTCACGCGCCTCGTCCAGCATGCGAATGCTGTTATCGGGAGTAAGTTCACCCACCGGCAGCTTGCGGAAGGCGGGTAGCTCCTGGAACGAAGGACACTCCCGAAACCTTGGTGTACCGATCAGAGAGTGCAGCCGTGCGATAAGCACGATGTCGCCCAGGTCCGGACTCTCGCCAGAATCCCGCAACCAGTTATTGCGGTTTCTTGCCACCTCCACGAAATCATTGTCAAAACCCCAGTTCTTCAGGATCAGGACCGCGACCAAGGGCGCCAGCCCGTCGATCACCTGCCGGCGCCTGTCTGGATCCTCGTATATCTCTTTCCGCTCCCGCAACCGGATCAGTATCGGTGGCACTCCAATATCCTGCAGCAAACCGGCCAGCATCACCTTGCCTGGATCGAGCCCCTTGACCCGGGTGGCGAGAAAGTGGCTGATAACGGCGACCTGGGTCGATTCTGCGTAGGCCGCCAGGAGCAACCGGTTGACACCCCGATCGGAACACCTGAAGGAGGACTGTATGGCGAATGTCGTTGCAAGGTTGGAGGCGGATTCCAGGCCTATCCGTCTCAGGGCGCTCTCAAGACCCTTGGGTGGTACACGTGACATGTACCCGGCACTGTTGGCCACGCGCAGTATAAACGCCGACAGGCCGGGATCGGTTTGCAGAACTTTGGCCGCTGCCGGAATGTCGCAACTGGAGTCGTTGAGGATTGATCTCAGACGAATGGTTGTCTCGGGAAGCGAGGGAAAAATCGACTGGTCTGACGCCAGGCTGGTATAAATCTGCGAGTATATCCCTCCAGTTCCCACTGTCGTTGCCTCCCTTCATTATTGTTATATTTATCCGATACCTTTCCTGTTCCATCTGCATCGGTTGTATCGATTCTACTGTCTAATACCGATCGGTGAAACCGTGAACCTGCTTCAGGGACTGGCGATAGTAAAAACGGGGCAATCCCCGGCTGGCGCCAGACTTCCCTGTCACCACCAGTACCACTGCAGCACTACTGTGCCTGGTCAAATTGCACCCGCTCGAAATGCGGATTGGATACCTGGGCCTCCATGCTCTGTAGCCGATCGAGAACCACCCACTGTTCATCCTCCCCGACCTGAAGCTTCAGGCACTCTTGCCGGTCGCCGTTTCTCACGGTATCCAACGCAATGCCCGTGATCTCATCCCCCGAACGGAGAATGAGTCTGACCGGAATCCGGTACAGGCAGGCGATCTCGATATAGTCATGCTGGGCACAGGAAATCACTGGACTTAACGGTTCTCGTTGAGTGGCAGGTAAACATAGGTTACCAGATCGCACTCATCAACCTCGTGCACGAAACTGAGGTGGCGGAAAAGGCAGGGGTGATCACGCAGAGTCTGCCCGGTATAGGCGGCAAACAGTCGATGAAAGTGATACTTCGAAAAAGCTGCCACGGCACTCAGGCGATTCAGTGACAGATCATCATCAAGATTCCGCGAAATGCAGTCGCAGACCTTGCGTATCCGTTCATGGTAGTTCCTGTTCTCCCGGGTCATCATACTGATACCTTCCCAACTCCCGGGGCTATCCTGGCAGGTTCTGACCGGGTAGGCCTGATCGAGATTGCTTTTCTGATATGAGATGGAAAAGAGTGAACTGCCGGATTCCGCCGCGCTCACGAAATACGGTCTTGTCAAGACAGTTTATCCGGTCATGTATCTTGTTTGCACTCGGTATTGCCGGCAGTGACCGCATCCACGCGCTTGGCCAGCGCGTCCAGTTGCCCGTTGTCCAGGCACTCAATCGAGGTGGGATCTGACCGGCAGGTCCTCCTCGCCTGGCGCGCCACGAAATAGTCCACAATATCCTTGCCGGATATACTGCATGCATCTGTTGCACAATCCGCAATCGCAACGCAGGGCACCGGCAGTTTCAGCTTGATCAGATTGGGATTCTCGCTGCCGTCGTTGAATTCCAACAGCCGTTTTGTCTGCATCTGTACCCGCTTCTCCACCCCCGCTTTCAGGCGCACCGCCTCGGGGTCGACACGGGTAAAGAGGCCGAACAGGAACGGTACCTCGGTCTGCAGGCCGGCGACCCGCTGCATCGTCTGCAGAGTGGTCAGAATCTCCCGCCGGTACCGGATCACTTCATCCTGCAACGCCTGGACCGCAGCCGGGTTCTCTCCCACGTAATCATCCGGGTTGTCCAATGCATCCTGCAGGGTGTTTTCCACCGAAGTGAGTGTGTAGTAGAAGTTGGCCAGCAGGGCATCCTCCGGATCATCCCCGGTGTTCATGACGATGGCGTGGGGCCAGTCTGGCAGGTCACTGTAGGCGACCAGGTCCATGCTGTGAAACTGGGGGCCAACCTGTGCCTCTGACGGCAGTTCATTGAGCTTGGCCAGAAAGCCCTCCTGGTCCATCGGTATCTTGCCGCCCGCGCCACCGATCTGGGTGAAGTCCACCGTGATCTCGGTGGAACCATCCTGCTGGTCGGATTCGGAACTGGAGCAGGCACTGGCCTTCCCCTTCACGCCCCAGGCGGAGAGCTTCGCCTTCACGCAACCCTGGGCCGACTCGGCCTTGGTCCGGCTTTGCGTCTTAACGGACATGACCGCAATAACCTCCGCACCGCTGTAGATGGCCGAGACGAAGGAGTCACCACAGAACCTCTCGAACTCCCGCAGGTTGCCGGCACTGCCGTCACCGAGGATATCCCGTGCCTCCTCGGTCAGGTGAACCAGGGGCGATACTCCGCCACCATTTACCCACCAGGGCGCCTTGGCACTCACCTTTTCCGTCAACGGATAGGCGGACCGGACCGGGTCCAGCGGCTGGGAGGGACCGACAAAGAGCACCCCGTTGTCCACCGTGGCCCGAATCAGCATCGAGTTGGAAGAGCTGCTGACCCGGGTCCTGGAGGCAAACCTGCCCTGGGCACTGGCGGAGCCCACTGCCGACTTGATAGACATGGCCGCGGAACCACTGAGCTGCTCCATCAATTCGGACGAATCGGAGACCTCCTTCAGCTGCATGCGAATGGTCTGCCCCTCCTCCTTCACCGGGGCGAAGCGGATACAGCGGTTGGGGATGATCTCGGCGCGCTGGGAGTCCCAGCCCAGGCCCAGTTCGACACCCGACTCGGGCGTTCCCATGTTCACGGTTCCCGCGTATCCTGCCGGTGTAAAAGAGAGGGCCAGCGCCAACGCCGGGGTTATTCTTCTTCTCGCCATCCTGAGCACCTTTTTTTATCTTGAACCCACCACTTCCCTTCTCTCTGAGAGAGGGGTTACCACCTGTTCAGGCTTCGCCATTTCATCCCAGGCCCGGAACACCGAATACTCCCTCTCCTCCCAGGAGAGGGTTGGGGTGAGGTGATCCGAACAGATAAACCGCGCCACTTCACCCCCTCACCCTGTCCCTCTCCCTGAGGGAGAGGGTACCGCCTGTTCAGGCTTCGCCATTTCATCCCAGGAGCGGAACACCGAATACTCCCTCTCCTCCCAGGCGAGGGAACCATTTGTTCTGGCTCAGCCATTCTTCCCTGACCCGCTTTACGATTGCTACATCTTCTCCAACAAGACCACTCCGGGGATGAAATCACATGCCCATGTCGGAAACCGGTGGCCCAGGGTTGGCCTGGGATGGGCCGAACCAATCCTGCCAAAACCCCCACCAGTATAGACCCTGCGATCAACGATGGAGGTTGCCCAGCGAACCCTTCAACCGCATCCGTATTGTGGCTATAGGCAACCTGGGTGGGACATTCCGGGTACCGGGGATCCTTTGCTGAATCGAAATCAGACGTCTACACTCAACCTCATGCACCAGGGCTTCTGTCTGGCAGACGCCCTGTACGCTATCTTGCAGCACCGGCACAGTGAGAGTAACCGGGAGAGCAGATCCATGAATATCACCCTTCGGGCATTCGCCCAAATGCAGCCTCCAGGCGCTCTTGCCATTATGTTGATCGCGCTGTTATCTGCACCCTCCGCCCAGGCGGACATGGCGTCTGATATCGAACGCATCCTGGAGATCGACCAGCAGAAGCAGGAACTGCGAAAACAGAAGCGTAGCAACGAGATCACCCGGGCAGAGAAACGGAAGCGGGAACAGGCGCTCAAGGAGGAGGAGCGGCAGATCAATCGAAGCTACGGTAAACGGGGCAACAAGCAGCGCCAGGAGTGGGACAAGCAGGTACAGGCCGCACGGAAAGAGCGCAACGAGGCCGAACGCCTGGCCAGGAAAGCGGCCAAAGAGGCACGAGAGCAGGAAGCGGCCCGGGCCCGGTCCGAGCAACGCAAGGCGGAGACGGAGAAGGCGGAAGCCGCCAAACAGGAGGCCTACCAGGCCCTGCTTGCCGAGGCCAGCCGGTTCAGCCAGGTACATCTGCCGGAAGAAGTGGTGGTTCCCATGGCAGCCACCGATGTCCAGGGTATCGAGTTCGGAATGCCGAAAGCGGAGGCAGAGCGTCTCATGAAAGAACAGGGGTACACTGCGGGATCTTCAGGGCGTATCAACGACGACCAGTCCACCCGAACCCTGGCGCTGTTTTATCACACCTACGAGCTTCCGGAGATGAAGGGTACTCGGGTCAAGGCACTCCAGTACAAGCAACGCTTCAAGCCTGAAATCAGGTTCGACAGCAAGGCGATCGCTGACCAGATCCGGCAGAAGTACGGCCCTCCGACCTGGGAGTCTAACGGTCCCGCCGGCGTCAAGCTCG
>JAPHTA010000259.1 GCA_026196475.1 Sedimenticola sp.
TCCAGGGAGTCGGAGACGCAGCCACCGGTCCCTTCGGCCAGCTCCTGCAGGTCGCCATCGGTATAGTAGTGGGCCACGAGTACCGCGTCCCGCTCCTTGAGCAGTTGCTTGATGCGCGTTTTCAGGGCTGCCTTCTCGTCCGCCGAGAGGGTCGGCCACTGCGGGTGCGGCGGAACGATTACGTCATGGTGACGGAGGGTAACGGGTTGTGTGTTCTGATTCATGGTCGTCTCTCTGGTGGGCCTGTGGTCAGCGGATGTACTCGATCAGGCCAGGGTTTTTGACGCGATAGATTTTGGCTGGCCGGTGGTTACCGTTGCGGCGTTTAGCGCCGGTCTCCTCGAGCCGGTCCAGGCCAAGAATCCATTTGCGGAAGTTACGTTTGTCAAGCTGTTCGCGGCGCAATATCTCGTATACCGATTGCAGTTCGCTCAGGGTGAACGTCTCCGGCATCAGCTGGAAGATTATGGTTGAGTAGAGTGTCTTGGCCGCCAGGCGTTCCCTTGCCAGTTCAATGATTGCGGCATGATCGAAGGCCAGATCCGGCAGATCGTCGATGGCAAACCAGGCGGCATCCGCGGCATCGCTGCCGGGGTGCAGGCGGGTGCGGTCAGATGGCACCAGGGCGTAATAGGTCACGCTGATCACCCGCTCCCTCGGATCCCGCTCCGGGTGGCCGAAGGTATACAGCTGTTCGATGTAGAGATCGCTGACCCCGGTCTCTTCCAGCAGCTCACGCCGGGCGCACGCCTCCAGGTCCTCCCTGATATCCAGGAATCCCCCGGGCAGTGCCCAGCTCCCTGCATAGGGCGCCCGGGCGCGACGAACCAGCAACAGCTGCAGCTGCTGGTTCTGTAGCGTGAATACAGCCACATCCGTGGTTACAGCGGGGTGCGGATAGGCATATTGATAGGTCATGTCAGGTTACTAAGTGTTAAACATACACTATATAATCGTCGACGCACTGCAGCATGTCAATTCCATTTTGGCGGAAGTCGGGAAAAGTTCTCTAATGTGTTGCGCATTAAAGAAAAACAGTAGTCGGGCCGCTAGTATCAAGTGGAGACCGATGGGCAATTTCCGGTGGTAGCTGATTATGGAATCTGACAAGTCGCGGGTTGAAAGGGCGGTGCTGCAGACGCGGCATCTGCCACCACTCTCAATGACGGCCAATCGCCTGCTGCAGGCGGTGAGCGATGATGATATCGATCTCAGGGAGCTGTCGGCGATTATTGAGCAGGACCCCGGACTGGCAGCACGCATCATCGGTCTGGCCAACTCGGCCTATTTCTCGCAGCCGACTCCGGTCTACAGTGTTGAGGAGGCGATTATCCGGGTGCTTGGGCTGAATATGGTAAAGAGCCTGGCACTGGGTATTACCGTGGCTGGAGCGTTCCAGGTGGAGCGGTGCCCGGTTTTTGATATCGCGGGCTACTGGTACGAGGCACTCATGGCCGGGCAGTTGCTGGGTTCGCTGGTGACAGCCCTGCCGGTTGCCGGGCGGCCCGATCCGAACGCGCTCTACCTGGCCGGGTTGTTCCACAACCTGGGGATTCTGCTGTTGGTGCACCTGGTGCCCGACCTGTATGCCGCAGTGGTGCGGCAGGTTCCCACGGACCCTGATCGCCTTCTCGTCGCTGAACGGGAGCAACTGGGGGTGGATCACCGGGAGGCCGGGGCATGGCTGGCTGGCAAGTGGCATCTGCCGGAGGTCAACAGGGAGTTGATGGCTTTTATCGGCCGGGATGACTACAAAGGTACCTATTCTGTTGAGTTGAGACTGCTTAACGGGGCTACGGAATGGGTTGCCAGGAGCCGCCGGGGTGAGGTGTCGGATCTGCCGGAAAACCGCTGGCTCAAGGATCTGGAGGGTATTGACCCGAAGCGACTGTCGATGATCGAGGACCGCTTCAGAAAGCAGATGGATGAGCTTGAGCTGATCGCCAGGCAGTTGGCATGAGCGGGTCAGTGAAGGTGACCGGGTTGCTTGCCAATGTTTAGCCACCAGGACAATCTTTTCTCACTGGTCGATGCCCTGTCGGCAATCCGTCTGCTTTCGCGCCTGCCGGTCGAGGGAGTAACCGAGCAGGAACTGATAGCCCGGGCACTGGATGTCCTGCCCGAGTACCAGGAGGTTGAGTGCAGTTCCCTGTTCCTGCTCGATGGCGGGATGTTGCGTTGTGCTGCAGGTATTCGTGTCAACCTCTTTGGCGGGAGCGAGGCGGAGCGTTATGCAGACGAGATCCGGGCGGTGGAGTGCGCGGCCGACCAGGGAATAATGGGGCAAAGTTGCCAGACAAGGCAGCTCCAGTACTACCGCAACTGCAAGGAGGAGACTGCTTTCACCCTGTTTGATAAAACCTGGTTGTCTCCTGCTGGCGGGGCGCTGATGAGCATTCCGGTCCTGTCGGATGACAAGCTGCTGGGCGTGCTGAATGTTTCCAGTCATCTGCCCGAGTTCTTCGAGACCTGGCATCAGCATTTCCTTATGCTCTTTGCCTCTGTACTGGGGCGTTTTCTGCATCAGCAGCGCCTTGTCACCGATGCCCGCCAGGAGGTGGACGCACTCCGCCGGGCGTTGGCCCGGGTGGATGGAGAGCGCAAATAGCGGCCTGGTATTAACCCGGCTTGCCGACCTCACCGGCGTTTTTGCTACAGATTGTCACTCCACAGCCAGGCAGCTCCACGCACCCCGCTGGCATCTCCATGCAGAGGTGGGAGCAGGCGGGTCCTGACTACATCCGAGAAGATATACCTGGACCAGAGGGCGGGTACCGTGCGGTAGAGGCGGGAGATGTTGGATAGTCCGCCGCCGAGGATGATGGCCTGAGGGTCGAGTATGTTGATCACGCTGGCCAGGCTGCGGGCGAGGCGGTCTTCGTAGCGCAGCATCGCCTTCCCGGCATTCGGCTCTCCCAGGGCCAATCTTTCTGACAGTGCCTCGCCATGGAGGCGTTCACCGGAGAGCTGCTCGTAGTCCAGCTGCAGTCCGGGTCCGGAGAGAAACGTCTCGATGCAGCCCTGTTTGCCGCAGTAGCAGTCTCTGCCGGGTATCTCCTCCGGTCGCGGCCAGGGCAGCGGGTTGTGGCCCCACTCTCCGGATATCCGGTTGGCATCGGGCAGCAGGTTACCGTTGATCACGATTCCGGCACCGGTTCCGGTACCCAGAATGACCCCGAGTACCGAGGCGTAACCGGCTCCGGCGCCGTCGGTGGCCTCGGACAGTGCAAAGCAGTCCGCATCATTGGCCAGGCGCACCGGACGCTGCAACAGGGCTTCAATATCCTGCTGTAGCGGTTTTCCGTTGAGGCAGGTGGAGTTGGCGTTGCGGATAAGGCCGCTGGCTGGGGAGAGGGAGCCCGGTGATCCGACCCCGACCCGCCCTGCCTTGCCGATCGCCTGTTCGATGGCCCGCACCGACTCCGCCACCGCCTCCAGTGTACGGCGGTAGTCGCCGGCCGGAGTGCTCCTGCGTAACCGGTGCAGACAGCGTCCCTGCTCATCCAGGGCGATCGCCTCGATCTTGGTTCCGCCAAGGTCCACCCCGATCCGCATTTTGCCCGCTCAGGCCTGCTGGGCGGATCCAGGCCGGGGCGTTTCGGGCTCTTGCGCTTCTGCCTCGGGATAGCTCTCGATCATCTGTTCCGGTTCTGCTGCCAGCGCCGGTTCACCGGAGGGATTGGTGAAACGATCATTGAGAGTCTGTACATAGTTGTCCGCATCCTCTTTCACCTGGGCCAGCCGTTTTCGGGCCCCCCTTCCCCAGCCGGCTGGCGAGCGGCTGAAAATGCTGCGCCATGGCTTGGTATTGCGCAGGAAGGCCTGCGCCAGGTCGCCCCGGATGGTAAGAGTGCGGGCCTGTTTCCTCAGGTGGGGCAACAGGCTGCGGGCAGCCAGGGAACGGATCAGGTAGTGCACTCCGAACAGGACCAGCAATACGCCTGCGGCACTGAAGATCTGTATGACGGGACTGTTGAGTAGTGTCTCCATCCAGGGCGGAGTGAATCGGAGCCCCTCCCAGTAGCCCAGTTTGAGGGTGATCGCAAAGAGGGCGATAAACAGTAACCCGAAGGCAAACGCATCACCCCATATGACGCGCCGTTTCCAGCGCGAGACGGCCTCCCCGATTGCCGGGATAGCGCGCTCCTCGATATCCCTCGCAGTGCGTTCCAGTACCCCGATAATGCGGTAGGCGCGTTCGATCTCCACCTCGTGCATGCGATTGTGGATCTCTTCCAGATCAGCGTCCCGTTTGCGTTCGAAACGCTTGCGCAGGTCGGGATCGTCAATCGGGACCGCCGCGTCCGGGTTGTATATGGTGTAGAAACGGCCAGCGGTCAGTCCGCGCTCGCCAAGCGCCCGCTGCCAGGCGGCGACCACCTCTTCCGGATTATCCTCGCGGGCTGCGGAGTCGATCTGGTTCAGGATGTAGAGGAACTTGCCGGCGTCATTCCGGTTGATGGTGTTGCTGACCAGGTGGTCCAGGGTGTCGTTCATGGCTCCCGGTTCCGGATGCCTGGCGTCGAAGAAAACCAGTACCAGGTCTGACAGATCGATAATGTGGTCGGTGATACGCAGGGTCGAGGTACGCTGTGCGTCGGCATCGAATCCCGGCGAGTCGATCAGTATCTTTCCGCGAAGCCGCTCGCTGGGACAGGTTTTCAGCTGCAGGTAGGAGTCGATTCGCTCGCCCTCTCCCTGGGCCACCCGCTCGATATCCTCGCTGATCTGGTAGAAAGGGAAGCGGGGATCGGAATCGAGAGCCACACCAGGCAGGGCGTGGGCGGTCTTCTCCCGGCTGTAGCAGGTGACGGTGAACTTGTCGTCCACCGCCTGGTTGCCGGTGCGCTGCAGCTTGTAGCCCAGGTAGTGATTGATGAAAGTCGATTTGCCGGAGGAGAAGGTTCCCAGCACCGAGATCAGCGGCCACCAGGGGATCTGGGTGGCGTAGGAGTCGTCGGTGTCCAGCAGTCCGGTGCGGTAGGCGATACGGTCAAGCGTCTTGAAGCTTTGCACTGTCTTGAGCAGTACCGGGTTTTCCTGTTCCAGGTGGGTTTCGAGATGCTTGAGGCGTCCCTCGATGAGTCTTCCTGCCGAGTTCATGAACTGCTCCTGCGTTGGCGAAAGGGTGCTGGTGATGGCTTTACCGTCCGTCGGCCCGGTTGGTTCCTCCACCCGGACTCCGGCACGAATCATACTAACGCGCCGCGACGGACGGTGGTAGTCTTAGTCTGTTGGCTGGGAGAAGGGGGCGTGCGCTATCTTCGGTAAGGTTGATGCCAGGAACCGGGAGAGTGGTCGCGTAAAAAATGTATTTGGCCAAATACTTATGGAGATAAAATATAACCCCTGAATCTATCCAGCTATTGCGCTATATGAGTATATAAGAGATACTTAATAAACTGTACTACCAATTATTCGCGGTTCGTCCCAGACTGACGTGACGCGGTTTCCGATACCAGGTGATAGAGGGAGGTAGAGATGGCTGAACTGTTTACGGAAGAGTGGATGCAGAGCTTCATGGCGCAGTGGAATGCTGAGCCGGAACTGGTCGGGGCACTTGAGCAGATCGGCTTTTGCAGTGTCGTCGGTTACGGCTTCGAAGGCGAAGACCAGCCGCGCGGTGTGATCACGGTAGAGAACGGTAAGGTGGTTTCGGCCGGCGCCTACAATGGAGAGTCACTCAACTGGGATATCCGGTGCAGTGATGCACAGTGGAAAAAGTGGATCAGCAAACCCCCCGGTATGATGGGATTGGGAATGGCGTTTACCTCTGGCAAGATGAAGTTCAAGGTGGGGGATTATGCGGCCATGCTGAAGGACCCGAGGATGGCGGCGCCGTTTATCAAGAGTTTCTCTGTCATGGGCAAGGCGTAGCGTTTGCACGACTGCAAGCCGGGCCCGGACGGTCCACAACAGTGGCACTGCAGACCGGAATCGGCTCGATGGCGATATCCACGGTAACAACAAGCGGGCGGCACGTATTCTAAAAAGCCGCCGATATAAGTAGTCTTGACAATACCCCGGGCTTTGCCGCTCGTGCTAAAGTGCCCGGGGTGGTATATCAATAGCAGTTACAAATCAGCGGGATAACTATAAAAATGGCTATAAGAGTCCATGCAATGGCGCTGGCAACGCTACTCTCGGTTGCCATCTTCCTGCCACAGCAGAGCCTGGCCCAGAGCGAGGGCGGCGGTTACTACACCGTGCAGCAGGCGCGCGGGGCCTCCACGGTGTCGCTTGGTGGAACGGTCATCCCCTACAAGGAGGTTACCCTGTCAGCGCAGTTGCCGGGTCGGGTCAAGCACCTGGCCGGTATCGAGGGCGATACCTTCGAGAAGGGCGCCCTGCTGGTGGCGCTGGATGATTCGGAGCTGCTGGCCAAGCGCAATGCCGCGCTGGCGCAGCTGGCCAATGCCGATGCCCAGTTGCGGGCTGCCGGAATGCAGTACAACCGGGAACTCTGGTCACCCCAGTCGAAACAGACCATGGGGGGTATGGGGCTGCCCAACCTGTTTGACCAGATGTTCACCCGCCCGATGGAAAACTTCTCCGGCAATCGCAACCAGGGTGTCGAGCGGCGTGCCGATCTCTACACATCCGGTGTGCAGATCACCCAGGCACAGAACGCGATTGTCTCCGCCCAGTCCCAGATCCAGGCGATAGACGCCAAGCTGCGCGATGCCATCAGCCTGGCACCGTTCGATGGCGTGATACTGAAGAAATTTGTCGAGGTGGGGGATACCATGCAGCCGGGGCAGCCGCTACTGGTCTACGCCGACGTGGAGTATCTGCAGATCATGGTAGACGTGCCCGCCCGCCTGCGCCCGAGCCTGTACGAACAGCAGATGCTGGAGGCGGAGATGGATGTCACCGGCCAGGTGGTTCCGGTCCGGGTTGCACAGATCTTTCCGACCGCCGATTCCCAGCGACATACCGTCAAGGTGAAATTCGATCTGCCTCAGGGTGTATCGGCGCCCGGCATGTACGTCAAGGTAAGGGTACCCGACCTGACGGCCCCGGCACGCAACCACCCGGTAATTCCGGCCTCGGCGATTCGTTACAATGGGAGCCTGCCCGGCGTTTACGTGGAGGGCCGCGGGGGGCGTCCCGAGCTGCGATTGATCCGCGTGGGAGAGAGCCTGGACAATGGTTTTGTCAGTGTCCTGTCCGGTCTGAGCGCCGGTGAACGGATACTGCGCAACCCGGCGCACGGCATAACATCCGGCTGGTCCGGGCAAACAAGAAACGCCGACTGAGTGACACGGTAAACCTGTTCCTGCAGGCAACCGCTCCGGCTCCTGTCATACCACTGCAACAAGTGTAACTATGATGAATCAGGAAGATCCCACAAAAGACGGCCAGAATCCGCCCCAGGTGACCGACGAGCAGCTGGGCCTTGCCGGGCGAACCGCTCGATTCTTCATCAATTCACCGCTCTCACCCCTCTTTTTCATCTCCATGATGCTGATGGGCCTGCTGGGCCTGATGATGACCCCACGCCAGGAGGATCCGCAGATATCCGTGCCCATGGTGGATATCTTTGTTCAGTACACCGGAGCCTCCGCGGAACAGGTCTCCAATCTGGCTATTGAACCGCTGGAGCGGATCATGAGCGAGATCGACGGGGTTAAGCACGTCTATTCCGCCGCCCAGCGCGGGATGGGGATCGTCACTATCGAGTTCGACGTGGGCGAGGAGATGGGCCCCTCCCTGGTCAAGGTGAATGACAAGCTTGACTCCAACATGGACCGGATCCCACCCGGGGTCTCTCCACCCCTGGTCAAGGCCAAGGGGATCGACGATGTGCCGGTGGTCAATGTTACCCTCTGGGCCAAGGACCTGGACGGTGACGGCATGCCGGACGTGGATGACGGGCAGCTGCGAATGCTGGCCCATGATGTACTGCAGAGCATCAAGGAGATACCGGATACCGGCAACAGCTTTGTCGTGGGGGGGCGTGCCGAGCAGGTGACCATCGAGGTATCGCCGGAACGTCTCTCCGGCTACGGCATCAGCCTGGACCAGGTGGCGCAGCGAATCCAGACATCGAACAGCGAGCAGCAGGCTGGCGGTGTGGAGTCGGGCGACACCAAGTTCACCGTCATGACCGGGGCCTTCCTAAAGACAACAGACGATATCAGTCGCCTGGTGATCGGCACCCACAACGATGTTCCGGTCTACGTGCATGACGTGGCGCGGGTGGTGCAGGGGCCGGAGGATGCCAACCAGCTGGTGGCCTACTACACCGGCCCGGCTGGTGACCATGAACAGCCTGCCAGCGGAGTGCCGGCGGTAACCATCGCGGTGGCCAAGAAGCCCGGAGTCAACGGTGTCACCGTGGCCAGCGCGATCGTTGATCGGGTCGAACAGCTCAAGGGTGTTCGAATCCCCTCCAACGTGGAAGTGAGTATTACCCGCAACTACGGTGAAACGGCGGAAGACAAGGTCAACGAGCTGATCTTCAAGCTGTTTGTCGCGACCGGGTTCGTGTTCCTGCTGGTACTGTTCGCGTTTCGCGCACTGCGGCCCGCCATCGTGGTGGTACTGGTGATTCCGGTGGTACTGTTGATGACCATCTTCTACGCCTGGGTTACCGGCTACACCATCGACCGGGTCAGCCTGTTCGCCCTGATCTTCTCGATCGGCATTCTGGTGGATGATGCCATCGTGGTGGTGGAGAACATCTACCGCCGCTGGCTGGAGTCGGGCACCACCGATGCCGCCACCGCGGTGGACGCGGTGCGCGAGGTGGGTAATCCCACCATACTTGCCACCTTCACCGTGATTGCCGCCCTGCTGCCGATGGGTTTCGTGACCGGCATGATGGGTCCCTACATGGAGCCGATTCCGGCGCTCGGATCGGCGGCCATGCTGATCTCGCTATTTGCCGCGTTCGTATTCACCCCCTGGCTTGCCATCTCCCGCTGGTTGCGTCCGACCATGAACTACCTGGAGGTGGCGGAAGAGCGCGAGAAGGCGGGTACCCAGCGACTGGCCCGTTTCTACGAAAGGATCCTGAACCCGCTGATCCAGGTGCCTAGCAAGCGAATCATCTTCAAGCTGTTGTTGTGGGGCGCCTTCTTCTTTGCCTGCTCCATGTTCTATACCAAGTGGGTGACGGTGAAGATGCTGCCGCTGGACAACAAGCCGGAGTTTTCGGTGGTCCTGGATCTGCCGGAGGGGACGGCGCTACCGGTAACCGCCAACCTGGCTCACCAGATTGCAGGCGAATTGCGTCAGATGCCGGAGGTGACTGCGCTGCAGGTATATGCCGGAACCGCCCGGCCATTCGATTTTAACGGCATGGTGCGCCACTACTACCTGCGACAGGATCCCTGGCAGGCCGAGGTTCAGGTGCAGCTGCTGCACAAGAGCAAGCGGGAGCGCAGCAGCCACGAGATCGCCGTGGCCGCCCGCGAGGTGGTCAAGCGCATCACCCGGGACAGCGGGGCCAAGTTCGCCGTGGTGGAGATGCCGCCCGGTCCACCGGTATTGCAGTCGGTGGTGGCCGAGGTGCACGGACCCACCGCCGAAATCCGGCGCCAGGTGGCGAGAGACCTGACTGGCATATTCGAACAGGCCGAGAGCCTGGTTGACGTGGACAACTACCTGCGCGGCAGCTACGACTACTGGCTGTTCAAGGTGGACACCGAGAAGGCGGTGCGGCGGGGCATTTCCGTGGATACCATCAACCGCAACCTGTCGATGGCACTGGGCGGCATGCGGCTTGGTGACGTGAAGCAGAAGGCCGGGCATGAACCGATCAATATTGTGATCCAGGTGCCTCTGGCGGAACGTTCGCAGATCAACCGACTGGGGGATCTTCCGATCCAGTCCAGCAGCGGTGTCAGCCTGCCCCTGCGCGAACTCGGGTCCTTCCAGCGCATGCAGGAGGAGCCGATCATCTATCACAAGGACCTGCGTCCGGTGGAGTACGTGGTGGCCGACGTGGGTGGCGAACTGGCAGCGCCGGTCTATGGCATGTTCCAGGTACAGGATATCCTGGCCGCCGACTACGTGGCGCCGGACGGGGTCAAGGTGGATGCCTTCTGGTTCAAGCCGCCGCTGGATGATAACAGCACCAGTATTGAGTGGACCGGCGAATGGACTGTCACCTTTGAAACCTTCCGTGACATGGGCGCCGCCTTCATGGTGGCACTGGTGCTGATCTATATCCTGGTGGTGTGGGAGTTCGGCAATTTCCGCATTCCTGCCCTGATCATGGCGCCTATTCCCCTGACCCTGCTGGGTATTATCCCGATGCATGCGATCATGGGCGCCGAGTTTACCGCCACCTCGATGATCGGCTGGATCGCCCTGGCCGGTATTATCGTTCGCAACTCGATTCTTCTGGTGGATTTCTCCATCCACGAGATTCAGCGCGGTGTGCCGGTGGCGGAAGCGGTGGTGCGCGCCTGTACCACCCGGACCCGGCCGATCATGATTACCGCGCTGGCCCTGGTCTGCGGCTCATCGGTTATCTTTACGGATCCTATCTTCCAGGGCATGGCCATCTCGCTTGCTTCCGGCGTAATGGTTTCCACCATCCTGACCCTGATCGTGATTCCGCTCGGTTGCATGAAGGCCAGCAAGGCGCTGTGCGAGGTGGCCGCGGCAGGATATGACGGCGAGGGTGGACCGTTTGACCAGGAGGGCCCGGCGGGAGCCGGAGAGGTGCCCCCTGCCACCCCCCGTCAGCCATTTCTGGTCAGGCTTTGGGGCAAGCTGGCTACCATCCTGCTGATGATTTTTTACGCACTGCGTGGAGTGTTCCTGTTGCTGGGACAACTGCTGCCAGCGCGGAAGAGTGTGGTCGGGAATGCAGCAACGGAAGTATCGCCGCCCCTGGCGGCAACAACCGACAGCGGCGCCCGGTCGGGTGCGGCGGACCCGGTGGCACGGAAAACGCCGGAAATGGCTCAAGGGCGGCAGACAGGTGTTACGGAGAGCCGGGAAACCTCTGTGAAAAGCGCCGGGAAAATTCCACCTGAAGATTCCCGGTCGGTGGTGCACCAGGCGCCGGCGCCAAGTCCGGTCGAGGCGGAGGCCCGGGAGAAGGCCGCCATGCCAGATGCGGGTGACAGGTCGCCGGCGAGAAAGAAGGCGGCAAAGAAGAAGGCGGTCAGCAAGAAGAAGCGAGCGGCGAAAAAGCAGGTAGCGACAGGCGAACGGGCAACGGCGGGGAGAGTCGCCGGCAAGAAAGCGGCAAGCCGCAAGAAGTCGGTCAAGAAATCCCAATCTCCTGCCCGGTCTGGCGGCCAGGCAGGTGGCAGCAAGGCTCCGGGCGCTGACAAGTCGGCTCCCTCCAGCGAGTCCCCTGCAGTAAAGGCTCCCCGGCCGGGGAGTCGTAAGGGGGGCCGGCGGGGAATCCGCCTCAAGATCGACAACGACAGCGGTATAGAGTAGAGCTGATCATGGGGCCTAGCCTGCACCCACTGGTGTCCTGGATTGCAGCCAACCTCCTGGTGTTATCGCTTGTGCCGGGGGTGGTAACGGCGGCACCGCCTGCCGGCTACCAGTTTCGACCACTTCCGGGAGACGACAGCGGCAGCGGGCAGCGGGGAGATTCGGCCGCTTATAATCCGGATCCCCGGTATCCCGGTGTCGGAACTCCTTTTCGTCAACCTCGCTATCGCTTCAGAGAGCAACCGGCGACCAGGCTTCCCCGCTACTCGATGCCCGGTTATCACTCACAGCCGGAGCCGGGAAAGGGCGGAGCAGCCAATACCGACTCGATAAGGCCACCCGCTACCGTCAGGCCGATTCCCGGCTATCGATTCCGACCCGGTGGAAAGCAGGTACCGAACAGAAGAAACAGATAAATAACAGTGTTCCCGGGCCGGCTTGATCCCGGGGCTAAGAATGGCGCCGTGACCCTGAAGTCGGGTCTGGCAAGGGAGGTAGAAAATGTCCAGATATAGTCGTTTCAGGGGGCTTGGTCTCGGCCTGCTCCTGTCCGCTCTGCCACTGGTCCAGGCGGCCTCGCCCGCCGCAGTGGAGTTCTCAGCCGATACCCTGCAGACCGACCCGAAAAACAACCAGCGCAGCGGGCGCATCTATGTCGGCAAGCAGCGCATTCGTAGCGAAATGCAGCAGAACGGCCAGCCGGTGGTGAGCATTATCGATACAGAACAGAGGACCACCTGGGTCCTCTACCCTCAGCAGCGTAGCTATATCGAGTACAGCAGCGCGGATGCGGTTGCCGGGGAGCAGAACGGCTCGCCCTGCGAGGGAATACCCGGCGCCGAGTGTCGCCGGCTGGGAGAGGAACAGATCCAGGGGCGGCCGGCGGTGAAGTGGTCGGTCAAGGTGCCAGGCCAGGGGGGCGCGGTGCAGAGCACCCAGTGGATTGGCAAGCAGCGTTCGATCCTGTTGCGCCAGGAGGTACCGGGTGGCCCGGTGATGGAGCAGAAGATGCTGGGCGTGGAGCAGCTTCAGGGTCGGGAGGTCGAGAAGTGGGAGATGGTTGTGACCCAGGGGTCGCAGCAGCAGCGCTCCACCCGCTGGTTCGATCCACAGTTGAACCTGGCAATCAGGGAACAGAACCCCGGTGGGTACCTGAGGGAGTTGCGCAATATCCGGGTCGGGGAGCAATCCCCGGAGTTGTTCACCATCCCGGCGGATTACAGAAAAATCGTCCCGCAACCACCCAAAAGGAGTCGATAATGCGTAGACTGTATGCAGAACGACCGATCGACTGGAGAGAGGGGGAGAGGAGAATATGAGCAGAATGATCCAAAAGAGCCTGATGCTGCTGGCCGGGCTAAGTGCCCTTGTGGTGGCCGCTGGTACCACCCAGGCGGCTGCACCCATGGTCATGCCGCAGCAGATGGCGCCGGCCTTCGCGCCGGCTGCGCCGGGACAGGGAGTGGCCGCTTTCCGGCCCCGCTTCCGCCCGCAGTTTGTGAATCCGCGCAACGGGTTTGGACGCTATGGCATGCCGCAGGGGCGCTACGCTGTGCGGCGTGCCTCCGCCTGGCCCATTCCGGTGAGTTACCGGCCGCCGGTACGCATGCCACCCCCTCGCTACCCGATGGCTGCGCCGCCGCGTCAGATTGCGTACTGGCCCGGCGCCTTCCCGGGGCAACAACGGCAAGCCGGCTATCCGCGATTCGCTCCCGCATACCGGGGATCGCCCGGGCCGCGGATGGCCTATCCCGGCCCACGGCAGATGGATCCACGGGCATATGTGCGTCCTGCGCCCGGCATGATGAGGCCGGGCTACCGGCCGATGCCACAGATAGCGTATGGAAGCGCTCCGTCGGTCAGGCCGGTACAAGGCTATCGCCCGCAACAGCGTGGCGGAGGTTTCTATTCCCCGCCGCGACGGTCGATGACGCCGGTACGCTACTGGCGTCCGCCAGGCGGTATGCTGCCCCCGCCGATGATGCATAGCCCGTATCCGGGCCGACAGCAGTGGCGCCGGCCTGTACCGCCGCCACCGCAGGCCGCACCGGGACGCTATGCCGGTCGCTACCAGCCGTTCAACTCGCCGCTGAGGGGGCAGCCGAACTATCGCTTTCGACCCATGCCACGGCCGTTTGTCGCTCAGCGGGCGGACCGGGCTTCCCGGCCCAATCCTCCGGCTCACTATCAATACCCGCACAATCGCTGGTCGGGCAACCGGCCTTCGGGTCAGGTTCAGTCCGGGCCGTGGGCTGGTGGCCCTGCGAGTCGGCTGCCGATCCCCCGGCGTGAGGATACGCTGGCCTGGCGGCCGCAGATGATCGACTAGCCGGCGCATCGGGTGACTGGTTCCGAAAGGTGGCGTCATAGCGAGGCTGATAATCCAATAAGAACAGGGTTCTGTATATGATAACCGTGGTGGCAAGTCTGAAAGGGGGTTCCGGGAAGAGTACCGTGGCCTTTAACCTGGCTGTCTGGCTGGCTCTGGCCGACGAATCGATACAGGTGATCGATCTTGACCCGCAAGCCACCTTGCGAGATGTGGCGGAGGTGAGAGAGGAGGAGGGCTACCTACCGAAGATCGTGGTGAAGGGTAAGAAGTATCTGGATCCTGATCGACTGGCCGGTTTCGGTGAGGTGTTGATCGATATCGGTACCGCCGATATCGAGCTAATGAAGCGCGCCCTGCGCATGGCGGACCGAATCCTGGTGCCGGTGCCCCCCTCCCAGGCTGATATCTGGTCAACCCAGCGCTTTATCCAGTTCGTCAAGTCCTTGAAGCGGGATCAATTGCCGCAGATAGTCGGCTTTATCAACCGCGGGGACACACACCATGCCATCCGTGAGACAGATGAGGCTGCCGCGGCGCTGGTCTCCCTGCCGGACATGAAGTTCATCAAGCCGCGTTTGTCACAGCGCACCATCTTCCGCCGCTCGTTCAGCGAGGGGCTGGCGGTTTTCGAGCTGAACCCGAAGGGGAAAGGGGCCAAGGAGCTGAATGCGCTCTGTGCCAGCCTCTACCCCGAAGTACTGAAATAATCCGCGCTAACCGACGGCATCAACCTGCTGTCGGTCAGTGCCTTGAAAGGGGAGTGCTAGCTTATGTCCACGATCAGAAACCTGTTGGCCCTGGTAGGCCTCCTGTCGATGATTGCCGGTGGCGTGGTAGGGGTCAAATACGTACAGGTAATTGACCGTTTTGATCCCGGGGCCGCGGAGGTTTACCGAGAGCTGGTAGCGAATATCCTGGAGACACGCAATGCGGCCGAAGCGACTGCCTGGAAAGTACCCGTGGAGGAGGGGCTGACTCCTGAAGACGTTGAGCAGTCCATGAAGGTGGTGGCCAACGAGCTGAATATCTCCAACGTGGGTGAACTGCCGCTTTACAAGGATGTAGAGGCGAAAAGCGGAGAGGCGTATCGATTCGTCAAGATCTACATGTTCTGCAACTCGCTGACCGCCGCCCGCATGATCGACTACAGCGATGCCTTTTCCGCCTACCTGCCGTGCCGCATCACGCTGGTCGAGGACAAGCAGGGTAAACTCTGGCTGTACGCCCTCAACATGGACCTGATGATCCATGGCGGGGAGCCGCTTCCACCGGAACTCAAGGAGGAGGCGCTACACGTGAAGAGGGTGATTCTGGAGATCATGCGACGGGGAGCGATCGGCGACTTCTGAGCGCTTCTCCCGACTATCCCTGGCGACCGATCAGGGTGGAAACAGTTTGTAACCCCGCGAATCCATTTCCATGGACGCGAGTAAAAGCGCACCCGGCTGTTGGCTCGTGACGATGTGAGAAGCCCTCCAGTCGAAAACCGTCAGTCTCTTTCCGGGTAGCGGGCAAGGCATCCTGTCGTTGACCGCATTGAGGCCCTTTTGGTGACGACTGATCTTCCCGGTAATGGTTGAACCTGCCGGAAAAGCAGCAATTATTTCACCATCACGGGCGTCCACCTCTGTGAATCGGAACTACCGGGAGAGTAAAAATGTGCGACTTTTCGGACCGTTTCATGTTAGCATATATTAGAGATTACAAATATTAGAAAAGAATAAATTACCTTTTCTTCTGATGCTGGCGGCCGGTGAAACAGATGACCCAGACAGATTTGAGTGTGCAGGCAGAACGGGGGGATGAAGCGTCGCGGGATGCACCATCCTATCCGATGGATCGCCTGTCCGAGGCCTTCGAGACCAGTGCGCGGCGCTGGGAACTGATAGTCTACCCCTCGCTTTTCGCCTTCATCATCCTGGCAGCGTACGGTTTTTTCCTGGTCTATAGCCTGACCAAGGATGTGCACTACCTGGCGGTAAGCGTGGATTCGAATATGACCATGCTGGCCAACAACATGCAGTCTGTATCCGACAACATGGTGCAGATGACGGCCAATATCGGTGTCATGTCGGGACACATGTCGGAGATCAATGACAAGGTGAGCACCCTGCAGCCGATGCTGGAGACTATCGCCTCCATGGATCGATCGATCGGCTCGATGACCGAATCAACCTACATCATGCGGCATGACATATCGCGGATGAACCACAATATCTCCCGCCCGATGACCTTCATGAACAGTTTTATGCCCTGGTGATATCCTGTCCGACGGGCTGAGCCGGTGGTGGCCACTCAGGCATTGCCGAACTCGTAGGAGATATTCTCGGACGGCTCCTGCAGGAAGTAGCCCTGGATATAGTTGACACCCACCGTCCAAAGCACCGCCAGGCTGTTGGCGTCCTCCACACCCATGGCGATGGTCTTTACCTTGTGTAGCATGGCCAGCTTGTTCAGCTCGTTAAGCTGATCCTGCTTTTTCTGGTTGGTGGCCAGATCCTCCAGAAGATCGAAGTCAAACTTTACGAAATCCACCGGGAGGTGCTTGAGCAGGGTCTCCGCTTTCGGATTGGAACCGAACTGGTCGATGGCCAGCTGGCACTTGATCTTTTTCAGCCCGTCGATCAGTTTTCTGGCGGCCTGGATATGGTTCCTGAGGTCCTTGTCCCGGACCTGGAAGGTGAGCCAGGCACCCTTCGCCTTGTGTTTTCTCAGGCAGTCGCAGATCCAGAGCAGGATGCCCTCATCCTGCAGCGAGGTGCTGGACAGGTTGATAAAGAAATTCACCTTGCGCCCCTCGTTGCGCTGCCCGGCGATCTCCTGGATGGCGTGCTCGATAACCCAGCGGTCGACCCTGGCCATCTGCTCGCCTTCGATGGCCGGCTTGATAAAGAAATCGGGCAGGATCTCCTCGTTGTTCTTGTCCAGCAGGCGGGTAAGTACCGCATAGTGTTCACGGCTGTCGCCCTGCAGACTGACGATTGGCTGGAAGACCAGTCGAAAACGGTCGTTATCCAGCGCATGTGCGATCAGTTCGTTGATCCGTGCCTCGTCCCCGGTATTGCTTTCACCAAAGCTCGGTTGCATCTCGCTGGGATCGTACAGGGAGACGCGGTTGCCGCCTTCGTTGCGGGCAGCTTCGTAGGCGTTGTAGGCGCTGTTGATGAAATCCTGGCCGCCATTCGACTGCTGATCGAGCAGGGCGACGCCGATGCTGCAGGTGATGTTGATCTCCTTGTAGATAAAATCGTCCACCCTCTGCAGCAACTGTTCCGCCTTCTGTTCCGCCTCCTGCCCCAGCGTGTCGCTGAGCAGGGTGAAACTGTGGTCGCCGAAGCGGGCCAGAAGTTCGTTCTCTCCGACCAGGGGGGTGAGGATGCCGGCGACCTCCTTGAGCATGTTGTCGCTCTCCAGGATGCCCAGGCGGGCCCGGATATCGGCAAACTCATCCAGCACGATGTAGAACAGCGAACAGCTTCCCTGTGCCGGTTTCAGCTGCTCCAGCTTCTGCTCCATGCGGTTCATGAAATACTGTCGATTGGCCAGGCCGGTCTGGGCATCCTGGCTGCTCAGCATCTCGATGGTATGTTCCAGTTCCCTGCTCTGGGCATCGTTCCTGATCACGATCTGGGTGCAGGGTTCGCCGTCGTAGGTGGCGGCGGAAAAGATCAGGGTCGCCCTGAAGGTCTCCCCCGCGCTATTCTGGCAGGTTACCTGGAGCTCGCCGTCCCCGTCGCCCAGGTTCTTGAGGAAGGTCTTGACCTGCTTGTGGTCGTCTGCCGCCACCATATCGAGAATCGGCAGCCCTTCCAGTTCGTCCATGCTGACATAGCCGAACATCTCCAGGTAGGCAGGATTGGCCTGCATGTGCATCCCTTCGTGGATGTAGGCGATGGCATCCTGGGAGCTGACGATAAGGGTGTTGCAGCGGGACTCCGCCTCTTTAAGTTTTTGCAGGGTCTCATGCAGTGTCTTGCGGGTATGCAGGTCCACCGCTTCGCGTCGGATCACCAGTTGCAGCCGCTCCGGGTCCTCCACCGAGACCACGTCCCGGGCACCGTCACGCATCGCCTGGAGCAGAAGTGCCGGACTGGTCTGCGGATTTTTGTACAGCATGACGCAGGCCGTGTCGGGATAGACGCCCCGACAGAGCCGGGTGCTTTCCGCGATCTTCTCCTCAGTCTCGGGTATCGAGAGGAGGATCAGGTCCGGTCGCTCGCTCTCTTCGCTGTCAAGCAGTGACTCCGGGTCCGTGACCACCTGTGGATGGATAACCAGGCCCGCATTCCGCAGGGTGTTGATGTAGTCCTCCGCGTCGTTCACGGAAGGGTCGACGACCAGGAGTGAGATGGGAATGTCGGTGTCTGAATGTCCTTTCATCGGTGCAGCAGTCCCATGGTCTGAAATCTGATTATTATAATCCCCCACAACTACAGCATGGACCGGACATTGTCAAAATCCTCGCTGTCGCCGTGCGGGTTGCCCCGGCTTCCCTGTCGTGCCTGGTAGCGGAATTCGAAATGGGTGAAGGCCCCGGTTGATTCCAGCAGGCGTCCCAGGGTCGCCTTTCGCTCCTCCTGGCCGTCGTTGATCATCACCAGGCTGCCGCTTTTGAAGGGCAGGGTCGGCAGCACCAGGGTGGCCGGTTGTCCAGAGGTCCGGACTGCGGGCAGCAGCAGGCCCTTGTAGGGTCTGTCGGCAATCTGTACACCTTCCAGGTGATGCACCAGGACTGCTTGTGAACTGGAGGCGATCATCTGCATCCCGAGCAGCAGTCCCTGTCCCGGGACATTCTTCATCCAGCGACTGATGCCGATGGAGAACTGGCGGCTGTTACTGGCCGATTGAATCCCGATAACCTCGCCGATCTTGATCTTCGGGGCATTCAGTCCCTGCCAGTTGATGCAGTATCCACCAGCGCTCTCGTTTACTGTCTTGCAGGCGAAGGTGTCTGGTTGAGGGGGAGGTGCCGTGCTGGGGCCCTGGCTTGCCGGGAACGGATAGGCAAACCCTGCGTCCTCGATGCTGCTGGCCACGATGGTCTCCTCGATGGAGACATCATAGGTTTCCAGCGCAAGACCCTGGGTCGGGGACGCCTGGGATTGGCCGAAACTCCCGCTTGACTCCTTGCTAAGCCATGCCAGCTCGCTGTCGGTCGGCTGGTCCGGTGGTATCACGGCCTGTTCCAGGCCGGCGTCAAGCAGTGTGTTGATATCACTGATGCCAACCGCTATCTTGAGCTCGAAATTGAGCCGGGTTCTGACGAACTGGCGTTTCGGGGCGGTACTCAGAGCCTCGCTCAACTGGCGCATGAGCGCCACCGGCAGCTGGCCTGCGGTGGAATGCAAGCCCGCTGTACCGGAGCTGCCGGATGCGTCTTTGACGGAGTCTGCCAGGAGCTTTACCACCTGGTGTGTGTCCAGTAGCCGGTAGTGGCCCTCTTCTCCCGCCTCCACAAGGGTATGGTGAAGGGGGGGGGAGTCCGAGCCCAGGCGGGCGATGAACTGGCAGGATGAGACCTGGGTGACCCTGGCCGACTCCAGCCTGGCCAGCCTGCTCCACGGGTCCAGGGAGTCGATCAGCAGCCGGATCTCCCGCTGGCGCATGCTGTAGGGGGAGCTGACCGAGAAGAGCAGAATCTGCTTGTACAGTTGGCCAATGGTGGAGGCTTCACTCTTTTCGCCGTCCTCGTTCACCGGTTGCCGATGAATCCCGTTCTTCTCCGCGAAGGCATACAGGCGGTGTATCTCTCTCCAGGTGTTTGCCGGTACCGGGTCGTAAACGATTGCACACTGGAAGACTACCGTTGACAGGTAACGCAGGGCCCGGTGAAGCGCGATAATCAGAAGCTTTCGGTCGATCTTTCCGGATTGTCCCGCAATGGCGGACTCGATATAGATCTTGTACGAGAGGGCCAGTTCCGTGTAAAGCTCCCGGTTCAGTACCGCGATCTTGCGGTTCTTCGCACTCAGCGGAAAGGCGGTGTCGATAAAGTACTTCTGCAGATTCTCCGAGATGTACCCGATCGGTTGCCGGAACTGCTCGGCACTCCTGATTCGGCTCAGGCCGGGAATCTCCAGCCTGTTGAACTCGACAATAGTTTTGAACACCTGGCGGGAGGTCTCTCCCACGTTTGCGATTGGCAGAGAGCTGATCCAGTCTGCCACTGCCCTGGGATTGAGCAGGAACGCGTCCGTGGGCGGCGCTGTACGCTCAGGAATCTTGAAACCGAGTGTGCTCTGTAACTGCATGAAACTATTGGGATCCCGATAACTGATAGTGGATCACTGCAAAAAACCTGCAGGATTATACATCAAGGCTATCGGCAGGCGTCGGCGGGACTAAAGGAATAAATTCAGCGGCTTGAGTCCGTCCTCAGAAGAAGGGTTGCTTGGCTGGCGCGCCTGCGATCTCCCTTACCATGGCTGGCACCAGGTAGCCCGGTAGCCGCTCACGAATGCCCTCCTGCAGTCGCCGGGCCTCCACTTCGGGAACCTCGAAATGGGCCGCGCCCCTTACCCGGTCCAGCAGGTGGAGGTAGTAGGGGAGTACGCCGCACTCAAACAGCGAGAGGCTGAGCTGGCTCAGGCTGTCCACACTGTCATTGACGCCACGCAGCAGGACCGACTGGTTGAGCAGGGTGACGCCGCTCTCCCGGATCCGGGGCAGCCTGGCCCTCAACTCCGGTCCCAGTTCGTTTGCATGGTTTACGTGCAGTACCACAATGCTGCTCAGGCGGCTGCTGGAGAGCAGATCGATCAGACCGGGTGTCAGACGCCGGGGGATGACCACCGGCAGCCGCGTATGCAGTCGCAGGCGCCTGAGGTGAGGTATCCCGGAAAGCTTGTCGATCAACTGGGCCAGCCGGCCATCGGTCAGGGTCAGCGGATCACCGCCACTCAGGATCACCTCGTCCGTCTCCCGGCTATCCCGGATATAGTCAAGCGCCTGCTGCCACTGATTGCGACAGGCGCTGTTTGCCTGGTACGGGAAGTGTCTGCGGAAGCAGTAGCGGCAGTGGACGGCGCAACTGCCGCTGGCGATCAGCAGCATGCGTCCTTGGTACTTGTGCAGAATGCCGGGTACCACCGCCTTCTCCTCGTCACCCACCGGATCTTCGACAAAGCCAGGTGCGGGACTGAGCTCCGCCCCCAGCGGCAGTACCTGTCGCAGCAGAGGGTCCCCGGGGTCACCCTTCCTCATCAGCTCGACGAAGGGGCGCGGCACCTTGAGCCGGAACAGTTCGGCTGCACGCTGTGCAGCCGGCAACAGTGCCGGGTCCAGTTGCAGGTGGTCCACCAGAACCGCGGGATCGGTGATCGCCGTGGCCAGGGCCTGTTGCCAGGGGGGAGTCTGACATGCAGGCTCTATTCGATGTATCATGCGCGTTTCCAGTCGGCTGTTTGGTGAGGAGAAGATGGCAACGTACAGTACCAACGAGTTCAA